>JAILDK010000043.1 GCA_024689485.1 Fibrobacter sp.
TTAAAGAATCCCGGTGAGCGGAGACGCATCGTAAGCGCATCGCCACGATTCTCAAGAGAGACAATTTCACCAGTTGCTTGAACAATTCCTGTAAACATACGGCGCAAAAATAGAAAATTCGCTTTTGGAGAACCTGGCTCACCGTTCGTATTCCCCCTGTAAGGCAGGCAAAACGGCAAGAAAAAAGGCCTCGCTCAAAGAGCGAGACCTTGGGTTTGGTTTGGGGTACAATCAAAGTAGGTTATTTCAAAATCCGATTCAAGCGAATCCAAACCTCATTTTTGAGATTCTTCATCAAAATTTTTCACTTGTTCCATGGGTCGGAACTCGTCTTCCCGAATTTTCATCATTTTGTTTTCACGCATCGATTCCAAGCGTCCTTCCATGCGTTCCAAGCGAATCGTCTGATCGTTCACGCGCTTTTCCATCAGCGACGAGCGGGACTCCGAAGAGAGTTCGCGGACGCGATCCACGATTTCATCCTCGGAGACCGAGCGATTGGCGAGCTTTAAATCTAAAGAAGATGTTCCTTCATCCACGGTAGCAAACACTGCCGCACACACTACTAGGATATAAAGGAACATCTTCTTCATGCCCTACATATCGCAAATTTCGTGCCAAACTTTAGGAAATTGGCTTTTTAGAAGCGGAAAGTCGCTCCAAGCCTTATTTCACCTAGGATATACGAATAGGCGTAGATTTCAGGATGGCCGCTCGGCAAATCCAAATATCGGCGAAAATACGTTCCAACGGAAAGATATGTTCCGAAATGTTCTCCGCGCCAATTCACACGCAAACGTGCCGATCCCTGCAAAATTTCGCGGTTCCACGTCGAAGTCACCCAACCGGCCTGCCCTTCGACTTCATCGACAAAAGTCATCCACTCATCTTCAAACGGATTGTACGACCAGAAAAGGTACCCCAACAGATCCATGGAGAACATCTTGTTAAAGCGGTAACCCAGCTGCATGCGAAGTTCCGGTCCAATCTTCACATTCCGTCCCAGGTAATAACGCTCCTGTACCGAATCCTGCGTTACCGCCGAAGTATCCTCCGAGAACGAATCTTCGCTCCAATCGTCTTCCCTGCTTTCCCAAGAATCATCAAAGCCCGTATAATGCCAGAAGTAGGCGCTGACCGAAGTGTCCCGTTCAAAACGTCCCGAAAGCGAAAGGTTTGTCCAGAATCCATACTGCGGACGATATTCCCAATAGCCGCCGAGTTTCGCACGCGCCCGAATATTGTCATTCAAATAGCCAAAGGCACTGACACCGGCGCGATAATCTTCCGAAGCGTAAAAGTCCTTTTCCGCAGAGAGGTTGACTCCAAACACAGCCCCATCCCGCTCGGAAATATTCACGTCGCCGCCAAGGCTCGCCACAAAGCGTTCCCCTTGGACCGTATATTCAAGGCTCGGCGTAAAGGCCCAACGGCTCGTATCGAAAACGGTACTGTCTTCCCGCATAAACTGGTCCGTGGAAAAGCTCGCCAAGATAAAATGGGAAATCGCTCCGCTTCGAATTTCGTATTCCGCACCGACCTGCAGATAGGCTTCGCCCGAATATTCATTCGCTCCGAGCGAATCTCCATATTCATCATATTTTATACCGACAAGTTCTGCGCGCGAAAGGAAATTCAGCCGATTCTTTGCCGAATCTTCCGACGCAGCTGGAATCGCGGGATCCCCTGCGGAAGAACCCTTCATTTGCAAGGCTTCGTAATAAGAATCCAGGATTTCGCGGATTTCGGCATTGTACTTACCCTGATAGGTATTCGCCTGTTCCAAAAGAGCGATTGTCTGTACGACATCGCCTGCGCTTTCCGCGTCCAAAGCTTTTTCAAAAAGGGAATCCTGCACGGCATGCGCAAACACCCCGTTTGTCAAAAACAGGATGCACCCCAACAGGAGAAACCAACCCCCGCGCCGCATCAATAATTAATTAGGCTCGCCATACTCAGGAAGAGGTGGCGGCTGCATCTCCCGCCCCGGATCCATCATCCGGCGGTCTTCACGCATAGGACGTTTTTCTGGACCACCTTCAAAATTGCGGGGAGACTTCATTTCATTTTTCGGGAATTCACCCCTCATTCGAGGCTTTTCGCCCCGATTTTTCGAGAGCTCTTCCCGCACGGAAGCCTTCTCCTGAGAGGAACTTTCACGCAGTCTGGCGAGAATTTTTTCTCGCGCAGCACGGCGTTCTGCACGTTTCTGCTCCCAAGAGGCGTTTTTCGCATCCAAAGAGGCTCGGTCCGAGGACACCGACTCTTCGACAGGGCTAGAAACCTGCGATTCGGGCATGGACTGGGCATACGCAGCGCCTCCTAGCGCTGTGACGAGCAGAACGGATATGCAGAAATTCTTCATGTTCATACCTTTTATCTCGCAATATTTATGCCAATTCTCTTCACCCTAAACCAGGTTCACCCTAAAAATAATCAAAAACTCAGTCTTCGGATTTATTTTTTCCCGAAGGCTTCTTATAGTCTTCCTTCTTCATATCCAGACGTTCCATGATTTCACGGAGCACCTTACGGTCAATGCCCAAAATGGTCGCCGCCAAAGTCAGGTTTCCATTCGAATCGCGGAGGGCTGCGTCGATCACAGCGCGGTCCGAAATTTCGCGGGCTTCCTTGAGCGTTCTCGGGGATTCCTTCACGCGTTCACGGAGCACGTCGAGTTCAAGGTCCTTCGGCTGAATAATGCGGCGGTCCGCCTGGGCAAGAGCCTTCTGCACCTTGTTTTCGAGTTCACGGACGTTACCCGGCCAAGAGTAGGCGAGCAAAGCCTTTTCCGCTGCACGGGAGAAATGGAATTTTCCAAGACCGTATTCCGCTGCATAGCGCTTTGCAAAATCTTCGGAGAGCAAAAGCACATCCTGACCGCGTTCGCGCAGAGGCGGAATGTCGAGCGACATCACCTGGATGCGGTAATAAAGATCTTCACGGAAACGATGTTCCTGCATCGCTTCTTCGAGGTTCACATGCGTTGCCGAAATGATGCGCACATTCACCGGAATTTCACGGTTATCGCCGACGCGCGTAATGTGATGTTCCTGCAGCACACGCAAAAGTTTCACCTGCATGTTCAGCGGAAGTTCACCGATTTCATCGAGGAAAAGCGTACCGCCTTCGGCTTCTTCAAAAACGCCCTTGCGCGTATCGATCGCACCGGTAAAAGAGCCCTTCACATGGCCGAACAAAATGGATTCGATCAGGTTTTCCGGAATCGCACCGCAGTTGATCGCTACAAAAGGCTTTTCGGCGCGCGGGCTCTGGCTGTGCAGCCAGCGGGCGAGAACTTCTTTACCCGTACCCGTTTCACCGCGAATGATTACAGGCGCCGGAAGCGCCACAAACTTTTCTGCCTTGGAGATGACATCCGCCATCGCCTGGGAAGCATAAACAATCGAACCTTTACGGGTCACGCCGCGGAGCACATCCAAGGATTCCTTGTCGCTCTGGCGGTTATATGCGGAGAAAGCAATCTTTTCGGAAACCGAGACGAACTTGTCAAAAAGTTTTTTTTCAAAGTCGCCGAACGGATCCTTGCGCGATTCGCGCTGCAAATACAAAAAGCCAGAAACGATATCAGTCGTCGGAGTCTGGAAAGGCGCAACCATGATGCTTGTGAGTTTATTCTTCACAATCGACTTGGAAATATCGGCAATATCGCCATCCGCCTGATTCCAAAGAACGGCACGTTTTTCTTCTCGGGCACGGCGCACGGCACTCGAAGAAATCGCGACTGCCGAGGGATAGGCAAAGCGGAAAGGTTCATCCGCGAGTTCCGCCGGAATTTCAAGTACAGCTGCATCCGCATCCAAAACCTGGCATGCGACTTTAGCGATCATCGGCAAAAGTTCTTGCGGAGTCGATTCGTCGAGTAATTGCGAAAGGGTGTCCAGCAGCTCCGAGGAAGCCTGCATCGATTCTTGGTTCATGCTTTCTCCTTTGACCGGTTATTGTGCGTCCGTGGAAAGGGTTTCCACATCCGTCATAATTCCCCGAACAGTGGCAACGGAATCCTGCTGCAAAGATTCTGCGTCATTCCCCGATTGCAGGGCACGAGAATTTTCGAGCATCGACTTTCCGACGTTTTCTACATCCGGGGAAGAGGTCCTAAAGAAGAATATAAACACGAGTAAAATGGTAACGAACAGGAAAACTGCACCACCGAGTAAAAACTTCCCAGTGGGAAATTTCGTTTCGGTACTTTTGGTTACAGTTTTCGTTGTTTTTGGAGAATCCGAAAAGAATGGCTCTTCTGGGGATTGGTCGATTTGCGTTTCCCTTTCCCGGATGGAAAGGTTCAAGCTGTCCTTCCAAAGCGCTTCCTTTTCACGCTCCCCTGCAAAATGGTTCCGAGACAGTTCACTTTCCGCAATTTCAAGGCATTCGTCGAATTCCTCGAAATCTTCAAAGCGTTCATCCGGATTCCGGCGCAGCGTTCCATGCCACAAATTTTGAAAGGCGCGAAGCTCTTCTGCGGCGAGTTTTCCACGCCCGTGCAAGAGCATGGATTCATCATAAGAATCCACATGGAAGACCGCCTGTTCAATGGAACAGAAAGTATCACCAGCAAATAAAGGTTCTCCTGCAATCCAATAATACAGGAGCGCACCGAGACTAAATATCTCGCTCTTGACCGTAGGAGCCGAGCCTTCAAAACGCTCTGGAGCGGAAAATTTCGGAGTGCCCAAGCCCTGAATTCCAAAGTCGATCAGCACCGGGTTTCCGTCGGCATCGATCATCACATTGTCCGGTCCCAAGTCTCCATGCAAAACGCCCGCTTCCGACATTTTCGAAAGGGTCGCGCAAAGGGTCCGAATCATTTGAACCGCTCTTTTCGGAGGAATCGGGGCAAGTTCCGCACTGGACGTTCCGCGGATATATTCCGAAACAAAATAAGGCTTTCCCTGCCATTCCCCGGCACCGTAAAGCCGGGAAGTTCCTTCAAAAGCGTGAGAAATATAAAGTTCGACTTTAGCCGGATCGACCTTTTTCTCTTCCAAATACCATTTAAAGGCGACAGGCGTCTGTCCGTCTAGCAAAGCGCGATAGACGGTCGCTTCCCCACCGGTTCGAATCTTTCGAAATCCGACCAAACGCCTTTCCAATTCACTCACGGATTTTTCCCTTCTGCCTCAAGAACATTCGACTTCAAGCGGTCTTCTGCGATCTTTGTCCAACGCTTCAAATGACTGTTTTTGGGGAACTGGATCGATCCCATGGACCAAATATCCCAGGCATCTTCGATTTTTCCCTGTTCCCAATAAAGGTTTCCCAAATTTGAATAGGCCGGAGCAAAATCCGGATTTTTCGAGAGGATGTCGGTGAATATCTTTTGCGCGGCGTCTTCGTCGCCCATTCCTTGCAAAACAAGGCCTTTCAGGTTCAAGCTAAAGTAGTTTGTGCTGTCGAGTTCGATCGATTCGTTCAGCATGCCGAGAACCTTTGCCTGCGAATTTTCCATCACTTTGGCGCGCGCCAAATAGAAGAGCGTAGTGGAATACATCGCGCGGGCGGCGGTGCTGTCTATCTTTTGCAGAATGCGGAATTCGGTCTGGGTCTTTGTCCACAGATCGATCGACGGTTGGCCGATCTTTTCGGAGGCTTCCGCCTTTCCAAAGTAGGCTAAAGCGATTCCGTAGCGGGCGTCCCTGTCGGCGGGACTTGCGTCTAGAGCCTTGGAAAATTTTTGAATGGCACGGTCGTAATCGCCAATGCGAAGTGCTTCGTTCCCCTGCTTCTGTTCGGAATGACACGCTATGCACAAAAACACGCAGAGCGTCAACCATACCCAAGAAACTCTTGTTAAGCAACGAAACATCATAGCCCTTATATAATCCCCATTTGTTAAAATAGTATATTTGTTTTCAAAACTTTTTCCAATGGAGTGAAAAATGTCCAAGGTTTTGATTATCGGCGCCGGTGGCGTTTCCAATGTTGTGGTCCGCAAGTGCGCTCAGAATTCGGAAGTCTATTCTGAAATTCTCCTCGCCAGCCGTACCAAGTCGAAGTGCGACGCCATCGCACAGGATATCAAGAACATTCCGGTCCATACCGCTTCCGTTGACGCCGACAAGCCGGCCGAAGTCGCCGCACTTATCCGCGATTTCAAGCCGGAACTCGTCATCAACGTGGCTCTTCCGTACCAGGATCTCGCCATCATGGACGCGTGCCTCGCCGAAGGCGTGAACTACCTCGACGCCGCCAACTACGAACCGAAGGACAAGGCTCACTTCGAATATTCTTGGCAGTGGGCTTATCAGGACCGCTTCAAGAAGGCCGGTATCATGGCTCTCCTCGGATCGGGCTTTGACCCGGGCGTCACGAACGTCTATACCGCCTACGCCAAGAAGCACTACTTCGACACGATCGACACCCTCGACATCGTCGACTGCAACGCGGGCAACCACGGCCAGGCCTTCGCCACGAACTTCAACCCGGAAATCAATATCCGCGAAGTCACGCAGAAGGGCAAGTTCTACAAGGACGGCGAATACTTCGAAATTCCGCCGATGTCCGAACACAAGAGCGTAGACTATCCGCAGGTCGGTCCGCGCGAAAGCTACCTCCTTTGGCACGAAGAAATCGAATCTCTCGTCAAGTACATTCCAATCAAGCAGGCTCGTTTCTGGATGACCTTCGGTCAGGAATACTTGACTCACCTCCGCGTTCTCGAAGACGTCGGCATGACCCGCATTGACCCGGTGGAATTCAAGGGTCAGAAGATCATCCCGCTCGAATTCCTCAAGGCACTCCTTCCGGAACCGGGAAAGCTCGGTCAGAACTACACCGGCAAGACCTGCATCGGCTGCCAGCTCACCGGTACCAAGGACGGCAAGCCACAGACTTACTTCGTCTACAACGTCTGCGATCACGCCGAATGCTTCAAGGAAGTCAAGGCTCAGGCAGTGAGCTACACCACGGGCGTGCCTGTGATGCTCGGCGGCGCCATGATGCTCACCGGCAAGTGGAAGGGCGAAGGCGTCTTCAACATGGAACAGTTCGACCCGGATCCGTTTATGGCGGAAATCGGTAAGTGGGGCCTTCCGTGGAACGAAGTCTTTGGACAGAAGCTCGTTTAATCCACCTAAATTTCAACTAGAAAAGCGACCGCAAAACGCGGTCGTTTTTTGTTTTCTGCGCCAAAAAGTTTTATTCCAACTTGGAAGATTCCATTTGTTTTCACAATCTTTCCCAAGACTTCTTTTTCGGATCCTCACCTTTTTAAAAATTTGCATCATATATTATCCATGAGGAAACTCTAGGATTGGTATGGTCAGTATTATTGAAGATGATGAAAAGCACTTGTTCGAAGCGTTATCCAACAGCTCCGACTCGGCTTACTTTTTTGCAAGTGACATGAAGGCAAATGTTGCCGTCTGGTCTAAACCTGCGCAAAAATATTTGGGGCTTGAAAAAGATCGTATCGAAGGCATCCGTGAATTTTGGGAAAATCGGGTTCATCCTGATGACCAAGAAACATTCCACGTCTATTTCGATTCCGTCCTTGCAAGTCATGGAAATCACCACGACATTGAATATCGAATTCTCACGGCGAGCGGCAAGTACGAATGGGTGCATTGCAGCAGCTACATCTACTACGACGAAAAGGGAAATCCAGATCACGCAGCGGGCTTTGTACGCCCTCTCGGCTACCGCAACAAGATCGATCCCGTTTCGAACCTAAGAACCATCCACGAATTCCGCGACAACTTAAAGAGTCGTTTGCAGAAAAACGACCGCGGCGCCATTCTCATGTTCGACTTGATCAACTTCAAAAGGATCATCGACGACTACAGCTATTCTTTTGGCGACCGTTTTCTGTACACGATGGGAACGCTTCTCAAGCAATCCCTCGGCAAGGAAGATTCCATTTTCCGAATGCAAGGATCCAACTTTGCCGTGGTCATCAAATCGTGCAAAAAGTCCGACATCCAAACAGCCTTTGATGCGATTCGCCAAGTCTTAAGCAGCGTCACCGTGGACAACGTCGAAATCAACCAAGATTTTGTCTGCGCAGCGACCATCTTCCCATCTGACGGTGTCGACGTGGACCGTCTGCAGCAGAACCTTTACTACGGCGTCGAATACGCCAAGGCAAACAACAGCCGGGAACTCGTCTATTACACAGACGACCTTTACCTGCAAAACATTCGCCAGGCGCAGTTACGCGAAGCGATCAAAAAAAGCCTTCGCAATCATTTCGAAGGCTTTGAGCTTTTCTTCCAACCGATCATCCATTCGGAAGAAAAAACGTGCGAATCCGCCGAAGCGCTTCTCCGCTTCCACACGCCGGAACTCGGCATGGTCAGCCCCATGGACTTTATCCCGATCCTCGAAACAACCCAAGATATTGTTTCCGTAGGAGGCTGGGTCATCGAAAAGGCAATGCAGACCATTGCAGAATGGAAAAAGATCAATCCGAATTTCAAACAAATTCACGTCAATGTTTCTACGGTTCAATTCCGTGTTCCCGGATTCAAGGAATACGTTTTTGACACGCTCCAAAAGTACGATTTGCCGGGCTCCGCACTTGTTCTTGAACTGACGGAATCTTGCCGTGTGAAATCGACAGAAGAATTTGCCGAGCTTTTCGAGGAGTTCAAGCGCCACGGCGTGATGACCGCTTTAGACGACTTCGGAACGGGCTACGCTTCGCTGATCGTCCTTTGCGATATTCCCGTGGACATTCTCAAGCTCGACCTTCAGCTGACGCAGAACTTTGTGAAGTATCCACAGCACCGCGCCATTTTAAAACTCGTCGCGGACCTCTGCAAGAACGGAAAGATTCGTTTGTGCGCAGAAGGCGTCGAAACGGAAGAATCTCTTGCCCTGATGAAGAATGCCGGAGCAGAACTCATTCAAGGCTACTTTTTCTCGAAGCCTCTCCCCGCAGCAGAATTTCGAAAGAAGTACATCGAAAAGGTTTAAAACAAAAAACGCCACCCGAATGGGTGGCATTTTTTGCGAGGAGAGAGAGGGATTCGAACCCTCGGACCCCTATAAGGAGTCTACGGTTTTCGAGACCGTCTCGATCGACCAACTCCGACATCTCTCCGTTGGTGTCACCAAATTTATAAAAAAATTTCAAAAAACCGAGGGGCTTTCAAAAAAAGGTTCGAATTTCTATATTGCGCCCCAATATGCAAAATGAAGACAATTCTGAACTGATTATCGCTGAAAATGGTGTAACCGAAACATCCGATTCCGCAGAAAATACGTTAAAATTCAGCGATTTGGGACTTTCTCCTGAAGTTCTCGAAGGCGTGAAAAACGCCGGCTACGAAACGCCCTCGCCCATCCAGGAAAAAGCCATCCCTATTTTTCTTTCGGGGAAAAATCTCCTTGGCACAGCTCAAACGGGTACAGGTAAGACTGCGGCCTTTACGCTGCCGCTCCTTTCCCACCTGCAATTTAAGAAGGGCGAAACCTCTATGCTCGTCCTTTCCCCGACCCGCGAACTGGCAGTCCAGGTTGCCGAAGCGGTTCAGCATTTTGCAGTCGCCATGCCGCATGTCCACGTCGTCCCGGTTTACGGCGGCCAAGACATCGGTATCCAGTTCCGCGCCTTGAAGCGCACCCCGCAGATCGTGGTGGCAACACCGGGCCGTTTGATCGACCATCTGAAGCGCGGAACGATCAGCCTGGAAAACGTTCAGGCTGTCGTTTTGGACGAAGCGGATGAAATGCTCGACATGGGCTTCATGGATGAAGTCGAAGAAATCCTTTCCAAGATTCCGGAAAGCGCCCAGCGCGGTCTCTTCAGCGCCACGATGCCGACGAACGTTCGAAAGATCATCGACCGTTACCTCGGCGAATATGAAGAAGCCTGCATCGAAGCGAAGACCGCAACCGTCGACAAGGTCCGTCAGCGTTACCTGACCGTACGCTCCGAACAGAAGATGGAAGCGCTCACCCGCGTTCTCGAAGGGGAAACCTACGACGGTGTGATCATCTTCGTGCGCACAAAGCAGCTCGCCTCCGAAGTTTCCGAACGCTTGGAAGCCCGTGGCTTTAACGCGGCTCCTTTGAGTGGCGACCTTGCCCAGGCTCTCCGCGAACGTACCGTGAACCGTCTGAAGGAAGGCAAAATCGACATCCTCGTCGCCACGGACGTTGCTGCCCGCGGCCTCGATGTGGATCGCATTTCTCACGTCATCAACTATGACGTTCCTTACGACACAGAATCTTACGTGCACCGCATTGGCCGTACCGCCCGTGCAGGTCGCGAAGGAAACGCCATTCTCTTCATCACGCCGCGCGAACGTCGCATGCTCAAGATGATCGAAAAGGCGACCCGCAAAAAGATCGACCCGATGGAAATCCCGACGGGCGAACAGATCAGCGAACGCCGCGTTTCCATGTTCAAGCAAAAGGTTCTCGACACCCTCGCCGAAGGCGCTCTTGAAGAATTCCGCAACCTGGTGGAAGCACTTGTCGAAGAAAAGGGCATTCCGGCTCTTGAAATCGCAGCCGCCGTGACAAAGCTCGCACAAGCTGGCCAGCCGCTCTTCCCCACAGACCTTCCAGACATCAAATCGGTTCCGCTCCGCGAAGAACGTCGCAAGGCAAGCGAAGACAAGTTCGGCAACGGTCCTAAGGATCACGCCCCGCGCGTCGAAAAGGACAACGGCGTCGAAGAAGGCTACGAACGTTACTACCTGGGCGTCGGACGTCGCGATCACGTTTCTCCGCGCGACATCGTCGGAGCCATCGCTGGCGAATCCGGAATCTCTTCGGGTGAAATCGGACGCATTAAGCTCTTCGACCGTTTCAGTACCGTGGAACTGCCGGAAGGTCTTGCCCCGGAACTCAAGATGATCCTCGAAGAAATGACCATCCGTGGCAATCCTTCGAAGTTCCGTCTGATGACCGACGACAAGCCGCTACCGACCGACCGTGAATCCTTTGGCGAAAGAAAGCGCAACCGCGATTTCGTGAGCCGCAGAGACCGCGACCGTGGTGACCGCCGCAAGGGCAAAAAGGACTTCCGCGAACGTCCATTCCGCGAACGCGACGACAAGCCTTTCCGTAAGACGCGCCGTTTCGGTCGTCACTAAAAACTTCCAATAGAAAAGCGGTCTGAATTTCAGACCGCCTTTTTTATACCTTCAAAAACTGAAAAACGTTTTCTTTAGAACAGCTTTCGGGCGCGCTGTTCAAGGAAAAGATTCACAAGCGCAATCGCTGCCATGCTTTCCACGATCACCGGAGCGCGCAATGCGACGCAAGGATCGTGACGTCCACGGGCGGCAAGCGTTCCGTTCTGATGGTCGCGGCCCGCCGTTTCCTGTTCCTGTGCAATCGTCGCAGTCGGCTTGAACGCGATGCGGCAATGGATCGTTTCACCGTTCGTGATGCCGCCGAGAATTCCGCCCGCATGATTGGTGAGCGTGCGGTACTTGCCGTCTTCAAAACGGATGACGTCATTGTTTTCCGAGCCGTGCAATTCCGCGGCATGGAAACCTTCGCCTATTTCAAAGCCCTTCACGGCAGAAATGCTGAGAAGCGCTCCGCCGAGAACCGCCTGAGCTTTATCAAAGACAGGTTCCCCGACAGCGACCGGAGGTTTACGGATGTCCAAAGCCAACACCGCTCCGATGGAATCCTTCGCAAGCTTCGCTTCTTCCACGGCCTTCGCCATTTTTTCGCTCGCTTCCGGATCCGGGCAGCGGACCGGGGAAGCTTCCACGGCTTCGAGGGTCACCTTCGACGCATCAACATTCGAAGTCACGGTTCCCACCGATTCGACCCAGCTCAAAATTTCCGTCCCGCAGGCGAGTTTCAAAATTTTACTTGCCACAGCACCGGCTGCCACACGAGCGAGAGTTTCACGCGCCGAAGCACGTCCACCGCCACGGTAGTCGCGGAAACCATACTTTAAATCATAAGTCAGGTCCGCATGTCCCGGTCTGTACCAGTTCATCATCTCGGTATAATCCTTGGAATGCTGATTTTCATTCCAAACGGCAAGGCAAATCGGCGTTCCCGTCGTTTTCCCTTCGAAAACACCTGAAAGGATGTGCACCTTATCCGCTTCTTTTCGAGGCGTCACCAGGGAATTCTGCCCCGGACGGCGACGATCCATCGCCTGCTGGATATCTTCTTCCGAAAGGGGAAGTCCTGCAGGGCAACCGTCAATGACGGCGCCAACCGCTTCACCATGGGATTCGCCCCAGGTGGAAACCGAAAATAATTTACCGTAGATGCTAGACATACGTGGCGAAATATAACAATATAAGGCACTTCAACGGATTTTCCCGTATTTTCGTTCCTTTTTTGTTCTCTACCCTTCCAAATCTTTCCATTTGTTTACTATGTTTTACTTAGTGTGTGGTTGCTTATAGAGACACGATGAAAAAAGTTATTCTCATTGTTTGCGCCATGTTGGCGATCCAGGTTTGGGCACAGTCTTCGACTGGTTTTGCCGGTATTAACTTTGGACTCAACAGAGAAGGCGTCATTGAAGAAATCATGAAGCTGGGCTACGATCCGCTCGGTTCCGCTGATGGAGCAGACCGCGTGGTGATTCCAGTGTACATGATGGACGAACTGCCAGTGCAGGTCGATTTCCTCTTCAACAAGAACGATCACTTCTATGCCTTTGAAGTCCGCACGGGCCGTATGGAAGTCGACCGTCTCCCCAAGGTTTTCGAAGCTCTCGAATACATGTCCGACCAGTTTGTCGATCGTTACGGCAAAAAGGTCCGCACGACGGAACTTCAGGAAGCCGATATCAAGCCGAGCGTTCATAATCTGTACAAGCAGTGGACGAATCACAAAAGCTTGAACATCTACACGGCGATTATCTATAAAGACGGTCGCTATTACACGGTCGGTTCGGTCACCAACCGTAAGCTTGCCAAGGAACAGTCCAAAAGCAAGCCGAAGAAGCACGACTTCTCGGACATGATGCCGAACTAAAATTTTCAAAAATTTCGAATTCAAGGCGAATCACTGCAGATTCGCCTTTTTTCGTCTTTCTTCCAGAATGGAATCTTCCTTCATCGCCGCCGCCGACTCTTCGGCAGTCCACGGACGCCGTGGCAAAGTTTGGGCAAAGCCCGCGATATCGACCATCTCATCCAAAGGAATTTCTTCATAATATGGCAACATGCCGCGGGCGGAATCGCCAAAATTCATCATGTACCAGAACGTCGGAGCCTCGTCATGGGCGGTCGTCCCAATATAACGCGGATGCCACATGTCGCCCGAAAGGTTCATGCGTCTTCCGTCATCGCCGTGGCACGGACGGCAGTTTCGCATAAAGAGCTTTTCACCCCGGGCAAGATTTGCCCCGACGATGATTCCGTTCGAATCGAGCAGATTATAAACTAGATGCGCCATTCGTTTGTCTACAATCGTCAGCGTATCTGCCGCCGATCCCGGTTCCGGAGCTTCCGGCGCCCCTCCTAGACACAAGTCCACGCCAAGCGCCACCCCATAAAGGATCGGCGCCGTGCAAAGGAACTTCTTCCAGGATTTTCTTTTCATAATCCCAAAATAGATTTTATATTGCATTCCGCATGAAGGATTTTCAAAACATCATATGGGAAGGGCGCTGGGCTCTCGATTCCGAAAAGGCTAGAACCTGTGCTCCCGCCGCCAATTTTTCTTTTTCTTTTGAAGGCAATTCTCTCGATTTGGAAATGGAGGGAGAAGCCCGATTCAAGGTCGAAATCGACGGGAACGAATTTCCGGAACTTTTAACGCGCGAACGCAAAACCTACCGCGTTGCCGAAGGGCTCTCTTTAGGCGTCCACACGGCACGTATTTGGAAGAAGACCGAATCGGAATTCGGAAGTATCGCGCTCTACAGCACCAATCCTCAGCCGATTGCATCCCCGTCCAAAAGCACTTTTGCCCACACGTCAAGCGGCATTTCGCAGATCGAATTCATCGGGGATTCGTACACGGTAGGCTTTGGAAACGCGGCCCGCGATCCGATTACGGGTACGCCTTTCACGACGACGGACGCTTCCAAAAACTACGGAGTTCTAACAGCCCAAAAGCTCGGAGCCTCCTTTGCGATTAACGCTTACAGCGGGCGCGGCCTTGTGCAGAACTACATGCGCATCGCACCGAACTGGACGATTCCCAAGCTGTACGAGTACACGCTTTGCGGTGAAGCGCCCTTGGGAAATTCTCCGCTGTGGGACTTTAAGCGGTTCGATCCGCAGGTCGTTTGCCTGTTCATCGGCATCAACGATTGGCAGGGAGAAGGCCCGCACCCCGAGGCAAAAGCCTTTGATAGCGCCTATGCGGAATTTTTGGACAAGCTTCGCGAGCGCTATACGCAGCCGCAGTTCGTGCTGATTTCTACCGAAGTCTACCCGGTGAACTATTTGCCGGAACGGGTGGAAAGCGTTCTCGCGCAAGAACTTAGCCGTGGAAACCGAGACGTTTCGCACCTATTTTTAGAGACTCCGCACAATGCAGGCCTCGACTTTCATCCGAACTTACAGCGCCATCAGCAAATGGCAAATTCTTTGTATCTAAAAATTAAGGATATTTCGATCCAGAAAAAATCTATTTAATGTATTTTCAAGATAACGTATGAAAGTTATTTGGCTAAAATTGATGTCCATTTTCCGCTTGAACCTGATGATTGCATTCTTGCTTTCAGTTACGGTGATTGCGCTTTTTTGGAATAAATATGGGATGGACGATATCTACACCATCCAGCCAGCAACCTATCCATACATTGTAGCCCAGACCGACTCGGTTGACGGCGGCGCTTCCGTTTTGGAACTCACCCGCACGGATTCTTCGATCGTCATGGATTACGAACTGCGTGAAGGTTACCCCTACCCTTACGTCAACATGCAGATTTATCTGGGTGACGGCAAGAGCCACGGCAAGGACCTTTCCCATTACGACAGCATTTACATCTGGGTGAAACCGCGTGGTGAAGGTTCCATGCGCCTTTACCTGCGCGCCTGGGACGATTCCATTTCTAAACCCGGCGACCAGACAACCCTCAAGTTCAACGAACTAGAATTTTTCCCGCTCGAAGAAACCTACCCCGCAGTTTTCGTTCCGATCGAATTCCGCGTCGCCGGTTGGTGGGTTTCGCAGAACAACGTGAACGCTCACCGCGCCCGCGTCGATCTTTCGAACATCCCGTTGATTGAAATCCAGACTGGAACCGCAGCCCCGCTCGGCTACGGCACCCTCGAAGTTATGGGCATCACCTTTAAGGGAAAACTCATTTCCGCCGAAAAGTTGATGTTCATCCTCATCGCTCTCTGGTTCTTCTCCTTCCTCTTCTACCTGATTCTTCGCCTGCGCGATTACAGCATTCAGCGCAATACAGAACGCAAACGTCGCGAAGAACTGGAACACAACCTGGTCGTCCTCGAAGTCGAAAAGTCCGACTACGAAAAGGCTTCGAAGGAAGACGCCTTAACAGGCTGCTTGAACCGCGCCGGTTTCACGAGCGTTCTGACCCAGGAACAGGAACATTTGAACAACGGCGGAGGCGCCCTCTCGTTCATCATGCTCGACATCGACTTCTTCAAGAAGGTCAACGACACTTGGGGCCACAGCGTAGGTGACGAAGTGCTCGTGAACCTTTCCAAGCTCATCCGCAGCCGCATCCGTACAACCGATGCCCTTGTGCGTTGGGGCGGTGAAGAATTCGTGATCCTCTGCAGCGACACACCGCTTCAGAACGCCCAGTTCCTTGCCGAAAAGCTCCGTGCGAACGTGGAAAATACACAGCTGATTTCCCAGCAGCAGATTACCTGCTCGTTCGGCGTTGCCGAAATGCTCCCGCATGAAGACCCGAAGAGCGTCTTTGAACGCTTGGACAAGGCCCTCTACAGTTCGAAGCGCGGCGGTAGAAACAGCGTAACGGCAGCTATCAAAAAGATTTAACCATGAAAAAGATTCTTCTTCTCTTGACGCTCGTATTCCTCTTCGGCTGTGCCAAGAAGGTTCCTGAATTCATTCCGCTGTCCGTGAACTGGTACGGTTTTGAAGGCGACGTCCAGGCTGTAGACCAGTCTTACAAACCTGCCGAAATTGATTCGACCATGGAAGAAGCTTGCCTGATTTCGATGACCCGCACCCTGATGGAAGACAAGACGATTCAGGAAAAGTCCAAGAACGGCAAAGAATTCAACGTTCAGTATATGGGTGTCGCCGCCGCAGAAGGCTCCGCAATCGAATTTCGCGGGCAATGCGCCAACCCCGAAGACAATACGGATTTCGAAAAGGCGATTCTCTTCTTTGTGCCGGAAAAGAACTGCAATTTGACAGCCCGTTGCGAAAAGGGCGGCAAGGTTCAAAACCTCAAAATCTTCTAGTCAAACATCCAATCGAAATCATCCCGAGCGTTCTGCCCGGGATTTTTTTGTTTAGATTGAAACTATGCAGTTGAGGTCTATTTTCCACTTTAGTCCGGGGCGCATTCTCTTGTTGTTCGGAGATGCGTTTCTGATTACGCTTGCCGTGGCGCTTTCGTATGCGGTGGCGTTTATCGGGGAATCTTCCCTGCTGCTTTCCCTCGAAGGCTTTTACAGCGTTCTCTTGTACTGGCTTGGAACGCTGCTCGTCTTTGCGTACGGGGGCCTTTACGCCAAACCGACGACGGATTTTTCGCGTAAAAAATTCAAATGGCTCGCCATGATGAACATCTACGTGGTCGGCGCCGTTTTTTTGACGGAATACGTTCTCGATCCCGAAATTTGGCTTTTTGCACTGGTCTTTATGTTCGCCTCCTTCATTGTGCGCACGATCACATCCGCCTGCTGCGTTCTCCGCGGAAACAAGACCGATTTGACGATGATCGCCGTGATTCCGTTTGTCATCGGGGCAATCGTCTGTTTAACCCTCACCCCTAAAATTTTGCCATTTGCGCCACTTCCGGACTCCGCTTTGACGATTTCCGGGCTTGCCACCTTCCTTTACTTCCTCTACAGCACGGCTCTGCTCTCTTTGGGACGCTTTTTACTTGCTAAGTTAACAACCCCGACGGAAACGGCCCCGTTGTAAATTTTTACAACGTTCTTCGATGGCAAAAGCCTTGAATCGCCCGTTTTTCCAATTATTTTGAGAGCATGAACCCAATTTTTGATTACACAGATTACCGAGCTTGGTTACGCGACGCCTTCGAAAATTACAAGAAGGAGCGATGCGCTGTATCCTGGCGGTATATGGCATCAAAGATCGGGGGCGATCCGGGTAACCTTTTACGCGTTGCCCAGGGAAAGATCCAACTTTCCATCAAATACATTCAGCCGACCGCCGAATTCTTCGGACTGAACGAAAAGGAATCCGCCTACTGGACCGAACTCGTTCTTTTCGGAAGAGCCAAAAGCGACAAGGAAGCTCTCGACCATTACGAGAAAATGCTTTCCATCAAAGGCGTTTCCATTAAACGTCTCGATGCGAAAGAACTCGAGTTTTACAGACATTGGTATTCGAATGCAATCCGCTCGCTTCTCGGCATAGGCGCTTTCCGCGACACCGAGGAAAGTTACAAGCGTCTCGCAGAATCCTGCACCCCAGTGATTTCTGTACGCGAAGCGAAGGATGCCGTTAAACTGTTAAAAGACCTGAAGATGATCAAGCTCGATGCGGAAGGATTCTGGTACGTGACCGAAACTTTCGTCAGCACCGGCGGAAACTGGCGTTCCGAAGCGGTTCGTCGTTTTCAGGAAGATACGATTGCGCTCGCCGGGCAGTCTCTTTCGAGACACAAGCCTCCCCTGCGCGACATCAGCACGGCAACGATGACGTTCAACCGCAACATGATTGGACTCGTCCGCGAACGCATTCAGGAATTTCGAAGAGAACTTTTGCGTCTGTCCAACGAAGGGACAGACGACGATGCAGTGTACCAGCTGAACGTGCAGCTGTTCCCCATTGCATTGCTCGATAAAAAGGGTGGTGAAGGATGAGATCGTCTAAGTGGTTTTTGACAGTAGCGATTCCGCTGCTCGGGATTTGGGGCTGCGACAGCACGCAGGCAAAAGGTCCCGGCAGCGAAACGACGAACGGTATCGTTGCCACGGTGATTTCCGACGGCATGGTGGCCTCCTATGCAGGCGTGACTCTGCACAAGGCGGACTTCATTTCGGACGACACCTCGGGAGCGGTCCTTGTTCCGGATTACGAAACGGACAGTTTGGGAAGCTTTACCCTCGAAGATCTGGATACGGGAAAATACCGTCTTTCCATTGCACTTGACGGGAACCTCCATTCCGAAGAAATTTCCTACGACGGACGCACCTTGGACCTGGGAGAAATCACTCTTGAAGCTCCGGGAACCGTTTCGGGAACCTTTGCCGATGAAAACGGCGACGCTCTCGCCTCTTGGATCGGCGTCTACGGCCTCGACATTCTGGTGCGCACCGATTCCGCGGGCCACTTTACACTGTCGGGACTTCCTGCTGGCGAACTTAAGATTTTTGCCCTTTCCGAAGACAGGGAATCCGTCGTCGCCGACACGAACCTGACCGTGAAAACCTCCAAAACAAGCTCCTGGATTCACACGGACCTTGCCGACAAGAGTTCTTCAAGCGCCCAAGATCCGGAAAGCTCTTCGAGTTCCGAAGAAGTCGAGTCTTCCAGCTCCGCTGAATCGTCCAGTTCAGAAGTTCTCTCCAGTTCCTCTTCAAAGAAATTCGTGTCGATGGTCTTTGAAGATTTCGAAGATTCCACCTCCTTCGTCGCCAAAAACTGGTACTTCTCGGCCGATACGCTCGCCCAAATCAATTATCCAACCACCGCGAGCGATTACTGGAACGCGGTCGTCGACAATTCCGACCGAAACGGTCATGTATTTAGCGGTTACTACTCGGCCAGTTCCGGTGGTTACGTCATCTTCGGTAGCCAAATTTCCACCGAAGGCATCGACATGAGCGCCTTGGACTCCGTGACGTTCTATGCCAAGGGGTCCGGAAAGCTCCGCTTTGCCTTAGAACGCTGGGAAGGTACGTCTACCAACAATCTCAAGGCCTGGACCGAAGATATTGAGCTTTCGACCTCCTGGACCCGTTTCTGCGTCACCCCGGCGGACTTCCAGCTCCCGGAAAACGACTCCCTTTCCACAGGCTGGGAGAGCGTCAAGGAAACCGTCACACGGCTCCATTTCTTCGGGCTTGAAGGCCAGGAAATCTCCCTCGACGACATCACTGTATACGGGCTCACATTTTAATTACGCTCCTTTCCCCCGAAGCCAATAATTAATATCTTTGGGTGTATGCAAAATCTTCAAAAAGAAGCGGATCTCGCCCGCGATTATCTCGAGAAAATCGCCACGCTCGCCGAAAAGAAATTCGACGAGCATCTTCCCCCTGAAACCGATGTTCCTTGCAACTTGCACAAGGCGATGCGCTATTCCGTATTCGCCGGTGGCAAGCGTCTTCGCCCAGGTCTTGCCTGCGCCGCATTTGAACTTTTCGGAGGCAAAGGCGACAGCATTTGGTACGCGACCAGCGCACTTGAATTTTTGCACACCTTCTCGCTGATCCACGACGACCTACCGTGCATCGACAACGACGACTTCCGCCGAGGCAAGCCGACCGCCCACAAGCAGTTCGGCGAAGCGACTGCCGTCATGAGTGGCGACGCCCTTTGCGTCCTCGCCTTTGAACTCATCGCCAAGACCGGCAACCCGGCCGCCATGGTAAGCCTTGCCCACAAGCTCGGCACCTACGGCATGATCGGCGGTGAAATGACGGACATCGACAGCGAAGGCAAAGATGTTTCTCTCGACGTTGTGGACTACATCCACTATCACAAGACCGCCGCTCTGATTGAAGCGTCCCTTGT
>JAILDK010000065.1 GCA_024689485.1 Fibrobacter sp.
GCTTCCGGAAGGCATCGAAATGGTGACCCCGGGTGACACCGTCACGATCGACGTCGAACTCATCGCACCTGTTGCTATGGAACAGCAGCTCCGCTTCGCAATCCGCGAAGGTGGCCGTACGGTCGGTGCTGGTTCCGTCACCGAAATCATCAAGTAAGGAATAACAATGGCACGAGAACTCATTACGCTTGAATGCACTGTTTGCCATCAGCGTAACTATGATTGCGACAAGAATAAGCGTCTTCACCCGTCCCGCGTGGAATACAAGAAGTACTGCCCGTTCTGCCGCAAGCATACAGTTCATAAGGAAACCAAGTAAGGCGGTTTTAGGTCGGTAGCTCAATTGGTAGAGTCACGGTCTCCAAAACCGTTGGTTGGGGGTTCGAGTCCCTCCCGACCTGCTTCCTTTCTTCCGGAGTCATGATTATGCAAAAGATTCAGCAATACATCAAAGAAGTAATCCAAGAAATGAAGAAGGTCACCTGGCCGACTTGGGAAGAGCTGAAAGGTTCGACTTTGGTTGTAATGCTCTTCAGCGTTATCATGGGTTGCTACATTGCTGCGATTGATTTGGGTCTTTCCTTCATCGTTGACAAACTGTTAGGACGTGGGTAAATCATGGCTATGTTGTGGTATGCTGTCCATACGTTTTCCGGTCAGGAAAGCACAATCAAGAAGAACATTGAAATGTTGATTGAACGCGAAGGCGTTCAAGAAAAGTTTGGTCGCATTCTCATTCCTGAGAAAGTGACAGTCGTAAACGTCCGAGGAAAGCGCAAGAACGTCGTTTCTAAGCTTTTCCCGGCGTATTTGATTATAGAGATGGAGCTGGACGAGCTCACCCAGCACCTGGTAACATCCGTTCAGGGCGTTACCCATTTCGGAGGAACCAGTCGTGTTAACAAGACGCCGATTCCTCTTCGTCAGAGCGAGGTCGATAGACTGCTCGGTGTCGAAACTCAAGATGCCGAACAGGATGTGATCCAGAATCCGTATATTGTCGGTGATCATGTTTCCATCAAGGATGGCCCATTCCAGGGATTTGATGGTACGGTTGAAGAAATCCTCACGGAGAAGAACAAGCTTCGCGTGACGGTTTCTGTTTTTGGTCGTGCTACTCCCGTCGAACTCGGCTTTAACCAGGTTGAATCTGTATCGTAATATTGGGTTCTGAAACGGAGAAATACAGTGGCAAAGAAAATTGCAGGTTATATTAAGCTTCAGATCCCCGGCGGGGCAGCAAACCCGTCTCCTCCGGTAGGTCCTGCTCTGGGTCAGAAGGGTGTGAACATCATGCAGTTCTGCAAGGCGTTCAATGCTCAGACTCAGAATGAAAAGGGAATGATCATCCCGGTCGTCATTACTGTTTATGCCGATAAGAGCTTTACCTTCATCACGAAGGTACCTCCTGTTCCTGTCCTCGTCAAGAAGGCAGCTGGCATTGACAAGGCTTCCGGTGAACCGAACCGTAAGAAGGTTGGTAAGATCACCAAGGCACAAGTCAAGGAAATCGCTGAAAAGAAGATGCCGGACTTGAACACAATCGACATTGAAGCCGCAATGCGCATGGTTGCGGGCACCGCACGCTCTATGGGCGTCGATGTTGTCGACTAATCAGGCAGACCTTAACCCTATTTCTGACAGGAAACACCATGTTCAGAGGAAAGAAGTATAAGAAAGTAGCTGAAGCTTACGATCGTACCAAGGCGTACGGTCTCGAGCAGGCGCTCGAAATTCTTAAAAAATCCGAGGTTAAGTTCGACCAGACTGTCGAGCTTCATTTCAATCTCGGTGTTGATCCCAAAAACTCCGATCAAGCTGTCCGTGGCACGGTTGTGCTTCCGAACGGTACCGGTCGTCAGGTTCGCGTTCTCGTGTTCTGCAAGGATAATAACTATCAGGCAGCACAGGATGCAGGCGCTGATTACGTCGGTGGCGCAGACTTGGTCCAGAAAATCCAGGAAGGCTGGCTCGAATTTGATGCCGTCGTTGCTACTCCCGACATGATGCCGGTGATTAGTAAGGTCGCTCGCGTGCTCGGTCCTCGTGGACTTATGCCGAGCCCGAAGTCCGGCACGGTGACGGTTAACGTCGCTCAGACCGTGAAGGAACTCAAGGCTGGTAAGATTCAGTACCGCGTCGACAAAGGCGCTAATGTCCATGCTCCGGTCGGTAAGCTCTCCTTTACGGCAGAACAGCTTATTGAAAACGTGAAGGCTGTGATTGATTCTGTGATCAAGAACAAGCCGCAGACCGCTAAGGGCACGTACATCAAGTCCTTGTTCCTTACGGCAACTATGACCCCGAGCCTCAAGCTCGATATGAGCCTCACTCGATAGGAGATAAACAATGAAAGCTGTAGTTAAAAAACAACAGAAAGTTGACTCTCTTGTCAAGAAGTTTGAAGGCGCTGCTTCGGTCTATCTTCTCAATTATGAAAAGATTCCGGTCGAACTCGACAACAAGCTCCGTATGAGTCTCAAGTCTAAGGGTGTCACTTACGCTGCTGTGAAGAATACCCTCTTGAAGAAGGTTCTCGAGAAGATGAACATCTCGGGTCTTGACGAAGCCCTCAAGGGTGCAACCTCCATCATGATTGGCCCGGAAGACGATCCGATTCTCCCGGCACGTGAAATCGAAGCTTTCCATAAGGAAAATCCGGATTTCCTCGTTGCAAAGAGCCTCTATGTGGAAGGTAAGGTCAGACCGGGTTCTGATATTGTTGCTCTCTCCAAGATTCCGGACCGCGCAGGCATGCTTGCCCAGTTGGTCACGATCATTCTTGGACCGGGTTCCACTATCGCGGGCCAGATCAAGTCTCTCACGGAAAAACTGGAAAAGGAAGAGGCTGGAGCAACCGCCTAATTCCTCAACACAACCATTCACAAACAACTTTTCAAAACGGAATAATTGGAGAAAAACATCATGGCAACAGATATCAAGGCTATTGGTGATCAAATCGCGGGTCTCACCCTCCTCGAAGCTAAGCAATTGGCTGACTACCTCAAGGAAGCTCACGGCATTGAAGCCGCTGCTGGTGGCGTTGTCGTCGCTGCAGCTGCTGCTGGTGCTGCTGCTGAAGAAAAGACGGAATTCGACGTCGTTCTCGCAGAATGCGGTGCTAACAAGATGGCAGTCCTCAAGGCTGTTCGTGCAATCACCGGCCTTGGCTTGAAGGAAGCTAAGGAAATGGTCGAAAAGGCCGATAGCGTTGTTAAGGAAGCAGCCCCGAAGGCTGATGCCGAAAAGATTAAGAAGGAACTCGAAGATCTTGGTGCCAAGGTCGTTCTGAAGTAATGCCTTCTATTCGTTAATTCGAATACGCCAAAACGCCTGCACAATCGTGTGGGCTTTTGGTGTTTTTCCCGTGCTCAAGGTTTTTTCACTGGATGAGGTTTCTAAATGACGGAGCGAAAGAATTATTCCTCCAATAAGTTCCAGTTGGAACTTCCGTATCTGGTCGAAGTGCAGAAAGCTTCTTATGACCACTTCCTCCAAAAAGGCGTTCCACAAGAGAAGCGTCTCAAAGTAGGTCTGGAACGCGTTTTCCAAGACATTTTCCCCATCACAGACATGAAGAAGCTCTTCGCGCTCAAGTACGAAGGCTACTTCTTCGGTATTCCCAAGTACAGCCTTCGCGAATGCCGTGAACGCGGGCTTACGCATTCTATTCCTCTGCATGCAAACCTCTCTCTTCAGGTTTTTGAAGAAGATGGCGAAGATCGCAAGCTGAAGGAAGAAATCAAGAATGACGTTATGATCTGCGATCTGCCGATCATGACGGATAACGGTACGTTCATCATCAACGGTGCCGAACGCGTTGTCGTTTCTCAGTTGCATCGTTCTCCTGGTGTGAGCTTCGACGAAGAACTCCTCCCGAACGGCCGCTCTAACTACAAGAGCCGCATCATTCCGCATCGCGGCGCTTGGGTTGAATTCAATACGGATGGCGATGTTCTCTATTTGATCATCGACCGTAAGAAGAAGATTCCGGCTACGGCTCTTCTCCGCTGCATCGGTTTCGAAACGACTGCAGATATCATCAAGCTGTTCTACAAGAATCTCGAAGAAGTTACCCTCAACGTGGGTGACATGGAACAGTACTATGGCCGCATCGTCGCCGCTGACGTGATCGATACGTCTTCGGGCGAAGTCATCCTCGACGCGAACCGCGTTTTCGATGACAAGTGCGCCGCACGTTTGACGGAAAGCGGTGTCTTCGAACTCTCCTTCATCGCTGAAAACGAAGAAAACCTCCTCATCCACAACACCCTCCTTGCCGATAAGTGCAAGACGAAGGAAGAAGCTTTGAAGCTCATCTACTTCGTGATGCACCAGTCTCAGGAAGAAGCTCCGAACCTCGCAACCGCTCAGATTGCCTTCGAAAGCACGTTCCTCGACGATCCGCGTAAGTATGATCTCGGTGAAGTGGGCCGCTACCGTTTGAATGCCAAGGTTTATACCCCGGCAATCGAAAAGCTTTTGGCAGAAGTCGGCCTTTCCAAGCCGGCTCTCACCACGATGACAATGACCGAAGCCGACTTCCTCGGCATCATCGAATACATGGTCGGTCTCTACTGCGATGCCGACGGTTACGTTCTCGACGATATCGACCACTTGGGCAACCGTCGTACCCGTTCCGTTGGCGAACTCGTCGCAAACCAGCTCTCTGTGGGCCTTTCCCGCATGAGCCGCGTCATCCGTGAAAACTTCACTTCCGGTGACAACGAAACTCCGACTCCGCGTGACTTGGTGAACACCCGCACGGTGAACTCCGTCGTTCAGGCGTTCTTCAGCTCGAGCCAGCTTTCTCAGTTCATGGACCAGATGAACCCGCTGTCCGAACTCACGCACAAGCGTCGTCTTTCCGCTCTCGGTCCGGGTGGTCTTTCCCGTGAACGTGCAGGCTTCGAAGTCCGTGACGTTCACTATACGCACTATGGCCGCCTCTGCCCGATCGAAACACCGGAAGGTCCGAACATCGGTCTTATCAACTCTCTCGCCACGTTCGCCGTGGTGAACCACTTCGGCTTCATTGAAACTCCGTACCGCATTGTCGGTCTTCAGGAATTCAAGGACGCTTCGGGCAAGTCTCTCTACTTCCCGGAAGAAAAGTGGCACTTTGGTCTTTACAAGGGCTTTGTCCGCGAACCGCGTTTGTTCGTGCAGCTCGAACTCGGCGCCAAGGATATCAAGGCTGTCCGTTCGAACCTCGACAACAACCAGCGCGTTCTCTTCGACTCCTTCGTCAACAAGGTGTTCGAATTCAAGAAGGCGGATGGCTCTAGCCTCTTCGTCCGTAACGGTAACCCGCTCGAAGCTTTCTCGGGCAAGGCCGATTACGTTCAGCAGTCCTCGACGGTCTTCGACGTGGTTTCTTCCTTCGTCGTTTACCTCACGGCTGATGAAGAAGATGCTTTCAACATCGCTCCGGCGAACACGGTCTTGAAGGCTGCCGCTTTCGACCCGCTGTTTGAAGGTATGCTTGCGAAGGCTTCTTCCGAAGCTGAAAAGGCAGACATTTTGGATCGTCACCAGTTGACCGCTTTCGCGGAAGACTTCGTGATGGTGCGTGAAAAGGATGAATATCCGCTCAAGCCGCGCTTGATCGCCGGCGGTGAGTTCGACGAATCCGACCGTTTTGAAAAGGGCGTTGTCCCGACGTTCGATGCGAACGCGGAAGATCTCGATGAAGAAGCTCTTGACGGCCGCATTCAGTTGATGGACGTTTCTCCGCAACAGATTATCTCGGTCGCTGCTGGTCTTATCCCGTTCCTCGAACACGATGACGCTAACCGTGCTTTGATGGGATCTAACATGCAGCGCCAGGCTGTGCCTCTGCTCCGTTCGGAAGCTCCGGTTGTCGGTACGGGTCTTGAACGCCGTGCTGCTCTCGACTCGGGTACCGTTGTCCGTGCCAAGCATGAAGGCCGCGTGAGCTTTGTTGACGCCATGACGGTTGTCGTGGAACGTGGTACTTTGGATGCCGCCGGTGAATTCCATGCTTTGGAAGGTCTCGGCGAAAACTTCGAATTCCTCGATCACGAACCGGTTGACGAATACATTCTCCGCAAGTTTGAACGTTCCAACCAGGATTCCTGCATTAACCAGAAGCCGGTTGTGAATGTGGGCGATTACGTGAAAAAGGGTGACGTCCTCGCTGACGGCGCTTCTACCGATCACGGCGAACTCGCTCTCGGTAAAAACATTCTCATCGCGTTCATTCCGTGGAATGGTTATAACTACGAAGACGCCGTTATCGTCTCCGAAGAACTCGCCATCAAGGATGCGTTCACCTCTATCCACGTCGAAGAATACGAAGTGGAAGTGCGTGAAACGAAGCGCGGTCCGGAAGAACTCACCCGTGAAATTCCGAACGTCGGCGAAGACGCTCTGAAGAACCTCGACGAACGCGGCATTATCCGCGTCGGTGCTGAAGTCCATGCGGACGACATCCTCGTCGGTAAGGTTACCCCGAAGGGTGAAACGGAACTCTCTCCGGAAGAAAGACTCCTCCGCGCTATCTTCGCTGAAAAGGCCGGCGATGTGCGTGACACCTCTCTCGTTGCTCCTCCGGGCATGCATGGTATCGTTCTCGAAACCCGCGTGTTCAGCCGTAAGGACCACAACGACAAGAAGAGCCGTGCTGAAGATCAGGAACGCATCAACGAAATCAAGGAAAAGTTCCAGGCTGATATCGACAAGATCAAGACGACTTGCGCTAACGCAATGGTCGAAATGCTCGTCGGTAAGGTCTCTGGCAACATCGTCGATTTCGATACTCACGAAGTTCGCATTCCGGAAGGTTCTACCGTTTCCGAAAAGATGCTTCGCACGATCGATCTTTTGACTCTCGCTCCGTCTTCTACCTTCGCTCGCGATGACGCAGAAGCTCAGGACAAGGCTTCTAGCCTTCTCTCCGTGGCTCGCGAATCGATCGATCGCCTGACCCGCACGATGGAAAAGGAAATCGACAAGGTCACGAAGGGTGACGAACTCAAGCCGGGCGTTCTCCAGACTGTCAAGGTTTACATCGCCAAGAAGAAGAAGCTTCAGGTCGGTGACAAGATGGCTGGTCGTCACGGTAACAAGGGTTGCGTATCCAAGATCGTTCCGGTCGAAGATATGCCGTTCACCGAAGATGGTCGTCCGATTCAGATCCTTTTGAACCCGCTGGGCGTTCCGTCTCGTATGAACGTCGGTCAGGTTCTTGAAGTTCACTTGGGCTGGGCTGCTAAGGTCCTCGGCATGAAGATTGCCACCCCGGTGTTCGACGGTGCTTCCTTCGAAGACATCGTGGACGAACTTGAAAAGGCTTACCAGAAGATGCCGGTCGTCTCTTACAAGATGGATCCGGATCACGGTCAGATCATCGGTAAGGCTAAGCTTTACGATGGCCGCACCGGTGAAGCCTTCTTGAACCCGGTCACGATCGGTTACATGTATTATCTCAAGCTCGGTCACTTGGTCGAAGATAAGATCCACGCTCGTTCGATCGGTTCTTACGCTCTCGTGACGCAGCAGCCGCTCGGCGGTAAGAGCCAGTTCGGTGGCCAGCGCTTCGGTGAAATGGAAGTCTGGGCACTCGAAGCTTACGGTGCTGCTTATACGCTCCAGGAACTCTTGACGGTGAAGTCCGACGATGTGATGGGTCGTTCCAGAATTTACGACGCTATCGTCCACGGCAAGAATACTCCGGAACCGGGCATTCCTGAATCCTTCAATGTTATGATTCGTGAAGTGCGTTCGCTCTGCCTCGATATCAAGACTAATGGAGAAAAGTAATATGTCAGAAGAAACTTTCGATTATTCTGAAAACAACAATGGTGAAGTCTCCATTCACCTTGCTTCTCCTGAATTGATTCGTCAGTGGTCCTATGGTGAAGTCACCAAGCCTGAAACGATCAATTACCGTTCTTTCAAGCCGGAACGTGATGGCTTGTTCTGCGAACGCATTTTCGGACCGGTGAAGAACTGGGAATGTAACTGCGGTAAGTACAAGCGTATCCGTTTCAAGGGCGTCATTTGCGACCGCTGCGGTGTGGAAGTTACCCATTCCAAGGTTCGTCGTGAACGCATGGGTCATATCGAACTCGCTATCCCTCTCGCACACGTTTGGTTCGTGAAGAATCAGCCGTGCGTGCTCGGTGCGATTTTGAATCTTGACACCAAGTCCCTCGACAACATCATTTACTACGAAAAGTACATCGTGCTCGATCCGGGTGATACCGATCTCCAGCCGAATGAACTGATCGACGAAAACAAGTATATCGACCTCGAAAGAGAAGGTCGTCACTTCTCCGCGAAGATGGGTGCAGCCGCTTTGAAACAGCTCCTTGCAAACATCGACTTCGTCAAGCTTTCTGACGAACTCCGCGTGGAAGCCGCTTCCAAGTCCAAGACGAAGCGTGACGATGCCATCAAGCGCTTGAAGATTGTCGAATCCTTCAAGAAGTCTCAGATGGACGACTTCCTTTCTTACTACGAAGATCCGGAAAAGAAAAAGAACAGCGATCTTCCGTGGGCTAAGGAAATTGCCGAAAAGGTCGAAGACTTTAAGTATGGCGTCATCGGCGCTGATGGCGAACGCAAGGGCGGTTATGCCGCTAAGACCGAAGGCCAGGAATTCAACCTTCTCGACGCGTTCACCCAGTTCCGCGATACCTATCCGCGTGAAGCCAAGAACCTCTCGAACCAGCCGGAATGGATGATTCTTGACGTTCTCCCGGTGATTCCGCCTGATCTTCGTCCGCTCGTTCCGCTCGATGGTGGCCGTTTCGCTACCTCCGACTTGAACGAACTCTATCGCCGTGTCATCAACCGCAACAACCGTTTGAAGAAGTTGATCGACATCAAGGCTCCGGACGTGATTCTTTGCAACGAAAAGCGCATGCTCCAGGAAGCTGTGGACCAGCTGTTCGATAGCGGCCGTCGTGCCGTCCGTGCCGGTTCCGCTCGTCCGCTGAAGTCGCTCTCCGAACTCCTCAAGGGTAAGCAGGGCCGCTTCCGTATGAACCTTCTCGGTAAGCGTGTGGACTACTCTGGTCGTTCCGTGATCGTCGTGGGTCCGGAACTCAAGATGCACCAGTGCGGTCTTCCGAAGCGCATGGCTCTCGAACTTTACAAGCCGTTCATCATCCAGCGTTTGGAAGAAGAAGGCATTGTTTATACGCTCAAGGCCGCTAAGAAGTACGTCGATGCAGAACGTCCTGAAGTTTGGGACATCCTCGAACAGATTATTGAAGACCACCCGGTTATGTTGAACCGTGCTCCGACGCTTCACCGTCTGGGTATTCAGGCCTTCTATCCGAAGCTCATCGAAGGTAACGCGATCCGTCTTCACCCGCTCGTTTGTACGGCTTTCAACGCTGACTTCGACGGTGACCAGATGGCAGTCCACCTTCCGCTGTCCTTCGAAACGCAGCTCGAATGCCGCGTGCTCATGCTTTCCTCGAACAACATTCTTCACCCGGCTTCCGGTCAGCCGATCGCTGTCCCGGGCCAGGATATCGTGCTCGGCTTGTACTACATCTCCAAGCCGCGTCCGAACCGCAAGGGTGCTGGAATGCGCTTCTACGATCCGGCCGAAGCTCTCCGTGCTTACGGTAACGGCGTGATCGATTTGAATGCGGAATGCTACCTCCACTTGCCGGCAGGCCGTAAGATCTACATGGGCGCCCTCGAAAAGGATACCCCGTGCTTGACCGAACAGCCGGATGATAATGGCAACCGCGACGTGATCGCGAAGGCTGGTCAGAAGATCAAGTTCCTCACCTTGAAGGAACCGTCTCTCATCAAGACCACCATGGGTCGTATCATTCTGAACGAAATTATCCCGAACGCAGTCGGTTATGCAAACGAAACCTTCGGTAAGAAGGTGATTGCAAAGTCCATCGACGATCTCTATCGTCGTACCGGCAACCGCGTGACGGTCGAATACCTCGATGACCTGAAGGCCCTCGGTTATAAGTGGGCTGCTATCTCGGGCTCTTCTGTGGCTATCTCCGAAATGGTGATTCCGCCAGAAAAGCAGCAGTTGCTCGAAGAAGCAAACGAAAAGGTCGCCCGTATTCGCGAACTTTACGAAGACGGTGTCATCACGGACGGTGAACGTTATAACCAGATCATCGACGTGTGGTCCAAGACGACGGGCGATGTCGCTGCTAAGCAGTGGGATCTCCTCTCTCACGACCGCGACGGTTTCAACCCTGTCTACATGATGGCGGATTCCGGCGCTCGTGGTAGCCGTGAACAGATCAAGCAGCTCTCCGGTATGCGTGGTTTGATGCAGAAGCCGACCAAGCAGCTCGGCGGTCAGGAAGTTATCGAAAACCCGATTAAGTCCTGCTTCCGTGAAGGCTTGAACGAAATGGAATACTTCATTTCTGCTCACGGTGCTCGTAAGGGTCTTGCTGATACCGCTTTGAAGACGGCTGACGCTGGTTACTTGACCCGTCGTCTCGTCGACGTCGCTCAGGACCTCGTGATTGTGGAAGAAGATTGCCACACGAAGGATGGTATCGATATCTCCGCCTATAAGGACGGTGACGATACGATCATCCCGCTCGAAGAACGTCTCCTGGGTCGCGCTCCGGTCGAAGACATCGTTCACCCGGTGACGGGCGAAGTGATCGTCAAGGCTGGCGAACTTGTGACGGAACGTGATCTTCCGAAGATCTCTGCAACGGGTCTTGAACACGTGAAGATGCGCTCTGTGCTTACCTGTAATGCCCGCCACGGTGTCTGTGCCAAGTGCTACGGCCGTATGCTGGCTTCCGGTCGTCCGGTTGACCTCGGTGAAGCTGTCGGTGTTATCGCTGCTCAGTCCATCGGTGAACCGGGTACGCAGCTGACTCTCCGTACGTTCCACATTGGTGGTGCTTCCAGCCGTCTCACGGTTGAAAACTCGAAGAGCGCTCCGGTTGATGGTAAGGTTGAACTTGATAACGTCAATACGCTTGAACACGACGGTCACAAGGTTGTCGTGAGCCGTATGGGCGAACTCGTGATTTTTGACTCCACCGGCATTAACAAGGGTCGTTGGCAGATTCCGTACGGCGCAATCCTCTATGTGGAAAACGGCGCTACGGTGACGAAGGATACGAAGCTCTTTGAATGGGATCCGTATACCAGCCCGATTCTCAGTAACGTCAGCGGTAAGATCCAGTTCATCGACTTGATTGAAAACACGACCTATCGTGTGGATAAGGACGATGTGACCGGCGTGGAAACCTGGACTGTCATTAGTGACCGTCATGGTAAGCATCGCCCGGCTATCAACGTTCTCGATGCAGCTGGCAACCGTCAGGGTGTTTACTACCTGCCGGATGGTGCTATTCTTTCTGTCCACGACGGCGACCAGGCTGTGCCGGGCGAAATTCTCGCCAAGTTGCCGCGTGCTGTCGGTAAGACGAAGGATATTACTGGTGGTCTTCCTCGTGTTGCTGAACTCTTCGAAGCTCGCATCCCGAAGAATGTCGCTGTGATCGCTCCGATCGACGGTATCGTCGAATACGGTAACGAAGAACGCGGCAACCAGAAGGTGATCATCAAGAACGCCGAAGAAGAACAGAGCGTGCTCGTGCCGCGTGGCCGTCACCTCGCCGTGCTCGAAGGTGACCGTGTCAGCAGAGGTCAGAAGATCTGCGACGGTTCCGTCGACCCGCATGACATTCTTCGTGTCCAGGGCCCAGAAGCCGTGCAGCGTCACCTGGTGAATGAAATCCAGGCCGTGTACCGTCTCCAGGGTGTGGCGATCGCTGATAAGCACATTGAATGCATTGTGCGTCAGATGATGCGTAAGATCAAAATTTCCGATCCTGGTGATTCCGATCTCCTTCCGGATGAAGAAATCTCCAAGGCTCGTCTGCGCGTGAAGAACGACAAGCTCAAGGCTGAAGGCCGTGCTGAAGCAAAGGGTACTCCGATGCTCCTCGGTATCACCAAGTCTTCGCTTGCTACGGATAGCTTCATTTCCGCAGCGTCCTTCCAGGAAACAACGAAGATCCTCACTCGTGCTGCAATTGAAGGTAGTGTGGACCCGTTGATGGGACTTAAGGAAAACGTCATTATGGGTCACCTGATTCCTTGCGGAACGGGTGCAAGACACCTGCGTGACGTCGTGGTCATTGATTCCGACGCAGAAGCTGAGGCTGCCGCTAACCGCGCTTCCCAGTTGGAATCTGAAAATTCGGTCGGCGATATCGATTTCTCGCTGCCGGATACCGGATCCGAAGCCTCGGAAGATAATGGAGATAACATCGAATAATTTCGAAGGTAAAACTTGAAATAATTCGAAAAAGAACTATATTTGGGTTTCCAAAATTATAGGGAAAAATAAACAATGCCTACTATACAACAGCTCGTCCGTAAGGGCCGTGAAAAGATCCTCAACAGAACCGCTTCGCCGGCTCTGAAACAAAGTCCGCAGAAGCGCGGTGTTTGCACCCGTGTGTACACCACCACGCCGAAGAAGCCGAACTCCGCTCTCCGTAAGATTGCTCGTGTCCGTCTTTCCAACAAGATGGAAGTGACCGCTTACATTCCGGGTGAAGGCCACAACCTCCAGGAACACTCTATCGTCCTCATTCGTGGCGGTCGTGTTAAGGATGTTCCGGGTGTCCGTTACCACATCATTCGCGGTACGCTCGATACTCAGGCTGTGAACGGTCGTAACCAGGCACGTTCCAAGTACGGTGTTAAGAGAAAAGCTCCGGCTAAGAAGTAAAGGAAGAGCATATGTCTAGAAGAAGAAAGACTATTCACAAGCGCACCATTGCAGACCCGCGTTATCATTCCGTTTTGATCACCGAACTCATTGGTGTCGTTCTCAAGCAGGGCAAGAAGACGATCGCTGAACAGATCGTTTACACCGCTCTCGATCTCTTGGACAAGAAGGTGGAAGGCGAAGGCTCTCCGCTCGACAAGTTCGAAGAATGCCTTGAAAACATCAAGCCGAAGCTCGAAGTGAAGTCCCGTCGTATCGGTGGTGCAAACTACCAGGTGCCGATGGAAGTCGCTCCGGATCGCGCTAAGGCTCTCGCTCTTCGTTGGTTGCTTACCGCTGCCCGTAGCCGTACGGAAGCCAACATGGCACAGCGTCTCGCAGCAGAACTCGTTGCTGCTAAGAACAACGAAGGCAACGCCATCCGCAAGAAGCAGGATGTGCACAAGATGGCAGAAGCAAACCGAGCATTCGCTCACTTCCGCTTCTAATATCTTTAGCCCTTTGTTTTGGAAAAGGCTCCGCAGAAATGCGGAGCTTTTCTTGTTTAAACCGGTCGGTTTGCCGTTTGAAAAAGGGCTGTAAAATTTCGGTCTTGTTGGGGTATTTTTCGCCGGATTGGGAATGAGAGCGTCTTTTTAGAGTAGTGTTTGAAGGCTTTGGGGAGCTATACTTGGCGCGAAATGGAGACGTTCGAAATGAAAAATTCGACTTTAGGTGATTTGAAGGTCGATCAGACCGGTGTCGTCTGCAAAATTCACGGCGATTCGCGCTTTATCTCTCGCATTATTTCGATCGGTCTCACTCCGAACAGTTCTTTTACGGTGTTGCAGAACGACGGACGTTCTCCGGTTCTTGTGTACTGCCGTGATACGATTATCGCGATTAACCGCAAGGAATGCGCTCAAATCGAGGTTTCTTTATGAAAACGATCGCTCTTCTGGGCCAGCCGAATTCGGGAAAATCGACCCTTTATAATGCTTTGACGGGTGCGCATCAGCGCGTGGGAAACTGGCCTGGGAAGACGGTGGAAAAAGCCGAAGGCGATTTCTTTTACAAGGAACAGCTGTTCCGTATTGCGGATTTGCCGGGCAGTTACGGTTTGACGGCGAATTCCGAAGAAGAAGTGGTGACGCGTGACTTTATTGAACGCGGTAATGCGGATCTCGTTTGCCTGATCGTGGACGCTTCGCAGCTCGAACGTTCCCTGTTTATGCTCGCGGATTTTGCCGGTATCCATTGCCCGGCGATGCTTGTGCTGAACATGATGGACGTGGCGAAGGAAAACGGCAAGACGATCGATGTTGCAAAGATCGAATCGCTGCTCGGGATTCCTGTGCTCGGTTTTACGGCCTCGGATGATGCGGAGTATCCGAAGTTCTATGAAACGCTCGAAAAGGCGGTGGAAAATCCGAGGATTCTTTCGGCGGAAGGCATTCGAAAGATTGCGGATGCTGTAAAAGATTCTTCGGTGGAACGCTTGGAATCTTTGCTCGACGGAGCGGATTTCGGAGTGCGGGAACATTTTTGGGTGGCGTCGAAGCTTTTGGAAAATGATCCGCTGGTGATGGCGGAAGTCCGTGCGACGGTTTCCCCGGATCGGTTTGCGGAAGTGGAAGCTGTTTTGAAGTCGGAAAAGTCGGCGGGCGGTTTGATTACGGGTGAAGCGAAGTACCGTTGGATCTCGGAGATCTTGCGCGACAGCGTTGTAGAAAAGAAGAACGTGGTGAAGCTTTCTCGCTTTGATAAAATCGCGACGCACCGGATCAAGGGAAAACTTTTGGCGTTCGGAATCATGTTCGTGACGCTGATCGGCTGTATGGTGCTTGCATTGCCCGGGATGATGATTGGCTTTGGTTTGATGTCGGTGAGCGGTCCCGTGGTGCATTCCATTAGCGAGAGCCTTGGAATTTGGCCGGTGCTGGAATCTTTTGTGAATGGTGTTTTGATCGGCGGCTTGGGACTTACGATTTGCATGACGAGTTTTGTTTTTGCGATCGTGTTTGTGTTTGCACTTGTGGAAAACGTCGGTTACATGGCGCGCTTTTCGTATGTGTTTGATTCCTGGCTTTCGCGCCTGGGCTTGCACGGTAAAGCGATTATGCCGCTCTTTTCGGGGCTTGCCTGTACGGCGGGCGCGGCTTGCGGTACGCGCGTTTTGGATATGCGTGGACAGCGCCTGTTTGCGATGGTGCTTTTGTGGGGCATTCCGTGCGGTGCAAAGCTGAGCGTGGTGCTCTTTTTGGCGACGGCTTTCTTTGGGTCGGCGGCGCCTTTGTTCGCTCTGGTGTTTTTGATTTTGATCTTTGCCTCGTTCTACCTTTCGTCCAAGATTTTTGGCGGAAAGCTTTTGCCACTTGAAGAACGCGTGGGCATGATTATGGAACTTCCGCCGTATCACAAACCGCAGTGGAAGGCCTTGCTGAAGATGGTGGGACGCAATACTTGGAGCGTTTTCAAGAAGGCGCTCGTGATTATCGTTTCGGCGTCTTTGATCTTTTGGGCGCTTTCGTATTCGTCGGATGGAAACGTGGAAAATACGGTTCTGTACACGATCGGAAATGCGATTGAACCGGTGACAAAGCTTTTTGGCATGCGTTGGCAACTGTTTGTTTCTTATTTGGGCGGCGTGTTCAGCAAGGAAGCTTCGCTGGGTATTATGTCGACGATTTTTGGCAGTACCGATACGGCGTTCTCGTTGATTTCCCGTGATGACGCCGGGGCGAATTTGGCTGAAGTGTTGAGTGCCGCGGTTTCAAAGCCGGAAGCGCTTGCGTTTGTGTTCGCTTCGATGTTCAATGTGCCGTGTGTGCTGGCGATGGGTTCGACTTACCGTGAAGCGAATTCGCTGAAGTGGATGTTTGCCATTATGGGCTATTACTTTGCGATTTCGCTAGGCCTTGCTTTTGTGGCTTATCACGTGGGGCTTTTGATTTTCTAAGCAGTTTGGTTTGGTGCGGTGCCGCGTCTAATTGGGAACGAGTGGGTCCAATTAGAGTAGTAGTTAGATAAGGCTAAATTTTATTATTGCGCGCAGAATATCTCTCGAAATCCTTGTTTGGAGATCGCTGCAATGGTGTGGAATCGCATTCTTTTTTCTGCCTCTCTCTTGTTTGCAACAGCTTTGTTTGCCGAGGATGAGGACGTATCTGTTTTTGACGATTCCTTTTTTGAAGAAGAAACGTCTGCAGAACCAGCTGGTGCTGCGACAGAAAATGCTTCGGCGGAAACGGCGACGGCTGCAAAAAATTCTGTGGGTTCGGACGTGACGGTTCTTGACGGCCTTTCCGTGGAAGATGAAAGCATTCAAGAATCGGCGCCTGTCGATACGAAGACGAAAGCGGAATCGGTGAAGGTTCTGGATACGAAGGAACTTCAAGGTTCAAGCGCGACCGTTGCCGATGCGACGAATCGTTCTTCGGGCGTGAAAATTCGCCAGGCGGGCGGCATGGGCAGCGAAAGTAAAATCAACATCCGCGGCATGGAAGGCAAAAATGTGAAGGTCCTTGTGGACGGCGTTCCTGTGGACAATGGAAACGGAAGCCTTTCCGTGAATGACATTCCGATTGACAAAATTGACCGCATTGAAGTTTACAAGAGCTATGTGCCGGAGCGTTTTTCGACAGACGGCATGGGCGGTGTCATTAACATTGTGACGAAGAATTTGCCGGAAAGTTCCGTGACGGGTTCTTACAGCTTTGGAAGTTTTAACACGCACAAGGCTTCTCTCGATGCGAAATACGTTTGGGTGACGGATTCGGCAAAGAGCCGTTCCGTGGAAACGGGTCTTTCGGCTTATTACAATTATTCCGATAACGATTACGAGTTTACGACTCCCACGATGGATACCGTGGTGACTCGCGATCATGCGCGCTATTACAGCTACAATGTGGCGCCTTTTGTGAATTTGAACCATTACTTCTTCGACCGCATTTCGGTGGGCGGAAGCTATGGCGCCGTGGACCAGGAAATTTCTTCGTCGGGACACCGCGTGGAAAATGCGACGATGGACGGTTGGGCCTGGGGCGCGTCCTTCGCAGTGGAAAAGGCGAACCTGTTTGTGAAGGGTCTTTCGTTTGGAGCGTCGGTGAACTATTCCCGTGGCGTGACGAATGTGACGGATACGACCCATGTTTACTATTACGGTTGGAGCAAGGAAAATTACCGCACGAGTAACGCTCTTGTGGGTGAAATCAGCATGGGCAGCGCTTCGCTTTATGAACAGATCAATCAGACTTTGCAGGCCCCGTGGAATGTGGACTATGCAATCACGCAGGATCACAAGTTGACGTGGAGCGGACTCTACCGTTATGAGTCACAGGAACCCGAAGATAAGCTTGCGACGGAAGGAACGGACCGTTTGAATAAGGCGGGATTCCCGGGCTACAGCCACAGTGTGATTACGGGCCTTTCGATGGAAAACAACTTCTGGAATTCGAGAATCCAGAATGTGATCGGGGTGAAGGGCTACTACTATCACTTGGATGCGGACGATGACGGTACGCGTCATCAGCGTTTGGGTGATGATGCGATTGAATACAAGGACTTTGGCTACAGTGAAAATCTGCGTTTGAAGCTGATCGATCAGCTGTCTGTCGTGGAACAGTTTGCTATCAAGGGCGGCTATCAGCATAGCTTGAGATTCCCGACGCGTGAAGAAGTCTTTGGCGATGGCATGTACAAGAGCAGCACGCCGAATTTGAAGCCGGAAATTTCGGACAACTTTACGGCAGGCGCAGAACTGGACCTGTTTGATTTGCCACTTATTTTGAAGATGCATTTAGAATTCAGCTACTTCTATTTGCTGATGGATGATCGCATTTATTGGAGTGCGATGTCGAGCGTACCGCAACCTTATTACAACAGTGTCGGTACAAAGACCAAAGGCTTTGAAGTCGATGTGAACGTAGATTTGAACGAATACTTTGCGCTCTCTTACAATGTGACAAAGCAGGACGTGCGGAGCCGTGAAAGGGATAACGCTTACGGTATCGATGAGGGCTTGATTGTGCCAAATATTCCGCTGTTCTATATGAACTTTGGGGCAGAATTCCATATCGGCGATCTTCTGTTTGCGGAAGATTTCTTCAAACTCTATTGGCTCGCCAATTATACGGATGAATATTACTTCTCGTGGAAAATTTCCAAGCGTCAGAACCGCATTATTCCGAGTTCGTTCTCGCAGGATTTGGGCGTCGAATATTCGATTTTCGCCAATATGCTCTCGTGGAGTTTTGAAGTGAAGAACTTTATGGATACCCGCGTCTATGACAAGTACGGTGAATCCAAGCCGGGTAGAGCTTTTGCCACTAAGATTAAGTTCTCGATTTAACAACAACCCCAAGAAAAGGAAACAAGATGAAATCCTATAAGACCCTTCTCCTCACAGCCGCTTTCGGCTTGATGCTCACCGCTTGCGGTAGCTCTAGCTCCAGCGCTTCCGATGAAGATTCTAGCGCAAGTGCAAATTCTAGCGCAAGCGCAGAATCCGCAGCAAGCTATGCTTTTGCTTTTATGACCGATAAGTCGATGATGTTCGGCACCGGTAATTTGTCCGATGACCAGAGCGAAATCATCAAGGACTTTACGGAAGCATCTACTTCCGGTACGATCGCCTACTTTGACGGCTCTTTGTACAGCCTCTCTGTGGTGGACGAAGCGATGAACAGCGTGCTTGCCCGCTATGAACTCGAAGAAGACGGCAGTGTTCCGGCTGAACCGGCCGCTTCTGTGAAGTTTGAAGGTACGGGCGCCATGGTGATGAAGATCGTGGCTGATGAAAACAAGATCTATGTGAACCAGACTTTCGGCACGGGCCTTGTTGCTGTGGACGCGAAGACCTTGAAGACGATCGCTACGATTGACCTCACGGAATATATGGAAGAAACCGCCCAGATGGTTGGCCCGGGTTCTTCTGTGGTTCGTGACGGCAAGCTCTTTGTGAGCTTGGGTCAGTATGTGGACGCCCAGAACGGTATTACCGGTGCGCAGGGTAGCGTTGCCATTATCGACATCGCAACTGATAAGGTGGAAAAGGTGATTTCTGAAACCATGACCGCTGCAGTGGGCGGTTTGGATGATATGAACAACTCGAGCGCCTTTGTGGATGAAGATGGTAACATCTACTTCTATTCCGCCGCTGCAATGGGCTGGATGGAAGGCTATGAAGAAGGCTGGGTTCGTATCAAGGCGGGTGAAACTGAATTTGATACGAGCTGGGTGTTCCGTATGACGGAAGCTGAATACGAAGGTGAAAAGTCCACCAACAACTTCTTGATGACGGGTGGTACTTATGTGGGTAACGGCAAGTTCGTCGGCTTCTTCGGCAACTTTGCGGACCCGTCGAACTTCTACAACTACGAATGGAGCTTTGTCGTGGTGGACGTTTACGAAAAGACCGTGGAAAAGATCCCGGGCCTTTCTCCGACGATTCCGTGGTTCGCTCCGTCGATTCATATCGATTCCGATGGCACGGTCCTCCTTGGCCATGCTGATGAATCGAACAACTCGATTTATCGTTACGATGTGGAAAACGACAAGCTTACGAAGGAAATGGATGTGAAGACTGGCACGGCTTACTATGTCATGCCGCTTGCTGACTAATTTCTTGTAGTCTAGACTCTCATAGTGAAAAGAGCATGGCGTGCCGCAAGGTGCGCCATGTTTTTTTTGTGTATATTAAAAAGACAGGAGAATCTATGAATCAACAACCAGGAAATCCGTTGGAAGGGGCTTCGCCTTTGCAGAAAGGCTTTGCCGTGATTTGGATGATCGCTTCGCTTTTGTATACGGCTTCGCCGATTGATGCGGTACCGGATGCGATTCCGGTTGTCGGCTGGCTGGATGATATCGGTTTGCTTTTGACGGCTGCGATGAATGTAGTGCAGCAATTCGCGAAGAATCAAGATTCGGCGATGGTGAAAATTTTGAAATACGCCAAGTGGTTTATGATTTTGATGACCGTGATGGTGGCTCTGCTGTTCGGCGGGTTGATTGCCGCAATTATTGCACTGATTGTGAAGTAGTTAAGAGCTTAAACCAGCTTAACAATCCAGGAAAGAACGACCGCGATGCAGAAAAGCATGACGATGTAATCTTGCAGGCGGAAGCCGATTTGGCAAATGTTCGTGCGCTTGACTTGAATGTCGAGGCCTCGGGAAAGCGATGCCATGGAGAGTTCTTCGCCGATGCGTGCGCAGCAGCAGATCATGGGAACGATCTGGTATTCGAAAATCTTGGCCATGTGAATTCCGCCGATGTGGATTCCGCGCATGCTCATGGCTCCGTGAATGGCTTTCCATTCGTCCCAGATGGTGGGGAAGAATCGGAACATGACGGTGATCGGAATGGTGAATGCCGCTGGGAAGCGCAAACGTTCCATGCCTGCGATGAATTCGCTCACGGATGTCGTTGAAATCAGATATTCGCCCATGACGAGAGTTGCCACGAATCGCGTAAAAAATCCACCGCAAAGAAGCGCTAAAAAGTTAGGAACGCCTGTTAAATGCGGCTGTAAAGCGAGACACCCGTAACCGATCACGAGCATGAAAACGCCTCGCAAAAATCCCAAGAATTTTCGATCGATGAGTAAAAGTACAAATGGTACAGCGGAAAGAACCGGCTTAATCCACGGCACAAGCATTCCGCCGAGCTGCCCCAAGACAAAGAGGGCGAGCATCAGCACCAATAAAAGTTTGGTACGCGGGTCAAGAAAAGAACGTCGTGTCAAACGATGCCCGCTTTTTTGAAATGCTTGTTCAGAACTTTCGTCCCCACGAAACCTCCGAGAAGCCCGAAAACAAAACAAGCGATGGCGAGTACGGGCGCCATCCAGAGTGGCATTAGGGCGCTGAGCGCTTCGATGTATTCCTGACCGAAGCTTTGACGCGTGGCAAAGTAGGCTTCGTAGTCGGTAAAGAGCTGGATGTAATTGCCGAGCATCCAAAGGCCGAATACGGCGTAAGAGAGAATCGCCAATTTGCTACTGGCGTAATGGCCTTTGCGGTAAATGAGTTCTGCAAAGATTCCTGCGGCGGCTGCGGTGGCGATCGGCCACGGGCCCATTCCGGTGACAAACATCATGAAGCCCATGATCATAGCCATGATAAAGATCATACCGGGCTTTTTGACTTTGGTGAGAAAGAGCATGAAGGGAATTCCGCAGAAGAACGGATCGAGCACAACCAAGAGCGGCATAAAAATGGGGATCATGCCAAACATGGCGAAAATCAGGACAATGACGAAATAAAGTGCAGTATAAATGCCTACGTGGATGAGATCGCGGGCGTTGAGTTTGTTGGAAAATGTT
>JAILDK010000079.1 GCA_024689485.1 Fibrobacter sp.
GGCGACAACCCTAAAAGCGATAGAATTATTCTTCTATCATAATTTAAGCTGGGTTTACATCTTTTTCGTCGCCTTCTTTTTACTCTTTTTGCTGATTCTCGCCTTGGGAAAAACGGGCAATATTCGCCTGGGCGCAGACAACACTAAACCTCAACACAGCTTTTTCTCTTGGGTCGCCATGCTTTTTTCTGCGGGCATGGGCATTGGCCTTATGTACTTCGGCGTTGCGGAACCGCTTTCGCATTACGTGAATCCGCCGGTGCCGTCGATGGGCCATTCCGAAAAGGAAGCCCTTTTTAGCACCTTTATGCATTGGGGCATTCACGCGTGGGGCATTTATGCGGTGATGGGCCTTGTGCTCGCCTTTTTCTCTTACCGTTACAGGCTTCCGCTCGCCATGCGAAGTGGGCTTTACCCTATTTTGAAAAATAAAATCAACGGCAAATGGGGCGACGTGATTGACGTTTTTGGCCTTTGCTGTACGTTCTTCGGCATTACGACTTCTCTCGGCTTTGGCGTGGTGCAGTTGAATTCCGGGCTTGCGCATTTGCAAATTTTGCCGGGAGAATCCTTTGGTTGGCAGGCGGTGATTGTGTTTGTGGTGCTCACGGTCGCCGTGCTTTCGGCGTGTTCCGGGGTGAACAAGGGCATTAAAATTTTGAGCGAACTGAACCTTTGCCTAGCCATGGCGTTAATGCTCTTTTTGCTCGGCTTCGGTCCCACGGAACATATTCTCGGCGCGTTCAGTTCGGCGACGGGCAATTATTTTGGAAATTTTGTTTCCCGCACTTTTGACACCTTTACTTTTACTCCCGAAGGAAAGCCTTGGCTTTCGGCGTGGACAATCATGTATTGGGCTTGGTGGATTTCCTGGTCGCCGTTTGTGGGACTTTTTATTGCAAAGATTTCCAAGGGACGCACGGTGCGCGAATTCATTCTCGTGGTGCTGTTTGTACCGACGCTTTTTGTGTTCTTGTGGATGACGGTGTTTGGAAGCGGAGCGATTTGGCTAGACGCCAATGCGGTCGGCGGAGCGCTTTCGGCGGCGGTAAACGATACAGACGCGTTGCTCTTTAACTACTTGCAACTTTTTCCGCTTGCGAAGGTTTTGTGCGTTCTCGCCATTTTGATGATCGCCGTTTTCTTTGTGACATCGGCGGATTCGGGTATCATGGTTTTGAACAGTATCGCGAGCCAGAACAAGGGCAAAACTCCCATTTGGCAGAACATCTTTTGGGGTGTGGTCATGGGCGTTCTTTCGCTGTTGCTTTTACGCAGCGGCGGCCTTAAAGCGTTGCAGACGATGACGCTGATTTCTGCGCTCCCGTTTGGATTCATTATGATTCTTTTTTGCGTGTGTTTGTGGAAGGCTCTTCGTATTGACTTAATTTACCGTCAAAGAAAGCTGCCTTACGGAAGCCACGTCTGGGATTCTTCCCGTTGGAAAGATTACCTGAACCAGATTCTTCTCTTTACCAAGAAGAGCGATGTGCGCACCTTTATTGCGAACCATGTGAAGCCCGCTTTTGAAGAGCTACAGAGCGCCTTTGCGGAAAAGGGCGTGGACGCGGAAATTCGCGAAGGAAAGGCGGGGCCGATTTCGATCGAGCTTTTGATCCGTTACGATAAGCTGCAAAACTTTAAGTACGGTGTGATGGCTGAAAAGCAGGCCGTTTCGCAGTACGTGATCGACGAAGACAACGCTCCGACTCCGGAATCCGACGTGTACGTTCCGATGAGCTACTACAACAGCGGCCGCACCGGTAACGACATTCAGCACCTGGAAAAAGAAGAAATCATCGCCGATGTTCTCCGCGAATACGAACGTTTCATCAACATCGCCGCGGACGAGAAGAGCGAAATTCTGATGCTCGACCGGGAAGGTTAAAACTCCCGTTTATTCTTCGTAGCTGAGATCCGTATAGAGCTTTTCTGCTTCAGCGGCAGGAGCGTCGATGGCGTCGATGACGTTGACGAAACTACCGCTCAGCATACTCGCTCCGAACCAGCCGAGGAACTGGTCAAAATACATTTCATTGTGAAGCGTATCTTCAGTTCCTCCGAGCGGATCGACAGCATTCCCGAAGTAATCGCCGTTTTCGTAGAACTTGGAAAGTTCCGCGCTAAAGGCTTTCATGTCGTCGTCCGAGCCTACCGCAGCCACAGCCGTTGCCCACATGCCGATGGTCAAGTGGCTGTGTTCCCGGCGCGTGCGCGTCATAGTTCCGCCCGCCAAATCCGTCCAAACATCTTCTTCCGGAATCAAGGTTCCGTCCGTCTGGTAAAAGTTTGCAGCCGAAGCTCCACCGGCGCTGTTGATAAAGTTTACCGCATTGGTCAAAAGCGTCTTTGCTCTGGGTTCATCGAACCAAAGCGCATCGATCGCCACACGCCATAAAGTACGAATCGCATCCTTAAAGCAGTAAAGCCCGTCGCCATAAGAGTTATAGCCAAGGCCCATACCAGCATAACCGCCTTCCGGAGTCATCCAGTCGGGAATCAGCCCCAAAGAATAACCGACGCTGTTCCCAAGGATTTCATAGCTACGATCCACCACTTTCTGCCAATCATGCGCGGAATCATACTGGGCAAAAATCTTGTACCAAGCGGGCGAAAAATATCCCGGATTCACAAAGCTTTCCCCACCCCAGCCTGCACCCGGAGCGACTGTTCCATATTCCGTGATTTGCGACGTTAACCACATGCAATCCAAAATGGTCTGAGCATGCGTCAGGTAGCTTCCTTGAATGGAAGAAGTGTATTCCGTCCACTTGCCGGCGCTCACGAGCTTAGCTGCAAAAATAAGGGCCAAGGCGATATCTTCTTCGGCATCGGTTGCCGCCCCTCTTCCAACGACTTTTCCGCTTTCGTCCACTTGCCAGTTGTAATAGCAACCGCTCCACATCGTGGAGTTTCCCGCTTCCCAAATTTGGTTAAAGGTTTCCTGGTCATTGGAAAAAAGGGCGAGGAGCATGCCATAACCCACCCCTTCACTCACCGCGTCGCCCGGATTTTCGCTTTTGGGTCTGTGAATGAGTCCCGTGCTGTAAGAATCGAGATTGCGTTTTTTGATTCCTTCCCAAACGTTTGTCAGGGCATTTTTCCAGTAGCCCTCGTCCACCGTTCGCTGGCCATTCGAAAGATCGAGCAGCGTGTTCGGATAAGACTTGAGAGTTTTTTCTGGCTCCGCCGGAGATACAGCAACCGCTTCATCCTGAGCACAAGAAGAAAGAATGGCTAAAAGCGCCCCACAAAAGAAAATTTTTTTGAGAATCATGCCCGCAAATTAGCAAAAGGTTCTCAAACGCACAAAAAAAAGGTGGCTCAAGGCCACCTTTTTTAGAAACTTCAAAAGCGCATTACCGCAGAGTCAGGCTCTGATGATGCAACGCCTTTCCATCCTTCGAAACCACTCGGGCGAGCACCTTCCCCGCCGGGAGCTTTTCCAAGGACACTTCGGAATTCGCCCCGATCCGCTTCTGCAGACAGAGCTTTCCTTGCGCATCAAACAGGAGCAGCAAGCTTTCCGCCGGACCACTCACCCGTAAATTTCGGGCGGAAAGCTGCATGCTCACAATAGAAGCTTCTTGCATCTGAATCGTCGGGATCGGCAAAATGGAACCCTTCGGAGCGCCGACGACAAGTCCGCGGCCCACCGTGCTCATGTACACGACGCCAAAGTGATTCATATCGCCGACGACAAAGTTACCGTTGCCCGG
>JAILDK010000104.1 GCA_024689485.1 Fibrobacter sp.
TGTTCCTCTTTACTGAATTTAGCTAATTCAGCGGTGCGGAACAAGAGTTCGAAAGAGGAGCCCGTATACGTCGAAGGCATCTTCTGAAGCTCCTTGATATGGCAAAGCGCGTACAGGCATTTGTCCAGATCCGTTTCAAGCTCTTCGAGTTTCTTTCTGAATTTCGGGAGCTCGATGAACACGCGGATTCGTCGTTGCGAAAAAACTAAATTTACCCCATGCAAGCGATCATATTCGACCTAGACAACACGCTCTATCCTTATACGCCGTGCGATAACGCAGGCCGTGACGCGGTTTACGCTTACCTCTATCCGATTTGCCCCATGCCGCGCGAGGAATTTGCCAAGCTCTACGTCGAATGTGACATGGAAACCAAGCGTTTGAATCCGCTGACCGCTGCGGGCCACAACCGCATTCTTTTTTACCATCACATGTGCGAAGTGCTGAACTTGCCTGGCGATGTTCACGACATTCCCATGTACAACGCCTACTGGGACGCCTACCTAAACGCGATGCAGATTTTTCCGGGCGCACTTGAACTTTTGCAAGATCTCAAGGCAAAAAAGATTCCTCTCGGCATCTGCTCCGATTTAACATTGCACATTCAGATTCGCAAACTTCAAAAGCTTGGACTTGTCGGAATTTTTGACAAGATTACCGTGAGCGAAGAAGTCGGCGCAGACAAACCTGCCGCCATCATGTTCACAAGCATCGCGCAAAAGCTTGGCGTAAAGCCGCAAGACTGCGTCATGATCGGGGATAATTACAAGCGCGATATTCTAGGCGCGAAAGCCGTCGGGATGCAAACGATTCTCTATGGCGAAAAACGCGAAGGCATCGCCTCCGCGCAAGATTTTACTGAACTCGCTCAAATGTTATAAAACTGTCATTGCGAAGGGCTATGCCCTGAAGCAATCATCGGATCGCCGGAACGACGATGACGGACTTGCCGCCAGCCTTCACGTTCACCGTATAAGTGTATTCCTTCACGGCGCCGCCGTAGCTGTTCGTCGCAAGCACCTTGACCGTATGCGTTCCCGGTTTTGCAGGCACACGTGCCATGCGCACCTGATGCGGCAAGAAGAGCGCCACGCGCAAATCGGCCTGTTCCAGCTGGCCTGCGGCCACGTCCGTTCCAATGCTCGTGAGCAAGTTCAAAAAGATGTTGTCCGTTTCCATCGCCTTCTTTGCCTGCTGCGCGGCAATCGTGCGAGTGATGACGCGGACCGCGGTGCGGCCGAGCGTTGTCGAACGTTCCTGCTTCAAATTCTTCACAAGCTGCTGTGTATTGTCCACATAAACTTCCGGCTTGTACGGCAAGCGCTTTTCATCAATCCGAACTTCAAAGCCTTCTACAACGTGCGGCACATCCTTGCGTTCCGGAATCGCAATCGTCACCGAGAAAGTCGTTCCGCCATGAGAGCCAACCGCCGTAGCCGGGAACGGAATCGTGAGTCCGTCAACCTTGCCCGTTTGCGGGTTCTTGCCCATCACATTCAAAACGCCGCCGCGTACATAAGTTCCCGAAAGCATCCATTCCCCAAGAATGGCGCTGTGACCTGCATAACCGATGATCACGATTTCACCGTTGCCCGCTTCTGCCGCCATCGGCACAATCATCGGGGCATTCGCATTCGCAAGTCCAATGCTCTTTAAATCATCGGCACGGCCTTCCTTTTCAAGCGTGTTCTTGATAAAGGCTTTCGCTTCTTCCGGAAGCGGCATGCCTTCTTCGGCATAAGCCTTTGCCGTTTTGTAGTAAGCAATCGCTGCGTTGTCCCTTTCGCCTTCCATTTCATAAACAAGGCCGATCAGGTAACGGAGATATCCGGCGTCATTCGTTTTGTCGTTATCCTTCTGGTAAAGAGCCTGCAAGGCAATATCCGAAGCCTTTGCTTCCACCAGAGCACCGTCGATATCCTTCATCGCCAAATAGTTGACGATATTCATTTCGTAAAGCGCTAAAATTTCAAACGGGCGCGCGCGATACGGACGCACGTTGTCATTCGTCACCACCGAGGCCGCTTCGTTCGTCACGGACTTCGTGTAGAGATCTTCATAGACCTGCTTCGCCTTTTCAAATTCCGCGGCACTCTTTTTATAGTCGCCGTTGTAATGATAAAGCGTCGCCAAGTCAAAGTGATAAAGGAACAAGGTGTTGTCGCCATAAAGATCCTCTTTTTCTTCCTGCACCTTGCTGATTGCGCCCGGGAAGCCATCCTTTTTAAGAGGTTCCGAAAGGGCATCATACCGCACCATCGATTTGTTGGAGCAGGCGATGAAAACAAAGGAGCAAAGGACAAGCAGAGAAAAATGGATCTTCATGGTAACAGTTCCAACCTTTCAATTACATCTTCACCGAGGAACGGCTCATGTACTTCTTGATCTTCTTATCGCCAATCCAGACGGTCTTATGGGTCTGAATGTCGACGAGCTGAAGGTCCACCTGGTAGAACACGACCTGTTCGCCGCCTTCCTGGTCCACGATGGAGTTGAGGCTACCGGTGAGCATCAGGTCTGCGCCGATTTCCTGGCCAGCTTCCTTGCGGGTTTCTTCCGTTGCGTTGCCGGACTGGGAAGCGAGTTCTGCGCGGAGTTCGCCACGTTCTTCGGCGTTAGCGACAAAGTCCACCTTGCCGGAGTTGATGAGGGCGCGTTCCATATCCTTGATGAAGGTTTCCACGTTGATGTGTTCGTGGCTCTTGTTGCGGACGCTGCCGATCACGACGGTCGGGAGTTCACCGTTCTTCGTATTCAGAAGCTTGTTGTACCACGGACGTGCGATGCAGTCCTGGATCATTTCTTCCGCAACGAGACGGGAGTCGGTATCGTTCCACTTGCCGGAAAGATCGGTCACGGAATCGGATTCGATACGGGTGACTTTTTTACCGCCGCCAGAGCAAGCGACGAGAGCGATCATAGCGGCCATAAGCACAAAAAGGCGAAGAATTTTAGACATATTTACCCTTTGTTGAATTGTGTGTTTAGGGAGAAATATAGTAAAGCATTCCTTTTAAAGGCCAAAACGACGCTTTATCCGAGAAGAACGCAACTCCTAGCGGTTCACTAAAGTTTTTGGTTATTTTTCTATATTGCAGGATGGTCTGCATTGGGAGACTCTATTATGAAGAAGTTTATCATTGCCTTTTGCGCTTTAGCCGCTCTCAGTTTTGCAGGGGAAGGTCGCCCTGTTTATAATCCGTTTGTCAGCTACGGTATGGAAATCGGCGTGGTAAAGCCCCTGAGCGACTCTTGGGAAAGCGAACGCACCGCCTTTGGAAATGTGAACTTTATCGGCAATTTCCAAGTTTTGCCGTACACGAGCGTCACGGGCGACGTGGGATATTCTTTTCCGGGAAACGGTTTTGACGCAAAGGTCGGTTTGCAGCAACTGCTCTTGCCGACGGATATTGCGCCTTTTGTCGGCGGCATGGCCGGTGTGCAGGCGATTCCGGAAGACGACTTTGCAAATTCCTTCGGAAAGCGCATTGGCCCGACCGTGGAAGCAAACGCGGGTTTCTACTTCTTCAGAGAATCTTGGATCTCCCTCCGACTCAAAGGATCTTACCAGTGGACCTTTGCCGACGAGATTAATCACGGCTTTGGCGTATCGCTCGGCATTCTTTTTGCCAATTCGCGCCCAGGCTTGAAAGCGATTGATGTGAGCAAATGAAGATTTCAACACGTGGACAGTACTCTTTAGAAGCGCTGCTGTGCTTAGCGACAGCGACTTCGGAAAAGCCCTATAGCATCCATACGATTGCCGAAAAGACCCATATTTCGGAAGGTTATCTTGAGCAACTCTTTATACCGCTAAAAAAAGCGGGAATTGTAACGGGAAGCCGAGGCGTACAGGGTGGATACAGGCTTGCCAAAGACCCAAAAGAGATTACTGCTTACCAGGTGTTGGACTTGATGGAAACGACTCTCCGCAGCATTCCCTGCCTGAATGGCGGTGAATGTTCCAAATCCGAAATCTGCGAAAGCAGAGCGGTATGGGAAGACGTAGAAACTTCGATCGAAAGCGTCATTCATTCGGTCACGCTCGCAGACCTTGCATCAATTTACCGCAGCGCGCAAGGAGAATCTGCCACATGAAAATTTCGACCAAAGGCCGTTACGGAGTTCGATTCTTAATCGACGTTGCAGAACAAGGGCTTGACACGCACACGACCCTCGCAGAAATTTCTAAACGTCAGGACATTTCTTCCGCCTATTTAGGACAAATCGCAGTCTCGCTCAAACGCGCCGGCTACATCCGATCGATCAAAGGATCTAACGGCGGATTCATTTTGGCAAAGCTCCCGAGTGAAATCCAGCTGCACGAAGTCCTCAGCAGTTTGGAAGGCGATTTGACGATTGTCGACCCGCCACTCCCCACCGAAGAAGAAACCGGCTACCGCAAAGCAATCCGCGTAGGCCTTTACCAAAAAATCGATGACGCCATTGCACAGGCACTCGGGGCGCTAACGCTGGAGAAGTTGCTTTCAAAGAAAAATTTGCAAAGCCTTTTTAATTAGAAAGGATTCAATTAACAATTATCAATTAACAGTGATTTGCAAGGGATGTTCTGCTGCGGAAAGAACATTTTACTGCTGAACGAGCTGGATTCAATTAACAATTATCAATTAGCAGTGATTTGCAAGGGATGTTCTGCTGCGGAAAGAACATTTTACTGCTGAAGGGAATGCGCCGAGCGAAGCAAAGGCGCAAAAAAAAGGTTCCCGTCTAAGACAAGAACCTTTCTTCTAATTTAAACTGATAATTGTTAATTGATAATTGATCATTGATCATTGTCAATCGCCATAATACCCCATTGGAATTTTTGTCAGCTGATCCCGACGTTCCGTTTTCTTGCAGATTACAAACAACAGTCGAATCAATTCTTCACAATCTTTTGAAAGCGACTTAAACTGTTCCTCGTCGATATAATCTGTAGCTCGCAGAACCTCTAACCAATATTTCGTCTCACCCGCTTCTTTTTTCGAAATGCTGAGCTTTGCGTGAAAATCTCGGCGAGTCTGAGCATAAGAACCTTCTACAAAATTTGCCCCAATACTTGTTCCGCTTCGCAAAATCTGTTTGGAGAGAATGTACTCGCATCGTTGCTCAGAAAGATATTTATACAGGTTCACAATCCGAATTGCAAACGCAAAGCTTTTTTCCTTCAAGACATTTTTTCCCATCAGAGTTCTCCTTATAATTCTTTATATAAGACGCTCCACTTTTCAAAACAGAGAAAAAAACGTCATTTTTCACCCATCGCCAAGCGTAGCAAAGGCGTACCGAGCGTAAGCAAAGGTGCACGCCAAGCGTAGCAAAGGTGCACGCCGAGCGTAGCAAAGGCGCTCTCGGCACTGATTGCCTCGTTCCTCGCAATGACACTGTGAGCAACCCGCAATGACACGCAAAGGCGCACCGAGCGTAAGCAAAGGTGCACGCCGAGCGTAGCAAAGGCGCAAAAAAAGGTTCCTGTCCGAGACAAGAACCTTTCTTCTAATTTAAACTGATAATTGTTAATTGTTAATTGATAATTGTCCTCACACCCTCTTCCAGCTCGTCCCTTCCTTCGAATCCTTAATCTCAACGCCTTTTTCCTTGAGCAGGTCGCGGATACGGTCGCTTTCTGCCCAGTTTTTAGACTTGCGAGCTTCCGTGCGCTGGGCGATCAAAGCTTCGATTTCGGCGGTGTCGTCTGCGGCGTTCGGGTCCGGCTTCTTCACATATTCTTCGCGAGGCTGATCGAGCTTCAGTCCGAGAACCTTGTCGAAGTCTGCGACGAGGGCCGCCTTTTCGCCTTCGGAGAGTTCCGTTTTGAGAACGCTGTTCAAGATTCCAAGTGCGCGCGGCATATTCAGATCGTCACCGATCGCATCCTTGAATTCCTGCTGCCACTTCTTGGCTTCTTCGCTTTCGATCGCGGTCGCCTTGCCGATCAGCGGGTCGGTCTTTTTGTGAAGGCTCTTCAAAGCTTCACGAGCGCTGTCGAGCGATTCAAAGCTAAAGTTCAAGTAGTTGCGGTAATGGCTTGTGAGTGCAAACAAGCGGTAGTCCATCGGGTTGTAACCCTTGTCCATGAGAACGCTCACGGTCAAAAATTCACCCGTGCTCTTGCTCATCTTGTTTCCGTCCAAGCGCAAGAATTCACCGTGCATCCAGAAACGGGCAAACGGCTTTCCGGTTGCGCATTCGCTCTGTGCGATTTCATTTGTATGGTGAACGCGCACGTGGTCCGTTCCGCCGCAGTGAATGTCGAGCGTCGGGCCGTTGTACTTCATCGCCATCGCGGAGCATTCGATGTGCCATCCCGGGAATCCGATTCCCCACGGGCTGTCCCATTCCATCAAACGCTTCTTGTCCTTCGGGCTGAACTTCCAAAGCGCAAAGTCCGTCGGGGCACGCTTTTCGCCCATGTCAATGCGGGATCCCTGCTGCAGGTGTTCCACGTCCAAACGGGCGAAGTCAGCGTAATGCTTGTCCTTCAAACTGTCGAAGTAAATGCCGTCCGAAGTGCGATAGGTGTAACCCTTTTCTTCAAGCGTCTTCACCAGGTCAATCTGTTCCTGAATGTGATCCGTCGCCTTTGTCCAACGCGTCGGTTCTTCGATGTTCAAAGCGTGCCAGTCCTTCATAAAGGCATCGGTATAGTACTGAGCGATTTCCCACACGCTCTTGCCTTCACGGGCTGCGCCCTTTTCCATCTTGTCGTCACCGGTGTCGCCGTCGCTTGTCAAGTGTCCGACGTCCGTGATGTTCACAATGTGATTCAGCTTGTAACCGTAATATTCGAGAGTTCTACAGAGCGTGTCTTCGAAAATGTAGGTGCGCAAGTTGCCGATGTGCGCGTAGTGATAAACCGTAGGACCGCAGCAATACATCTTCACGGTATCGTTACCGGGGAGAAGGCTGAACGGTTCTTTCTTTCGAGATGCTGTATTGTAGAATGTGAGAGCCATAGTACCCTTCAATTTAGGAAATTAACGTTCCTTGGAACGGCGTTCAAAGTTGAGCCAGTCAAACATCGGGAGCAAAGTGCGGTTATGCGGATCTTCCGTGTTCGCAATGTACTTCTGGTAAATCGGGAACACCTGGTTTTCGAGCGTTGTCTTGTCGATGTACAAGTGCAACCAGCCCGCCATCGAGATGAGGCCCGTAATGTGCGAAATCACATTTTCGTCATATTCCGAAGAAGCCTTGGCAATGAGTTCCGTGAGCTTCTTGTGGAACATGCGGCCCGTGCCGCCGAACGAGAACTGCGTGCGGAGTTCCGTCGCTTCGTCCACGAGTTCGTGCACATCTTCCAAAAGTTCCGCGTCGTGACCCTTCAAATACTGCAGAGCCATTTCGTGAATCTTCGCATTGATTTCGAGCGAAAGCGCCTTGCGCATCGTATCGGTGAGCGTGTGATCCTGGTCGGCAAGAGAATCGATCGAAAGCCCCTGCGAAAGAGCAAAGCCGTTGAACGACTTCGTGACGCTTTCCAAGCGGGACTTCGTCAGCAAAATGTTGATGTGACGCAGAGAATCGCTCATCAAATGACGCATGCGGAGCACGTAAGCGGTCGGGAACTGCGTCTGCAACTGCTTAAACGAAACGTTCTGATTCGGCACAAAGCTCACCGACGAAGGTTCCACTCCGCTGAAGACGACAGACGTGATTCTGCCCATCGCATCGTTCAACGTCAAAATCGTTGCATCGTTCTTTTCACCGATATCCTTATCGTCAAATGTCACATGGACAATCGTTTCGAACTTGCGAGAAGCTACGACCTTTGCAGTAATACGCGGATCGAGCTTTTCCGGATTTTCGAACTTGTCAAGTCCCATGTGCAAAACGACTGCGCGTTCGGCGAGGAGCTTGAGCGCCACCGGCATGTCCGGCATTGCATAGCGCACAAAGACTTCCGTACCGCTCCAATGGTGTTCATTGGAAGTGGCGCGTCCGAGAATGCTCATGAACTGGTCGCGAATCGGATGGTTGATCGGGAGGAACGGACGGAGAAGCTCCATGGCACGTTCCGCATAGCGCATGTTCTGCACCGGTTCAAGGCCTTCGATATCGTTGAAGAACCAACCGCAGCTCGTAAAGGTGAACAGGCAGAACTTTTCGATTTCCATCAAACGGATCGCTGTCGCACGTGCCTTTTCATCACTCGGGTCGCGCAAAACTTCGTTCAAGAATTTTTCCTTGCGCTCCGATTCTTCTGGCTTCACGAGAACGTCCACATAAAGGTTGCGAGCGTCCCAAGCGTTCACCTTGCCGATCTTTTCGAATTCGCGCAGGAACACGTCATCGGCAAACTTTTTCAAGAAGTTCATCGCATCGCGGAGAGGCGTGCGCCACTTCTGATTCCATTCCGGTCCGCCGCCCGTTGAGCAGCCACAGTCGCGGTACCAGCGGCCCACGCCGTGTGCACAGCTCCAGGCGCAACCTTCGGAATGAGCGTTCTTCAGTTGCACTTCGTACTTCGGCGGGAACTTTTCAAGGAACCAGCCAAAGTTCACCGGGATCATATTGTGCTGCGGAGCGTAATGGTTAAAGAGCCAAGCGGCGCACATGTCGCCGAACGGTTCGTGGTGACCGTAAGATTCACCGTCCGTTCCAATGCTCACCAGCTGAGGTTCGTCGCGGTTCGGGTCAAAGGCATCTTGGATGCGCTTGCCAAAAACGTTTGCGTCGCGGAGAAGATGTTCAAATCCGACAGCGCTCGAAAGCCACGGGTTGTAGAAGAAAACGTCCAGGTAGCCGTCGCAGATCTTGTTGCCTTCGGCGTCCACCGGGAAGATGCGGTACGGACGGGTCGTGTCGATGTCCGTGTTTTCGCAGCCCTTCCATGCGGCGTTCGCATTGCCGAGCGGGCGGAATTTTAAAGCCTGTGTCGGGGAAAGGATTGTGAACTTGATGCCTTCACGGATCAAATCCACCACCGTGTCCATGTTGATGGCTGTTTCGGCGAGCCACATCGCTTCTGGCTTTCTGCCAAAATGCGTTTCAAAATCCTGGATGCCCCAGCGGATCTGCGTAATGCGATCTTCCGGCGAAGCGAGCGGCATAATGATGTGGTTATAAACCTGAGCGATGGCATTGCCGTGTCCCAGGCGCTTGACCGTTTTCGCGTCCGCTTCTTGAATGCGGCGGTAAGTGTCTGGCAAATGCGTACGGATCCAACCCATGAGAGTCGGGCCCATGTTAAAGCTCATGTATTCGTAGTTGTTGACGATGTCCTTGATACGTCCACCGCCCGAAAGGATGCGGCTTGCGGCATTCGGGCTGTAGCACTGCGCAGCGATGCGGTCGTTCCAATCGTGGAACGGTGCAGCACTCGGCTGATTTTCAATTTCACCCGTCCAAGGATTTTCACGAGGCGGCTGGTAGAAGTGTCCGTGAATTGCGAAGTAAAGCGGTTGTTTTGCCATAATCTTACCGTGGTGTAAACCTTAAAGAATCAACATGCCATCGCCGTAGCTAAAGAGGTGCAGTTTGTGTTCCACTGCATACTTGTAAGCGGCGAGCGTATTTTCTCTGCCGTAGAAAGCGGCGACGAGAAGGATCAAAGAACTTTTGGGCCAGTGGAAATTCGTGAGAAGTCCATCGGCGATTTTGTAGCGGTAGCCCGGGTAGAAGAAGGCGTGCGTCACGCCGGTTTCTGCCTTGAGCGTTCCGTCTTCTGCGGCGATCGTTTCGATGACGCGGGTGCTCGTTGTTCCGATCGGCACGATGCGGCCGCCCGCCTTGCGAGCGTTGTTGATGATGTCCGCATTTTCCTGCGTGAGTTCGTAATGTTCGCCGTGCATCTTGTGTTCACGGAAATCTTCTTCCGAAATATTCTGGAAGGTTCCCGGTCCCACGTGGAGCGTGACTTCTGCAATGTGAACGCCTTTTGCCTTTAGGGCGTCGAGCATTTCTGCGCTAAAGTGGAGGCTCGCCGTCGGAGCGGCAACGGCTCCGTTATACTTGGCAAAAATTGTCTGGTACGCCTTTTTGTCTTCTTCGTCATCGGGGCGGTTGATGTACGGAGGAAGCGGAACGTGCCCCTGCTTGTTCATGATCGCTTCGAGTTCGACCGGAGTCGTGTCAAAACGAATCACGCGGGCGCCGTCCGGATTGATCGCTTCCACGGTCACCTTCACGCCGGCGATTTCCAGTTCACGGCCGATCTGGAAAGCTTTACCCGGGCGCACCCAGGCTTCCCAACGGGCGTGTCCCTGTTCATCGGGAAAGAGCGTCTGCACCAGCAGAACTTCCACTTCGCCGCCGTGCATCGTGTGGCCGTAAAGGCGCGCCGGAATCACCTTCGTATTGTTCACCACAATACAGTCGCCCGGATTGAAAAAGTCCACAATCTTCGGGGCAGGAACAATTTCTAACGGGCCGCCGTTCTTGGGGCAGTGCAGAATTTTTGTTTTGCCCTTGCCCGGCGTGCGCGAGGCAATCAGTTCCTTGGGAAATTCAAACGAATAATCAGACAGATGAGTCGAAATCATGATAATGCTTCACTTGATTTTTTAAGCTGTAACCGCAGCTTTTCTTTAAGACTTTCCGGTTCCAAAATTTTCACAGCCGGAAGAATGCCGAGCAGCCAACTTTCGAGATCCGGAGTATCGCACAGATTCAATTCTACGGTCATCGGGTTCTGCTTGCGAATTTTGATCGGCGGATTAAAGTGCGCTTCTTTCAGCTGCGTTTGCAGCCAGGAAGACTTCACCTCCATCACGAGCTTCATCTTGGGGAAATCCTTGCCCGTATATTTGCCAAAGCAATTCGCGTAAAGGTCTTTGTAGTTGAAAGGAATTTCGGCAAAAAATCCGCCGGTCTTGCGGAAGTTTCGAATACGGCGCAAGGCGAACAGGCGACGTTCCATTTTGCCTTCCGAGACTTCGACATCGGCAACCAGATAAAGCGTATCCACGCGCAGCACAAGCTTGAGCGGGCAGATATCCATTTTTTCTTCTACCGCATTGTCGTGCGCCGGCACATACGTGATTTTGAGCTTGCTGCGGTTCTTGATCGCGTCGAGGAACTTGTCGACTTCCGTTTCGCGGAACTGCAAGTTTTCGCTGTATTCCGAGAACGGTCCCAGGTCCACGATAAAATCGTTGTCCACGTTGATCGCGTGGTTCGTGGCTTCGACGGATTCCGAAACTTCACCGTTCAAAATTTTGATTGCCTTTTTGATGCTCTTGCCGTGGGCAGCACCCATGTTGTCCAAGACTTTCTGCGCCGACTTCAGTTCTCGAATCAGAGATTCCGGGCGTTTCGGCGCTTCGGGAGAAATGAAGAAGCGGTGCGTCTTCTTATCTTGCTTGAGACCGCAGTTTTCACCTTCGAGTGTGGTGATGTAGCGGTAAATCGTGCGAATGTTGCAGTTCATGTAATCGGCGAGTTCCTGGATACTCGTCGGATGTTCCTGCAAGCGCTTCTTCACCTGATTGAGTTTATCATAAGTCGAAGACATTCTTATATCTCCCCCAAGGAATTGTCAATTCGTATACGGGTATCAATTCGGACACCTTTCGCGGCTCGCGTGGTAAAAATGTTCAAGAGACTTTTTTGCAACACGCTTTTGACCGAGCCTTCCACCAAAATGCCGTCCATCATCGGAATGACGCGCAGACGTTGGTCTGTTCTTTTATCGAGCTTCATTTTGACTCGGAGCATATCCGCCAAGTGGCGCATGTGCGGAGGCGGCGCGTCCACTTCTTCAATTTCGAACTGGGCGTCGCGCAAACCTGGAATGTGACGCAAGCGCGCCATCGTCGTTCGGATATCGCTTCCCGAAGTGTAATAAGCGTTCAAATTCAAAACGCCATCTTTCACTTGAATTTCGCAATTAAAGAACGGCGAATCACGATCTTCCAAAATGCGAAGCACCGCACGCCACAGCTCATCATCGGGAACCGGGTCCCCCGGGATTCTCACCGAAAGCAAGTCCACAACGCCGCGGATATCCGGCAGCATTTTGACTTCGCGGATGACTTCTTCTTTTAACGGAAGTTCCGGAACCGAGCCGTAAACGTAAACGACCGAGTGCACCACGTTCAGCTTGACCGTCTCCACGAGCGACGGGAAAAACTTCGTCACGCGTTCCGTCAAATGTTCAAGCAAAACGGAGTCCGGAACCAGCTGGTACTCATCGGGCAGCGTCATAAAAATGACCTTCCCGTTTTCGAGCTGCACCACGAGCTTTTCTGCGCCATGATCCGAAACACGACCGACGACAAAACCAATCGTCTGACGCAGCACGTGATAAATCGGATCGCCCAAAAGGGCAACTCCCGCCTGAGCCGGCAAAAGTTTGAATCCCAGCGGAGCGCGGTCGTTAAAATGCGTCATCAGCGGACGCGTGAACTTTTCACGCACGCCACCGCCAAAGTCCAGTTCCACCACTTCTTCCGTCAAAGTCGAATAATGCCCCGTGACGCGGCCCGGTCGCGTTTTACCGTCGACGTAAACCCAATCGTTCGGCGCAATTCGATTCTGCGAAAGGAGCTTTGCATATTCCGCGTTGAACGGAGGTTTGCCAAAATACACCTCTTGCGAAAACGCCACAAAGAACGTTTCGCAGACTTTGCAACGGCAAACCAGAGGAATTCCGAACGGGACGCCCGCATGCACCGAAAACGGTTCCCGCGAGAAAATGCTGTGCGTCGAAATCGCACTGCATTCTGCGCAGTAGAACCTTTTGTCGATGAGCTTGTACGTCCAGGATCGGAGCATTTTCCCTCTGAACTAGTCCTGCATCAGCGGAAGAGCCACGTCGATACGGCGGAGCGTTTCTTCCTTGCCGACGGTTTCGAAAAGTTCCCAAAGGCTCGGGCCAGCGACAACGCCGGAAACAGCGAGACGCGGAGCGCCGACGAGTTCGCCAACCTTATGACCGCAGCGTTCTGCCAAGTCGTAGAAGGCCTTTTCGATGACCGGAGTCTTAAAGTCGTCGATAGCGGCAAGAGTATCGCGGACGAGAGTCGCGAGAGCCTTGGAACCTGCGCCAAAGTGCTTCTTCATTCCCTTTTCGTCGTAAGACGTCGGAGCGACAAAGAAGTACACAGCCATGTCTGCCAAGTCCTGCACAAAGTGTGCGCGCGGCTTCAGAAGTGTGACGATCATGTCCAAACGTTCTTCCGGTTCGTTCGAAAGATCGATTCCCTTCTTTGTGAGGCCTTCCTTCATGAGGCCCTTGAGGAATGCGTTGTCGCACATGTGAATGTGCTGACCGTTCATCCACTGGAGCTTCTTTTCGTCAAAGCTTGCCGACTTCGGATTGATGCGGTCCAACGTGAAGCAATCGATCATTTCCTTCACCGTCATGACTTCGCGATCGTCGCCCGGATTCCAGCCGAGGAGGGCGAGGTAGTTCACGAGCGTTTCTGGCAAATATCCGAGATCGCGGAAGTCGCCGACCGATGCGGCACCCTTACGCTTACTGAGCTTACCGCCGTTCTTGTCGAGAATCACCGGCAGGTGGCACCATACAGGAGGTTCCCAACCGAAAGCCTTGTACAAAAGTTCATGCTTCGGCGTAGAGCTGATCCATTCATCACCGCGAAGCACGTGAGTCGTTCCCATCAAATGGTCATCGACGACGCTTGCAAAGTGATAGGTCGGGTAGCCGTCGCGCTTGATCAGCACGAGGTCGTCCAAAAGTTCGTTCTGGTAAGAGATGTGGCCGCGGATCAAATCGTCGAATTCCGTGACGCCCGTTTCCGGAACCTTAAAGCGGATGACCGCCTTTTCGCCAGCGGCAATGCGCGCTTCGGCTTCTTCACGGCTAATGCCACGGCAGTGACGGTCGTAACCGGTGACTGGCACATGGGACTTTTCCTGTTCCGCGCGGACTTCCTGCAAACGTTCTTCGGTGCAGAAGCAGTAATAAGCGCAGCCCGCGTCCAAAAGCTTCTTGATTTCGCGGTGGTAGATTTCCAAACGATCGCTCTGGAAGTACGGACCGCAATCGCCTTCGCAACCCGGACCTTCATCCCAGTCGAGACCGAGCCACTTGAGGTCGCGCATCAAATCCTTGAGCGCCTGTTCATTGTAACGCTTGCGGTCGGTATCTTCAATGCGCAGATAGAACGTACCGCCAGTCGCCTTGGCGAAGAAGTAGTTGTAAATGGCAGTACGAGCGCCACCGACGTGAAGATAGCCGGTCGGGCTCGGGGCAAAACGGACTCGAACTTTGCGAGTGGATTCAGACATAAGAACCTCGAATAAAAAATTCCAAAAGAGAATAAGAGATTTGCCAGCAATAATAGCTTTTTAGACTTTTGCAGTCGCAAAGCCTTTGTCAAAAAGCGTCAAAAATTGACACCTTAAAATTTTTGATTCAAGAATGCCAAATGCAGAGGCTTGTCGTGGTATACGTCTTCCGCCGAAGCGAGCTCCGCCGCCGAATATCCACTGCGGATTCCGAGCAAAAGAATTTCCTTTTTGAGTTCATCAAATTGAAAATCCATACGGAACGTGCGGAAGGCGAGTTCCGCCGTATGCGCCTCTGCATTCACTTTTACACGGCGGCGCGTTGAATCGAGCGGGCTGTTTGCAAGTTGGCATTCGGCAAAGCTTTGCAAGTCCCAGCCGCACATTTCAAAAATCCAATCGCTCTGTGCCTTAAAAAGTTCACTCGGCACGATCTTCCACTGTTCCACGTTCTGAGCGTCCACCCAGCCCGCTTTCGCATTCGGAAAAGAGTCCGCCTTGGGAATGTAAGGCTTGATGTCTAAAATCGGCGTTTCGTTCAACAGGTCCGCTTCATCGAGGTGCAGCGTGAGCTTTTCGATGGAGACGAGCTTGACGCAAGAAAGTCCAATGGGATTCGGGCGGTACGGGCTTCGCGAAGCGAAGGTTCCGACGCGGTCGTGATCCGCAGGCGGAACGGGCGGCCGCGTTGTCGGGCGCCAACCGGAATTCTGGTGAAAATGAAAGACGACCCAGAGGCGGTCAAAGCCTTCCAAATCGCGGAGAGCTTCTTCGAATCCCTTGTGCGGTAAAAGTTCTATCCGTCCGGGATGTCCACGAAAAAAGACCCCCTGCCGCGGGACTTCGTACTTGTACGAAGCCTGGCTGTAGAAGGTCCCGATTGGTTCAAATTCGATTTTCACGCTTCTAATTTAGCGTTTTACAGCGGTCGTCGTGTGAGATCCCGAGCGAATCATGTACACGCCGGCCTTCAAATTCGAAATGCGGAGCGTGTGACCGGAAAGTTCCGCTTCGGAAAGCGTTCCTGTCCAGACCAGGCGACCGTGCAAGTCGTAAACCTTGGAAATACCGTTCGAAGCGATCGGCGTATAGTTCACCTTGCGCACCGGAATCGCCGAAGATCCGCAACCCGTGGCAATGATCTTCGAAATATAAACGCCCGGACCGTCACTGTTGAAAGTGAGCTGCGTTGAACCGTAAACCGTTCCCGCATCATCCGTTTCGCTCGCAAGGTCAATCGTCGTCGTCACCCAGGATTCGCTACCGCCCTGAACGCCGTACTTGTAATTCACCCATTCCGAGCCGCCGGCACCGCCTACATTCACATAGGTCGTCGTATCTGCCATCGAGTGCATCGTCACTTCAATCGCAGAGCATTCCTGCAACGCGGTATTCACACTCGACGGCAAAGCGAAAATCGCATGCTGATAACCGCAATCGCTCTGAGCGCAACCGGCGAGCGGCACCACCGCATAACCCGAAGTTCCATCGAGAGCTGTCGAACCGTAAGAAACCGCGGTCAGGGATTCATCGCTTGTCCAGTTCGAAACATCGGTCGTTTCGCTGTAATCCACAAGCACAAGCGTATCGGAAGAAACCGGTTCCACATAGCTTTCATCCGTCGTTTCGTCTTCGCAAGTCGTTGCGGTCGCTTCGATAGCGCCCTTCACCAGCACAAGCGTCGTCACGGAACGCGCTGGCAACACAAAGCAACTCGAAAGAGTAATGCTCTGGCTCTTAAAACCATTTTCCTTGGACTGTACCGCATAAGCCGTGCCGTAGCCCGAAACACTCGGACGGTCAAGAGTCAAGGCAGTCGTTCCGGAATTCGTTAAAACCACCGAAATGGAATCCGCATCTTCGCTCACAAAGGCAACCGTCTTCAAAGCGGTTTCATCAGAAGTTGTCGAAACCACCTTCCAACCCGGATTCACAAACTTGGAGTAGTGACGCATCGCGTGGTATTCCGGGCTGATCGTGATTTCATCCGCCGTGCAATTGCCCCAGCCGTTTGTGCAAACGCCAATCAACTGGCCCTTGCCTTCACCCCAGAAAAGTTCCCAGGCGATGTAGCCATTCAACTTGCCATCGGTAAAACCGACCTGCATAATGTGCGCAAGGCCCACCATGTAAGATTCCACGCCATTTTCTTCCATGGAGCAGAATTCCGTCATAATAATCGGTTTTGTATCCGAGCCGTAAGAGCTTGCGATCTTCGTCATCGGAGAGCGGAAATTTTCCGGGTTATTGTAATTGTTCAAAGAATTGTCGTTGCCATCCCCGGCATGATACAAGTGATACGCATAACCGCCAAGCATGCTTTCGTCCAAAACATTCATGTAATTTTGGAAATTGTTGTAGCCAATGCCAAGAGGTTCAGGGCCAACAATCGTCGGCGCATTCGGAAGCGTCGAAAGGGAATCATAAATCGCGATCAGCGCTTCGGCATAGCCTGCACGTTTGGAAGTTTCGCTCGGAGCAAAGAGAGTTTCTTCATACTTCGCAAACATATCCGGTTCGTTCTGGAAACTGATGTAATTCGGAGCGATTCCGGCGGCGGCATACTTTTGATAAGAGACCTTCCACCAATGTGCAAAATCACCGTAAGCGTAGTTACCGTACTTGTCGGAAGTCGAAGTGTTAAGTGTCGCCTTCAAGGAATCGCCACTTGCGTCGCTTCCGTTCACGCTGCCACTCGGTTTTAAATAACCCGGAGCGGACCAGCTCGACATCAAGACTTTCATCTTGTCACCCAAACGTGCCTTACCCGCCTGAATGATGATGGAATCATTTTTAAGAGAAGCCGTCGTATCCTGCAACCAGTTACCGACGCGCAAAAGCGAAAGATTCAAACCCGTGAAAGCGGTGTCGTAAAGGGCTTTCTGCTTTTCGTCGCCAAGAGCCGTAATCCAATTCTGGTAATAAACGCTACCCGCGCCAAAGCCCACCACCTTCTGCTTTGTAGCCGAAGGATCGATTGTCACAGAAGCTGCCGAAGCGATTCCTGCAGCCACACCCACCGTTACCGAAAAAGCCGCCAAAGCGGTCAAAAGTTTACGAGACATAGATTCTCCTTTCATCGGTAAAATAAGTTATTCCGTCTAGAACCGTATCAGCGTAAGTTTTAGTTACTTCTGGGGCCTCCGATTAAACCTTGGTCTTTCATTTCAAAATTGTATACATTTGAAGTATCCCACTTCCAATCGGAGATTTGAATTTTATGGAAACCGCTCTCGAATTTTTGAAAAAAGCAGGCGTTTTTTACTTGACCACAACCGACGGCAACCAGCCGAAATGCCGCCCGTTCGGCATCGTCGCCAAGCACAACGACCGCCTGTACATTTGCACCAAAGACGACAAAGATTGTTACAAGCAGATGATCGAAAATCCGAAGGTGGAAATCTGCGCGATGGCAGGCGACGATTGGATCCGTATTACGGGTGAAATCGCTCCGGATTCAAGCCGTGAAGCGAAAGAAGCTCTCCTTGCCCAGAATCCGTTTGCGCAAAAGATCTATTCGATCGACGATCCGCATTTTGCCGTTCTCTGCTTTAGACAGGCGCAGGCAAATGTTTACCAGTCCGTCGGTCAGATCGTCACCATTCCGATGGTTTAATATTCCTTGCAGCGCATGGCGGCGCCCGTCACATAGCCCTGAATAAAAGTCGGGTTTGCGACGGTGCGACGCAAAAGCTCTTCCAGGGTAAAGTGCTTTTTCACATCCCGGACGACACAGCTGCAAATTTCTTTCGACGCGACCGTCGTACAAGAATCCATCAGGAACTTTTCCATTTCCGCCGTGTACTGCTTGGGCATGCAAGGCAAAATCATTTCCAAGGCGAGCGAATCATTCAGCTCGCCATTTTGATTGACTAAGCTCATCAACTTTTCTACACCGCCGTTTGCAATGACTTTTTGATAGGCACATTCGCACGTGCTCGCCGCCTGGCGATTTCCGAAGTACGGGCGAATTTCCACGGCGCAGTCCGCAAGGAAAATGTTCTTGTATTCCGGGGATTCGAGCAGTGCGCTCATCACGCCCTGGGCAAAGTCCGCGTCCACTCCCAAAGCCTCGAGCGCGGCGAGATCTTCTGCAGAAAAAGCCATCGCGTTCGAACCTGTGGACGTTTGCAGTGTCGAAGCTTTTTGCGCTTGCGAATTTTGCACGTCTTCGCTGGCGGCAAGCGCTCCAAGAGAGGAGCCCGATTTGAGTTTTGCATCGCATTCCTGCGAAGCCTTTTTCACAAAATTCGTGTAGCCCATGTCCGCATGACCGCGGCGCATTTTCAGTTCAATCGCATCGATCTGCGCTTGGGAATACTTCTGTTCCACCTTGCCAAAAACGCAACTGCAAAAAGCGGGCGAAGAACCGCCCTCTTCACAAGAGCCGATAAAGTTATCCCGAACTTCTTCCGAGAGCGCCGCAAAAGAAATCGCCGAGCTCATCAACACGATACCGAGAAAATGCTTCATAGCTTCCAAATTACAAAAAGAAAGACCCTCCGTTCGGAGAGTCTTCCTTGGTTTTGGTTGTGAGTAAGTATTTAGTCCACCTTGACGCGGCGAGAGAGATTCAAACCAGCGCCACGGACATTCAAGTAGTAAGTTCCCGATGCGATCGAGCCGCGAGAAAGGTTCACCGAGTTTTCACCGACGTTCGCATTCACACGCACCGACTGTACCGCAATGCCCATCGCATTCATGAGCGTCACCTGCACCATACCGGAACGCGCTGCGGTAAAGCGGAGAGTCGAAGTCGAAGAGATGACCGCCGGAGAAAGGCTCATCTGCGCCTTTGCCACGTTCACCATGGAAATCGCATCCGTCGCTTCGGAGCTCGAAGATTCAGCAATTTCTTCACTGCTCGAAGAAAGAACCGTTTCTTCCGAACCCGAAGATTCAATCACTTCGCTGCT
>JAILDK010000006.1 GCA_024689485.1 Fibrobacter sp.
GCTGCTCTTTGGGCTAGACCTGTGTATGAAGCGAACGCTTTGATTCAGGTGAAAACCAAGGGCGCTTCCCTCTCTGCAATGCTTGGTGATGTGGGGTCTTTTTTGGGCATGGGCGGAAGCTCTTCGGAGACAGAAATCCAGCTGATGCGGAGTCGCCGTATTCTGGAAGAATTGATTGATTCCTTGGGCCTTCAGAATAACGCGTCTCCGGTGGGAATGATGGATCGTTTTCTTCGGAAGGAAGGACGCGTTGATATTCGTTATATGAAGCTTCCGGATTCTTCCGTTGTGGATCCGCAATACCGAGGAAAACCTTGGGTTTTGATTGCGGATGATGCCTCAAATTTCTCGTTCTATGATGCGGGTATGTCGAAGGTGTTGTCTTGCTCTAAGGGTGAACTTTGTTCGGCTCCTTACCATGGAGATTCGGTTGCAATCCGTGTTTCTCACATGGATGTCAAGGCGGGACAAAAGTTCAATGTGAATCAGACGCTGATGGTTCGTGCTGTTTTGGCGGTTTCAAATGATTTGACAATATCGGAAGCGGCAAAAAAGACGGGTCTTTTGCTTGTGACGTTCCAACACCGTTATATGGATAAGGCTGTGACGGTGGTCGATTCTTTGACTTCCATTTATCTGCGTTTGAATGAAGAATTTAGTTCTTCGGATATGAAGAATACGCTAGAACTCTTGGAAGCTCAGCTGCCGGTGGCTCGCAAGACGTTGGATAGCTTGATGATGGAACTTAACGAATATCGTGAAAAAATCGGTTCCGCAGATATTGCTGCCGAAACGAAAATCACGTTGGAATCTCAGGTCAAGCTTCAACAGCAGATTATTCTTTTGGAACAGATGCGCGAAGAAAAAGCACGCCTGTTTGACGCATCGCACCCGCAGATCGTAACGATGGATAAGCAGATTGCGTCTCTCAAACGTGAGATGGCGAAGGCAAATTTGCAGACGAAAAAACTACCGGAAACGCAACAGAAAATTTTGACGATGACCGCTGAGGCGCAATATGCGCAGACCGCTTATTCCGATCTTTTGAAACGCGTGGAACAGCTTCGTTTGATTGTGGCTGGTACAGCGGAATCGGCTCAGATTGTGGACCATGCCGTGGCCGATCCGAAGCCTGTGAAGCCGAAGAGAAAGATGATAGTCCTCGCCTTTATTTTTGTGGGATTCTGCGCTGCATTCGGCTTTATTTCTTTGCGTAAAAAGTTGAAAGGTATGATGGACCCGTTCCTAGTTTCGAAGGCTACTGGATTGGGTGTGTACTCGATGATTGCGAAGGGCGAGAAAGAATCGCAAGAAGGACTTCGCACGTTGCTTCTTTCTTTGGAACTGGAATCTTATGGCAAGAATCGAACCCTTTGCTTTACGGGACTTTTACCGCATGTCGGTTGTTCGTTTGTGGCGGCTCAGATGGGCAAGCTTTTTGCTGAATCCGGCAAAAAAGTTTTGCTGATCGATGTGGATTTGCAGAAGGGAAATCTGGGCAGTCTGTTTGGTATTGAACCTTCGGAAGGCCTTGTTGAAGTGCTTGCCGGTAAGACGTCGATTTCTGCGGTGGTGAAGTCGACTCAAACTCCGGGATTAGACCTTCTTCTTTGCGGTCGTCACCTGATGTGCTCGGAAGGCGTTTTGGGAACGGAAAAGTTTGCCAACTTTATCAAGCTTGTTCGCGAAAGCTATGACATCGTTATTTTGGATACTCCGTCGCTGCAGAAGACGATGGATGTTTCTGTGGTGAGCCGTGTATTGGACGAAATTGTCGTGATTTTGGAATACGGCCGCCACAGTATGGATAGTATTCAGGATGGGCTGGCTCTCCTGCCTAAGACTCCGACGCTTTCAAAGGTAATCGCCTTCAACAAGTGTGTTTTTCCGCAGGAAAAGAAAATTTAGGGAGAAATCAATGATGATCAATTTAATTCTTTGCGGTGGATGTGGTACGCGTCTTTGGCCGGTCAGCCGGACTCTGATGCCGAAGCAATTTGCCAAACTGTTTGACGGCAGCTCTCTGTTTCAGGGAACGGTCGTGACGAATTCCGTTGCTTGCGAATCGCAGTATGTGATCAGCAATGCAGAACAGTATTTCCTTGCCAAGGATCAGCTGTCGGAACTTCCGGAATGCGGTCACGATCCGCATTTTATGCTCGAACCGGTGGGTCGCAATACGGCGCCTGCAATCGCTCTCGCTTGCCTTTCTTTGGATCCGAATGCGGTTGTTCTCGTTTCTCCGTCGGATCACGTGATCCGTAAAAAAGAAGCCTATCTGAAGGTTTTGGAAAAGGCGGAAAAGTTTGCAGAAGAAGGTTCCTTGGTCACGTTCGGCATTACGCCGACAAGCCCGGAAACCGGTTACGGCTATATTGAAGCGGACGGCGAAAACGTGAAGCGTTTTGTGGAAAAGCCGAACCTTGAAAAGGCGAAGGAATACCTGCAGAGCGGCAACTTCTACTGGAACAGCGGCATTTTCTGCTTTAAGGTTTCCACCTTCCTTTCGGAACTTGAAAAGTATGCTCCGGACATGTTCGTCGCATGCAAAACGGCGCTTGCCAATGCGAAAAAGGAAAACCAGCTTCTTCGCGTCAACTACGAAGATATGATGGCGATCCCGGCGAATTCCATCGACTACGCGGTGATGGAAAAGTCCAAGAAGGTGAAGGTTGTCCCGTCGGATATCGGCTGGTCTGACCTCGGTTCTTTTGACGCTCTTTACGGGGAATATCCGCATGATGAAGCTGGCAACAATGTGAACCCGAAGCATATTCCGGTCGGTACCACGAATTCTTTGGTCATCGGTCAGCAGCGCATGGTGGCAACGATCGATCTCGACAAGATGCTCGTGGTGGATACGCCGGACGCACTCCTCGTTGCACCTCTCGCTTCGAGTCAGAAGGTAAAGTCGGTCGTTGAAAAGTTGAAGCTCAAGAAGTCTCCGTTGACGGATGTTCCGCAGACAGTCAGCCGTCCGTGGGGAACCTATTCCGTTCTCGACGACAATGAACGTTACAAGATCAAGCGTATCGTGGTGAAGCCGGGTAAACGCCTTTCTTTGCAAAAGCATTTGCACCGTTCGGAACACTGGGTCGTGGTGAGCGGCACTGCTACTTGCACGGTCGGTGAAAAGATCTTCTACGTGCGTCCGAACGAATCGACGTATATCCCGGTGGGTGAAGTGCACCGTTTGCAGAACGACGGCAAGCTTCCGCTCGTCATCGTGGAAGTTCAGGTCGGCGAATACACGGGCGAAGATGATATCATCCGTATTCAGGATGACTTCAAGCGTTCGTAATTCGAACAAATGAAATGAAAAAGGCTCCGCGAAAGCGGAGCCTTTTTTTGTAAGCCTTGAAATTTTACTTGGAGGTCGAATCCGCCGGGGCTTCTTCGACCGGAGCTTCTTCTGCAGCCGGGGCTTCTGCCGGGTAAGCGTTGTAAGCTTCTTCCGGACCCATATATTCGACGACAAAGATGAGCGTTGCATTGCCCGGAATCGGACCGCCTCCGCGATTGCCGTAGCCGAGTTCCGGCGGAATCACAAGGACTCTCTTTTCGCCAGGAAGCATGCCTTCTACGCCTAAATCCCAACCGCGGATCACGTTGCCCTTGCCGAGAGGGAAGTTGAAAATTTGACCGCGTTCACGCGAGCTGTCAAACTTTTTACCGTCAGAGAGGAAGCCTGTGTAATGCACTCGGGCATTTTCACCAGCGTGAACAGGTTCTCCCTGTCCTTCACGCACAATGCTGTACTTCAAACCTTCCGGGCCGTCCTTCAAATCGAGCTTTTCCACATCCGGGAAGAAGTCCATCGTTTCTGCCAGAGCTTCATCCACTTCGACGTTCAGCATTTCCACGCGGAAGATAAGGGTCGAGTTTGGCGGAATGGCGCTGTAAGACTTGGCACCGTAACCCATCGACGGGCTGATTTTCAGCCAACGAATGGTTCCCGGCATCACACCGTCGAGACCGACTTCCCAACCGTTGATCAAACGTCCACCGCCGAGAATTGTGGCCAAAGGTTTGCCGAAATCCTTGGAACTCGAGAACTTACGACCCGATGCAATCCAGCCTGTATAATGGGTTTGGATGCGGGTTCCTTGCGTTGCCTGCGTTCCTGCACCGACCTTTTCGTCCCAGTACTGAACACCGTTTTCGAGTTTTTTCCACTTTGCCTTTTTGCTGTCGGCAAAGTTGTCCGGTTCGAGCGGAGGTTCTGCGGAAACGAGTTCCACTTCAAAGTAAAGGTCGGAACGAGGGGGAATCGGGCCGATTTCACGGTCGCCATAAGCGAGCTGGTAAGGAATCGAAAGTTTGCGGACTTCACCGACTTTCATGCCCAAAAGACCACGTTCCCAGCCCGGAATCACCTGGCCTGCGCCTAAGGAGAATTCAAGCGGTTCGCCACGGTCATAAGAGTTGTCGAACATCGTCATCGCCGAGTCGGCCAAAAAGCTCTTATAATGGACGCGGATCAGCTGACCATTCTGAATCGGTTCACCGGAACCTTCTTTAACAGTGACAACTTCATACGGAATTGCCCACAGGCAAATCGGCAGAAGAAGGAGAAAAGCGAAAAATCTGTTTTTGAGCATGCGAACTCCTGTGGTGCAAATTAGAAAATGCTAGTTTTTTTGGACACAAGCAGGTAGAATAACATGGATTTGACAATCATTTTCATGCTGGTGGCCATCGTTCTGCTCTCGCTGGTGCTTGCCGGCCTGGGTGCGTATGTGGTCATCCATAATTCGGATGAGAAGGAAAAGGAATCGAATGCTCCGGTTATCGATGTATCCGGTCAGTATGCGGTCGTGGTCCGTCCAGCCCGCGAATCGATTGAAAAAGTGAAACCTTCCTTAAAAGAAATTGCTGAATGGCTCTCTACTACAGGCGCTAGTCCGGAAGAACAAGCTCGTTTGATTGAATCTTGGAACAAGAGCATTGATGACGTGGTGAAGGTTATCGACGAAGGCGACCGAAACGGGACTGTGACGTACCGTGTGGTGGTTGGTCCTAAGAGCAAGCCGTTTTGTAGTTTTATGAGTGACGACAATTATATTACTCGGGAACAGATCCGGAATCATGCAGAAATCCTGCCGCCGTATGTTCTCGGGTGCGATTGTCATTTGGTACCAAAGCTTCCTTGGGAAAATCCGGGTAAGGCGGGGTGGAAACCTCTCATTCCGGAAAATGGGGCGTATCGCGTTCCCGATTGGAGACACCTTGCGTAAGACTCTACTTTTTGCATCTCTTTGCTCGGCGGCTGCGTTCGCTGCAAACTCGGCTATCATCACTCTGGAGATGCCGGTTGGCGCTCGCCAGCTCGGTATGGGTGAAACCGGCGTCGCTGTGGCGGATGACGCTGCCGCGCTTTATTACAACCCGGCAGGCCTAGCCTTTGGTCCGCTTGCAAACGAATGGGAACTTTCCCTGGAGCAGAAGTCGGACAAGGTTCCGGCGTTTACCACGCTTGCAGCCAAAAGCCGTGCAGGATTCTTTGAAAAAAGCGAAATTTGGGCAGGTACGAACAACGGTATTCGTCATTATGACGGCGAGCACTGGTCGGATCACCATGTGGTGACTCTCGAAGGCCAGCAAAAGATCCGTGACGTAGTCCGCGTATTCGCGGGAACGGAAGCGGGTCTCGACGAATATACGCGTAAGGTCAAGCAGTTCAACGATGTGCAGAACGATATCGACGAATCCTATGTCCGCGACGTGATGATTCCGTGGAACCTGGTTGTCGGTGATACGGTGACCGCACTTCTATACGAAGTCCGCACGGAAAAACTCTGGGTCGGAACTCCGAAGGGACTCTTCCGCTTCGACGGCAAGACCTGGAAAAATTATTCCGCAGAACTCGGAACTCCGCGCATTACCGCTTTGGAAAACCAGGGGGCAACGCTCTGGATCGGTACGGACAACGGCCTTTTCTCTTACCGCAACGGTGTCGTGGAACAGAAGGGTAAGGTCCTCCCGAGCCAAAAGATCAACGCTCTCGCCTGGTCGGATTTTAAGGGTGAACTTTACGTGGCTGCAGACGGTGCTGGTATCGCTCGCCTCGTGCCGAAGAAAGGATCTAGCGGCAAGGACCGCTGGAGCCTGTTCAACGAAGAAGACGGCATCATGGATTTGCATGCAACGGCTTTGATCGTGGATTCTTCGGGACACGTTTGGGCTGCGCACAATGGCGGTCTTTCTCACTTCAATCTGCGCAAGTGGGAACAGGTCAAGTTTGAAAGCAACGTGGTGCATGATCTCGCTGTGGACAATGACGGCGCCATTTGGATTGCGACGGACAAGGGCGTTTGGCGCCATTTGCCGGATTACGCAACCGCTTCCGGCAGAAAGGCCGAACTCGAACGCAAACCGGAAGAACGCGGAAATCAGCAGTCAGAAGACGAATGGGAACATTTCCATTCCGGTAACGGTCTTTCTTCGAATCGCGTCTGGGCGGTTTTGCCGCAGGCGAATGACGTTTGGTTCAGCACGAGTGCGGGCATTGAACGTTACAAGGACGCAGACTACCAGCTCACGTTCTTCTACGAAAAGCTCCTCCCGGTTTTGAACATTCCGGACCTGTACCATTTGTTCGGCGGCATGACGATTCCTCTCGATGAATGGGGAACTTTGGGCGTGTCGGTGAACTTTGTCTCCTTCGGTGAAACGGTCGTTTCGACGGAAGATGATGCGGCGACGAATGCGAACAGTTCGGAAGTCGTCGGCGCTATCAGCTACGGTACCAAGTTGACGCAGAACTCTTCGATCGGTCTCACTATCAAGTTCTTCTACTCGGATTTGAGCACGGGTGCTTCGACAGATGGCGAAGAAGCGACGACGTTCAGCTATGCCTTTGATGTGGGCTTCCTCCGTCGCAATCTTTTGATCGACGACTTGAGCGCCGCCATCGTTTTGGCAAACATTGGCCCGAGTGTCTATTATACAGACAAGTCGGATCAGGATCCGATCCCGCTTACCTGGCGCCTCGGTCTTGCTTATGAAGTCGTGAACACCTTGGATCACCGTCTGTTGATTGCTGCGGACTATAACCGCACGGTCGTTTACGATGACGAAAAGGGCGATCCGGAACCGTTCTACAATGCGATGTGGAAGAGCCTGATCCATCCGGAACTCGGCGGTCATGGCGCTACACGTTTCAAGAACTCGCTGCTTCAGGGTATTTTCAACATCGGTGCGGAATACACCTATTCCAATACGGTGGCGGTACGAGCCGGTTACCTTTATGATAAAACGGGTAAGCGTAACGAAGTGGACTTGGGTCTTGGCGTGATGCTTTCCGATGTGCTTGAATTCGATATTTCGACGATCAAGGACGTGGGCGATAACGACGGCGTTCGTGATGGTCAGATGCGCTTCGGTGCAATCTTCAAATTCTAAGGATTTGGAATATGGCGGCTCCGGTCAATTATCAGCGTCAGATGGATGATATCATCCGTCGCCTGCAGAGCAAGGGGGAAGTCCCTTCGCTTTTGCTGCATTGCTGCTGTGCGCCGTGTTCGACTTACGTTCTGGAATATCTTTCGAATTATTTCCGCATTACGACTTTCTATTACAACCCGAATATTTTCCCGATCGAAGAATACCAGCACCGTGTAGCGGAATTAAAGCGCTTCTCGGCCGAGTTTCCGGCGAAGTACCCGGTGAGTTTCCTCGAAGGAAATTACGAGCCTGCACGCTATTATGCGGCTGTTAAAGGCCTTGAAAAGGAACGTGAAGGCGGTGCCCGTTGTTACAAATGCTTTGAACTCCGATTGGGCGAAGCGGCAAAAGTGGCGAAAGAGCTCGACATGGATTATTTCACGACGACGCTCACCATTAGCCCAATGAAAGACGCGGACGTGCTGAACCATATCGGTGAAGAAATGGGAAAGCTCTACGGCGTTAAGCATTTGCCGTCAAACTTCAAAAAACGTAATGGTTTCCTCCGTTCTACGCAGCTTTGCAAGGAATACAAGCTTTACCGCCAGTACTTTTGCGGATGCGTCTTTTCGAAAATGGAACGGGACCGTCAGATTGCAGAAGAAGAGGCTAAAGCTCGCGCCCAGCAGTCTGAAACGGTTCTTGTTTAATTCAGTCTGCTTTTTTTAGTTCGTATTTTGGATAGGCTCGCCGGGTGCGAGCCTTTTTTGTTGTAGGTGCATTGTAAGGGTGACGGAAAACAAAAAAGGCCTCCGCCGAAGCGGAGACCCTTCTCTCTTTGTAGGTTGAAACTTAGCGGAGCGAGATACGCTTGGTGCTGCTCATCGAACCTGCATGGACGCGGACGATGTAGGAGCCGCTCTGCATGGATTCAAGCGAAACGGATTCGTTCACCTGGAAGAAGCGCTTCAGCGCACGGCCCTGCATGTCGAACACTTCCACGGTGACCGGCGTTGCGGTGCTGACGTGGAGGGTTCTGCCGAGGACGGCAACGTGCAGGCTCTGAGCGGTCTTGTCTGCGGCAATCGAAGTGCTTTCTTCATTGACAACGTTCAGGCTTACGGTAACGGTTTCGCCGTTCACGGTGAGCGTTTCGGAGTAGGTGCCTTCCGCGGCCCAGTTTTCCACGATACCGGAAATCGTCACCGTGTTGTCCGCGTAAGCGATGTTGATGTTTCCGATAGAGGAGAGGTTCCAAGTGTCACGGCTGAAGGACGTGACGTTCGTAATCGTGATGGTTTCGAATGCGGTATTCTTGACGACCGTTTGGCTTGTAGAACCGTTGATCACGTAGCCCGCTGCAGAGGCTGCGGAGGAGCTAGAAGCGACAACGCTAGCCGAAGAAGTCGCGCTAGAGCTGGAAGCGGCAATGCTCGAGGAGGAGGCCGTGCTGGAGCTGGACTTCGCAGAGCTCGAAGAGCTGGCTGCAACGCTCGAAGAAGACGGAGATTCTACCGGAACAATCGACATGCCCGTGCAGCGGACGTCATCGATGTAGAGATAGTTGTAAGTCGGCTGGGTTCCCTTGATTTCCCAGGTAAGCTTGTTGATGCGCGCCTTGGAAAGGGTTACTTCGTCTGCCCAAGTTTCTTGAGCGAGTGCATCCCAGGAAATGGTCGCGGTCTTCCAAGAACTGGAGGCTGCCTTGGTCGTCTGATGATAACCATAATCCATCACATTTGTGTCTTCTGCCTTGAAGTTGTGGGCGGCTCCCTTGTACTTATAGGTGATGGCGGTGCAAGAAGAAAGATCGTAAGCGGTTTGGGTCTCGTTCAGGCCCAAGCCGAGAGCCACATACGGATCATACAGATTGTTGCCCTGGGAAAGGGTCACACCGGTGATGCCTGCGACGTAAGACGTGGAATTGCCTGCGGAAGAACCGGAGAGGATGACATTGTAGCCGCCATTCTTGCCTTCGCTATTGGAAAGGGTCGAAGCACCGTCATCGCCAGCATCGGTATAAGCATACCATTCGCCACCGGTAAAGGCGTAATTGTCGCCATCTTCAAAGTCGTCAATGTAATCAGTTGTGCCAGAGGCCTGCGAAGAGCTAGAAACGCTCGAAGAGCTGGCTGCGACGCTCGAAGAAGAAGTTGTTGTATTGCTGCAAGCCGTATAGGATGTCGGAAGACTGGCGAAAACGTTGGCGTTCACCCACTTGCCGCTTTCGGAATAGTTCCAGGCTCCGGCTGTGGTGAAATAGGATGCGGTTTCGTCTTTATTCGAAACGGACCAGTTTGCGCCGGAAAGCTTGTGAGACGTCATCCAGTTGTACCAAGTGGTACTGTTACTGGAATTAAATCCGCCGTTACCGCTGGGAGCGGAGTTGCCCCATTCCGAAACGAATACGGAAAGTCCGCCATTCATAGCGGCTTCTGCCCAAGAGCCCTGTTTAGAGGTCGTATGAGCGTAGGTGTCATCCCCTGCATAATAGTGGAAGGTGTATGCCACGTTCGCATCGGAAAGCGGTTGGACGAGGGCCGCATTGGTGTACTGGTCAAAATAAGGCGTTCCGACAAGGATCAGGTTGTCCGAATATTGGCGGATGGTGCTGATGACGGATTCCGCATAAGGGTAGATTTTGCTAGTCCAATAGCTTTGAGCGCCGCTCAAGTCGAACCAAGTATCACTACAAGCGTTTTTCGGCTCATTATAGATTTCAAAAATTACGTTGTCGTATTTGCCCCATTTTTGGGCCATGGTGGCAAAGAAGCTTTGGGCGCTGCTAGTGATGTTTTCGGCGCAGTGGCTGTGGAAATCGATAATCACGTAAATGTCGTTATCGATGGCAGACTGCACGACGGCATCCATCAAGCCCTGATAGCTAGATGTATTTGTAAAATAGTTTCCAGCGCCCCAGTCTTCATCGACACCCATGGGCGCACGAATCAACTGAATATTCTGGTTTTCCACAAGGCCAGTCACATAGGTGTCGGACCAGAAAGGCGCGCCCACGTCGCTCGCGATGCTCCAGAAAAGGCTCATGCCCTGCACGGCCACTTCGTTGCCGTCAGAGACACCCTTACAGGAACCGTAAATTTGACCCTTGCCGCTGGAATTGGTTCCAGCCTGCAGCTGACCATAGGCGCTCACAGGGCCTACGCGTCCAAAGGAAAGCGTTGCAAGACCCATGGCGAGAACGCCAGCGGTCAAAACGGATTTGTTGAAAGAAAAGTTCATCCTAAACCTCACAAAGAGAAAACGAGAGTACGTTCCTAATTTATTTCAAAGATTTTTTTTAGTCAGTAAAATGCGATTAACAAATGGTTCTTTTTGTTCCCACTTTGTTCTCTTGTGCGTAAAAACAAATGTTCCCCGTGTGACACAGGGAACGTAAGTAAAAGTTACTTTTCAAACAGTTGAAACGGTTGCGCGATTCTTTCTATTCTGCGAAGGTCCCTTCAAAGACAAATTCTGCAGGCCCCGTCATCATCACATGGGAATTGTCTTCACGCCATTCGATGTGAAGCGTTCCGCCGAGAAGTTCAAGATCAATCGCTCGAGAGGTTTTTCCGTTCAAAACACAGGCGACGAGAGTCGCGCAGGCGCCGGTTCCGCAGGCGAGAGTTTCACCGGTTCCGCGTTCCCAAACGCGCATCTTGGCATGGGTGGAGTCCACAAGTTCGCAAAATTCGATGTTCGACTTGCGCGGAAAGATTTTGTCGATTTCGTAATCAGGACCTTTCGTGTGCACGGGAGCTGTTTTGACGCTGTCGACAAAAGTCACCGCGTGCGGATTTCCCATGGAAACACAGGTGAATTCGCGACCGTCGAGGGTAATCTTGTTCGTTTCCGCGGCAACCGGGATTTTTGCCGGTTCAAGAATCGGAGCGCCCATGTCCACTGTTGCAGACTTAAAGTTTTCGCCGTCGCGATGAATCACAATGTGCTTGATGCCTGCGCCGGTTTCCAAATCGAATTCGTCTTTGGACTTGTTGAAGAAACGTTCCCAAGCAAAACGGGCCACGCAACGGCTTGCGTTTCCGCACATTTCCGCTTCACTGCCGTCCGGGTTGAACATGCGCATGCGCACGTCAGCTTTGTCCGAAAGGCTAATCAGAACAAGACCGTCGGAGCCGACGCCAAAATGTCTATCAGAGATTTTCGGGGAAAGCTGGGTAGGGTCTTTAACCACGCCGTTTCGATTATCTACATAGATGTAATCGTTTCCAGCGCCTTGCATTTTGGTGAAGTGAATCATAAGAGAGTCCTAGGTGAAGTGGTCATCGATGATGCCGCTCGCTAAAACGGCATCATCTTGATAAAGTACGACGATTTGCCCCGGAGTTACTGACATTTGAGGCTCATCGAAGGTTACGTACAAATTATCACCTTCGATTTTAAATGTGGCAGGGGCTAAGGTTTTACCGTGGCGAATCTTTGCCATGGCTCGACCTTCATTCACATGGTCGTCTAAGAGCAGACGGTTGACATCATGCGCTTTGAGACTTTTGGAATACAGATCTTCCTTGGTTCCAAGAATCACTTGATTCTTGTGCGGGTCGATTCTCACGACAAAAAGCGGTTCTTTGAGACCGCCGATTCCAAGGCCTTTGCGTTGACCGATGGTATAATAAATAATGCCGTTGTGATGCCCAAGAACGTTGCCGTTCATGTCCACAATGTCGCCGGGCTTGATGTCTTCTTTGTCAAAGAGAACGGCGTAGTCTTCGCATTCGATAAAGTCTTGACTTTCGTGCTGCAGAGCAACGTCTTCAAATCCGGATTCTGCGGCGAGAGCTTTCACTTCCTTTTTGGTGAGATTGCCGAGAGGGAAAATCACGTGGGAAAGCTGCTCTCTCTTTAAGCGGGAAAGGAAGTACGTTTGGTCTTTGGTCGAATCGACCGCTTTGCGTAGGAGCCTTCCGTTTTCGGAAACCTGTGCGTAGTGCCCTGTCGCGAATATGTCGAAGTCGAGCAGTTTATGGGCGCTGTCGATGAGGAATCCAAACTTCATTTTTTGATTGCATTTGACGCAAGGATTCGGGGTGCGGCCCGCTCTGTATTCTGCGCGGAAATAATCCAAAACATTTCGCTTGTACTGTTCGGCAAGCGGAATAACTTCGTAGTCGATTCCAAGGCGTTTGGCGATTTCTTCCGTTTTTTTGAGTTCACGCGCTTCGCCTGGGCCAAAACATCCGCTTTGCCCGCGGTCTTCTAAGGGAATCGTTCCATCCCACAGAGACATTGTAACTCCGACGACAGTGTGGCCTTGTTTCTTCAAAAGATAGGCTGCCATCGTGGAATCGACACCACCAGAAAGTCCGACTGCGATTTTCATGCCCCCAAATATAGAAAAGCCAAAGCCCCTCTCCAAAAACTTTCTAACTTTCCCCATATGGATATTGCGAACTGGCGAACAAAAATCGACGAGCTCGAAAACACTCTGATCGAGCTTTTGAATAACCGCGCAAATTATGCGGTCGAAATTGGCAAAATCAAAAAGGAAAAAGGTCTTCCTGTCTTTGATGCCTCTCGCGAACAGGAAATTTTGGAACGCGTCGCTGCCAAGGCTAAGGCTGCTGGCGGTCCGCTTTCCCCGGAATCGATGAAACGGATTTTTCAGGTCATTATGACCGAAACTCGACAGGTGGAAAAGTGATGTTTTCTTTCAAACGTGTCACTTTTGTCGGTTTTGGACTTCTCGCAAGTTCCATCGCCGCCGCATTCAAACAGGCGAAGGAAGACGTCATCATCCGAGCGGTCAGCTCGCCGAAGACGCTTGCCCGTGCCAAGGAATTGAAACTTGCCGACGAAACATTCGGCTATGATGAAATCGATCAGTGGGTTGAAGGCTCGGACGTCATTCTGCTCTGTACGCCGATTTCGATCATCCTTTCGACTCTCGAAAAACTTTCGAAGCGAACGCCCTCCCATCCGATTCTCGTTTCGGATATCGGCAGTACCAAGGCGGAAATCTGCAAGGCTGGCGCCGCTTTAAAAGCGCCTTTCCGCTTTGTGGGAAGTCACCCGATGGCAGGTTCGGAAAAGCATTCCGTAGAATTCAACGATCCGTCGTTATTTGAAAACGCGTACTGGTTCGTCTGTCCGCCTGCGGGAACTTCTGCAGAAGATTACAAGGCTCTGTCCGAAATCATCTCTTTCGTCGGAGCGGCACAGGTCGTTTTCCCGCCGGAACATCACGATCAGACTGTCGCCTGGGTCAGCCACATGCCGCAGATGGCAAGTTCAAGCCTCGCCGCGAACATTCCGGCGCGCCTTCTCGACAACGGCTACCAGCATTTTGCCGGGCGCGCCTTCCGCGACATGACCCGCATCGCCGCATCCAGCTGGGCCATGTGGAAGGATATCGCCGAAACGAACAAGCCGGAAATTCTCCGCGCCATGGACGAATATATCGCGGGCCTTCAAGAAACCCGCAAGGCAATCGAAAAGCTCCCGACCGATGAAGAAACCCTGCACCAGATTTTTGCCCAGGGAAATGACGGACGCGCTTCGCTCTTTGCCCCGGGCAAGAATGCGAACAACAGCTTCTTCCAGCTCACGGTTCAGTTGAAAGATGAACCGGGGGCGATTCTCGCCGTACTCGAACCGCTTGCAAAGGCAGAGCTGAACGTGCGAGATATTGAACTCATGAAGGTGCGTGAAAATATCGCAGGAACCCTTTTGATTGCATTCAAGACCGAAGCTCAGGCGAATGCGGCGCGAGAACTCTTGCGCTCCTTGAACTTTGAAGTAACGGAACGCTAATGGAAAATATCGTTTTAAATCCGGACCGCGAACTCTCGGAAGATGTGCTTGTACTTGGCCTTCTGGTGAACGGTCGCACGACTTTGGACGATTTTGCGTTTACCGATCGCTCCCGCCGTTTTGCGAACTTGCTCCAGGAGTTCGGTCTCAAGGTCGAAGAAAAAGGCTCGAATACGATTCTGACCGGCGTCGGATTCTCTTACAAGATTCCGACTCTGCTGCACATTCCAGAAAGCGACAATGCGATGTCGCTCTTGCTTGCACTCACTTCCAAGGATACGGAAACGCTCTTCTCTGCAACGGGAACTGCGGAACAGCTTCAAAAGGCAAAGGCTTTCCTCGCCGAAGTTTTCGGTGTAAAAGTGGAAAGCGAGTCAGAAACGGAAGCGGGCAAGACGATCTCCTTCCACTTTGAACACATGCTTCCGCTGCTCAAGGAAACGCGCGAAGGCTGCATCCCGTACCTCGCCAAGAACGCGGTCCTCGTGAACGCTCTTGTTCTCGGCAGAACGGTTGAATTCGACGAACGCAGCCCGATCCGTTCTTCGTTTGTGGAAATGCTCACCTACTTCGGCGCGCAAATCCAAATTCAAACGACCGGCATGCAGGAAATGAGCGAACTCGAACGTCGCATTGCCAAGGCGCGCGGTATCAAAACGGAACGTCGCGTCAAAACGATCATTTCCGAAACCAAAATTTTAACGAGCCACGACTACTTCGTCCCGAACGATCCGACGGAAGCCTGCGCTCTCGTCATTCTTTCGATTCTTTCCCCGGCATTTAAAAACAAGAAGATTACGCTTAAAAACGTTCTGATCGCCGGTGACCGAGCTGGAGCTTTTTCGGCGCTTCGCCGTATGGGTGCAAAGATCGATTTTGGAACGCGCCACGAACGTTATGGCACCGCTTATGCAGATGTGACTTCCGTTTACGACAAACGCTTGTCTTCTCGCCGTCTCGCCGAAGATATCCTCTGCACGTGCTTGGAAGAATATCCGTTTATCGCTCTTGCGGCGAGTACCGCCGACGGTGAAAGCATTCTCCGCATCCCGGACAGCCTTTCCAAGGAATTGCGTCCCCGTTGCGAAACTCTCGCTCGGAATTTAAAACAGACAGGCGCTTCGATCGGCGTCTATGATGAAGGACTTGTCGTCCGCGGAAGAGAAGAACTCGATGCGGGCAGCTTTGATGCGGAAAACGACCCGGTTCTCGGACTGATGTTCAATGTCATTTCGCTCTTCTCGCAAGGGGAAACGACGATTGAAAATCTCGGAGACGTCGATGTTGTTTTCCCAGGAATCGTGAACAAATTAAAAGAGATCGCACAATCATGAAGTTTTCCAAAATCGGCATTGTTGGTTTTAAGGGAAAGAGCCCTGAACTCATCAAGGCTCTTGAAGAAATTTCCGTGTTTGCGGCAAAGCATCGCGACATTGCTTTCTATGCGGTGGATTCTCTCGCGGGCGTCGCCCCCAAGGGAATTCGCATTGTTTCGGAACGCACGCTGCGCAAATGCTCTCTTTTGATCGCGATCGGCGGTGACGGTACATTCTTGAGCTCGGCACGTATTGCGCTGGGCGTCAATATTCCGATTCTCGGCGTGAATGCTGGCCGCGTTGGATTCCTCACGGAAACGCCGGTGGAAAGTTTGCCAGACACTTTGAACGCGCTTCTCGTGGGCGATTACACGACCCGTGACCGCATCATGATGGATGCCAAAATCTATCACAAGCAAAAGGTTATCCGCACGGAAACGGTCTTGAATGAAGTCCACATTCGTGCCCACGCTCCGGAACGCCTCGTCAACATCAACGTGGAATTCAAGGACCGTCCGCTGACGGAATACTGGGCGGATTCTCTGCTTGTTTCGACGCCAACAGGTTCTACCGCATACAATCTTGCCGCGGGTGGCCCGATCATCTACCCGTCGGTCGATGCTTTTGTCTTGACTCCGGTGGCGCCTTGCAGCCTTTCGGTGCGACCGCTCATCATTCCGACAGATTCGGAATGCCGTGTCACGTCGATTGTGAATACGCCCATCGAACTCGTTTTTGACGGTCGAATCGTTCAGGTTCTTGAAGCGGGGGATTCTCTCGTCCTTTCCAAGAGTAAGGATGTGACGACGTTTATCCGCATGAAGAATACGGGCTTTGTCAACGCTCTCCACGGAAAGCTCGGCTGGACAGGAAAGCCGAAGCTCGCCAGTAAGTAATCACAAGTAAGGCTCGATCAGCGGAAGGGTATGCGTTACCGCATCCTGGATGCTTTCCAAATCTTCACCGGGGAACGCTTTGGACTTGGAAATTTCAAGCGCCAAGTCGAGGCCGCGCTTTAAATTCTGCGCGACCGTTTTCAAAGGCTTTCCTTTTGCCGCAGAATTCTGAAACCACTTTGCGTACAGCTGAATTTCCAAAGCGAACATGTGCGGCCGATGGGCAGTGGTTAAAGTTTCTCCCCGTCCATAGATAAAGTTCACCATTTCTTCGAGAGTGTAAGTCCTGTCGAAAAAGGCGAGGTTCGGACCGGGGCAAATTTCCGCAGGAGCCTTTTCAGCCCCTTCAAGCCCAAGAGCAATCAGCCCGGAGTTTCCGAGTTCGTGGCAGATGCACGTCTTTTCTAAAACGAGAGCCTTTTCTTTTTGCTTTTCTTCAGCGGAAATGTTTAAGGCTTCGATTGCGGTGAGCTTCTTCTTTTGATATTCGCGGCTTGCTGTACAAATCGGGCGTTCCGTGAATTCGGTGTTGTTCTGCAAAAAGCCTTTGGGGCAAAGGGCGCCTGGATTTCCGCTTGCAATTTTTTGAACGCGGTCGATTTCTGCAGGGCAGGTTTTCAAATGGCTAAAAGGAACGCCGAGTGGGGAAGCTTCGCTCATCACAATATCACTCTGATTCGCTTTTACAAGTAAAGTGCGCAGAGAGTCGTCCACAAGAGTTGCTTCCGGCACAAGTAAAAACGGCGAACCCCATCCGCAACGGTCCATCCCAAAATCCCGCAAAAGACGCTCGGCTTCGCCAAAGTTCCCAATGCCGCCCTGCGCCGTAAACTTTGGCACGAGCGGCTTCAAACGTTTTACATCAAGACCATGGACCGCATAATATTTTTGCACGGCATCTCGAAAACCGCAAACGAGCTTCTCTTTGTTCGCCGCAACTTCTTGTAAAATCAGCGGTAAAAGTTCACCCTCGGCAGGGAACAGATGCCCGCCGCAGTTCAGCCCGGATTCCACGCGGTATTCCGAAACTTCAAGCCCTTTGCGGGCTAAAAATTTTCCCTGGATCTGCGCCGAACGAAAGTCCGAAATCTTCAGCACGATTTTTTTGTCAAAGCTTCCTTCTGCATTGCGGTAAAAGCAGGGAAAGCTTTCCATTTCGCTGAAGAGCGCCTGGTTGATTCCCGCGCTCAGAATCAAGCTCGTGTTGCCGCAAAGATCCGATTTTGCATAGCCGCGGAGCGCTTCTTTTGCATCGTCAAAGCCCGGGCGGTCAAGCTTTACCATGATGTTCACATCGATAGAGCCCGGGCGCATTTCTGCACTCAAGAACTTCTCTTCTGCACAGCGAACATCTCCTGCGGGCATTTGAAGCATTTGTAGGTAACGCATGCGCAGCGGATCTTCTGTCGGCAAAAGTTGAAAGTAAAAGTCCTTTTCGCTTTTGCCCGTAAAAGGCGCTTCTTTGACCCGGGCAAAATTCTTTTGCACCAAGGCATTCACCAAATTCAGATAGAGCCGTATCCGCTTTTCTCGGGCGTGTTCCGCCGAAGGGGAAACCTTTTCATACGGTAGCCCGTATTTTCCGGCATAGTAAAGCCCGATCTTTTCCGTCATCCTGTCATCGACGAGGGAAATCGCCGAGTCGATTCCCCAATGCGCAACGCGTAAGGGCGAATCGGTCGTAAAACAGGTTCCCATCACGGGAATATGGAAAAGGTGCGACATAGGCCCTTAAACTAGTAATTTCTTTGCCATAAACCTTTATTCCGCCTCCATTCTACAACAATCGTTCCGCAAAGATCCGTGCGCAAAATTTTGGAAGAATCTCCGATTGCAAAAGAAAGCTTCTTCAGCGTACTCTTCGCCGGGTGACCGTAATGGTTGTTCCTTCCCACGGAGATCACCGCAAGCGAAGGCGAAACCTGTTCCAAAAATCGGAGAGAAGAGCTTGCCGCAGAACCGTGATGTCCGACTTGCAAAAGGCTCGCCCGCAGATCGTGCGAAAGCTCCAAAAGTTCCGCTTCTCCCAGGTTCTCTAAGTCTCCCGTCAAAAGCGCACGCTCTTTTCCGTCCGAAATCTGCAACACGGCGCTCGCATCGTTCCCCCCAAAGGCTTTGAATTCCGTGGGCCATAAAATTTGACAGCTCCATTCCGCGCAAGGGATCTTTCGCCCGCGTTCCACGGCAACGGTCGCCGTTCCAAAACGCTTGGCAAGTTTCAAAACGCTGTCCCGCAGCCAAATGCCGCCAGTATCCCTGCTGTAAAAAAGCGTATCGATTTGCACGGAACCATCCCATTCCAAAAATCCGCCCGCATGATCCCGATGCCAATGGCTGATCAGCGCCCAGTCTAGGTGCTTTATATTCCGCACGTGTAGCGAATCCCAAAATCCGAGCGAATCGTTCCCGGAATCGTACAAAAACGCCCACTCTTTGCCATCGGATTGAAATAAAACGGATAATCCTTGCCCGACATCTAAAAATTCAAGCGTTGCCGTCCCAAAATCTGCCACTTCGGCAGAAATATCCGCCTCGGAACAGCTCATTGTCTGCCATACGAGCATCAAAATGCCCACAAAATGCCGTTGAAAACGCTTTACTTGCATAGGTCCTCCTAAAAGAACCCCTCTAATAAGACGCTCGGGAGCAAGGAAAAAGGAAAAAATTTGAAAAAAGGGGGGATTTTTAGTAAATTTACAGGTGCTATGCAGTTACCTAAGTACAAAAAGAAGAAGCGCATTAAGCTCAAGATTTGCCAAGAACCGGGTTGCGGTCGCGAATTTTGGGGTCACCCGATTGCCAAGTACTGCCCGCTTCACCGCGATATCAAGAATCGCCAGAAGCAGAAGAAAGATGTGGAAAACATCGATGCGAAGAACATCGTGTTCCGCCACAACTACACAGATGTTTTGGACTTGAAGTTCCGTTGCTGCCTCGAAGGCTGCGACAATCTGTTCGAAATCAAGGTTTTCCCGAAGCAGTTCATCTACCCGAGATTCTGCAATGAACACCGTAATGATTTCAAGCGTGCGAACTTCATGCGTTTGATGAGGCGTAAAGAACGCGAAGAATAATTCAAAATTAACCCTTTGAATTTTCTTCAAACTTTGTTATATTTGCCTCGCTCATTTATGGTGGGTGTAGCTCAGATTGGTTAGAGTCCCAGATTGTGATTCTGGTTGTCGCCGGTTCGAGTCCGGTTACCCACCCTTGAAAACCCCCGCGCGGAAGTGCGGGGGTTTCTCGTTTTAAACGAATTGGAAAAATCACGCCTTGTTTCGGCTTGTGAATTTGTCTGGAAAATTTATGTGTAAAAAGAAAAACGCACTTCGATGGAAGTGCGTTTTCGATTCGAGTTCTAAAGCGTTAAGCCTTGATGATCGTATCCTTGGCGAGGACGACGATGCCCGAAGGCGTGACGTGGAACATCTTGCTGTCGCGTTCCAAGTCATAACCGATTTCAAAGCCCGCAGGAATGTGCAAGCCCTTTTCGATAATGGCTCTGCGCACCTTGGCGCCCGGACCGATCGTCACGTCTGGGAAGAGAATCGATTCTTCGACGAGGGCATCCTTCTGAATGGAAACCGCCGGAGAAAGAACGCTCTTGATCACGCGACCGCCGCCGATCACGCAGCCTGCGGAAACAACGGAGTCAATGGCTGCACCCGGATGTTCCGAGTCGCCTGCGCTAAAGAAACGGGCAGGCGGCTGGTTCCAGTTGTAAGTGCGAATCGGCCAGTAGTTGTTGTAAAGGTCAAACGGAGGATTGCCCGAGCAAATGTCCATGTTGGCTTCGAAGAATGCGTCGAGCGTTCCCACGTCGCGCCAGTAACCCTTGGTTTCTGCGCGTTCGCCGCGGACGATGTTCGTGTTGAAATCGTACACGTAAACAGGGTAGTTCGGGTAAAGGGCCGGAATAATGTCCTTGCCGAAGTCGGTTGCGCCTTCGCTCGAATGCTTCAAAAGTTCACGCACAAGGAACTTGCTCGTAAAGATGTAGTTGCCCATGCTGGCGAGGCACCAGCCCGGACGACCCGGCATTTCCTTCGGGTTCTTCGGCTTTTCCTGGAAGCCGATCATGCGGTTGTCGCTATCGACTTCGATGATGCCGAATTCGCTTGCTTCTTCCACGGGCACAGGAATCGCTGCAATCGTCAGAAGCGCTGCGCGGGAAAGGTGGAAGTCGATCATCTGGTTTACATCCATTTTGTAGATGTGGTCACCGCCGAAGATCGCGACGATATCCGGACGTTCATCCGTAATCAGGTTGATGTTCTGGAAAATAGCGTCGGCAGTTCCTTTGTACCAATCGCCGCCGGTACGCATCTGTGCGGGCACAAGGTCCACGTACTGGTCAAGGCTTGCATTCAGGTTCCAGGCTGCGGAAATATGCTTGTTCAAAGAATCCGACTTGAACTGGGTCAACACCTTGATCTTGAAGATACCAGAGTTGATGAAGTTGTTCAAAACGAAGTCGATGATTCGATAAGTACCACCAAAGTGAACGGCAGGCTTTGCACGGTCTCGGGTGAGAGGTTGAAGGCGGCTTCCCTGGCCGCCCGCCATAATCATGCAAAGGGTGTTCTTGTTATGTTCACGATAAGACCAATTCATAATGCTCCTAATCTATGTAAGCGATAAATACCCTCCTAATCTATCTTATTTTTACAAAAAATTGGCGAAATATTCAAGAAAATCAAAGAAAAACGCCTATGGACCTCCGACCTCCGGCAGGGGTTCTCCCTTCAAAATTGTGAAAATAGACGAAACTAAGTTTCGGAGCCTTCTCCGAGGGGCGGTGAAAAGTCTTTTTTAAGGTTCTGCCACTTTCCGAATTCCCAATTTTTTGTAGATTTAAGCGCGTTCGAAATGATCGAAACAAACACGTTAAAACCAATAGGAGCTCATAATGAGTCTTACTCTTAACGACATCAAGCACCCGAAGATCAGTACTTGGGTGAACGAAATGATCGCCATGTGCGAACCGGATGACGTTGTCGTCGTCGACGGTTCTCAGGAAGAATATGATCGCCTCATGCAGAAGTGCGTCAAGGCTGGCCTCGCAACGAAGCTTGCCAAGAAGGAAAACTGCTACTTGTTCCGTTCCCTTCCGTCTGATGTGGCTCGCGTTGAATCCCGTACGTTCATCTCTTCCGTGAAGGAAGAAGATGCAGGTCCGACCAACCACTGGATCGACCCGTCTGAACTCAAGCAGACGATGCGCAAGCTTTATAAGGGTTGTATGCACGGCCGTACCATGTACGTGATCCCGTTCTGCATGGGCCCGCTCGGCTCTCCGATTTCCAAGAACGGTATCGAAGTCACGGACTCCGAATACGTTGTTCTCAACATGGACATCATGACTCGCGCTGGCAAGAAGGTTCTCGATATCTTCAATGCTGACCCGAACGCTGAATTCGTTCCGTGCCTCCACTCCGTTGGTAAGCCGCTCCGCGAATGCGAAAGCGACAACGGTATCTGGCCGTGCGCTGACGTCGAATACAAGTACATCACGCAGTTCCCGGAAGAACGCCTCGTTTGGTCCTACGGTTCGGGCTACGGTGGAAACGCTCTTCTCGGTAAGAAGTGCTTCGCTCTCCGTATCGCTACCGTCCTCGCTCGCGACGAAGGCTGGCTCGCTGAACATATGCTCATCCTCAAGCTCACGAACCCGAAGGGCGAAGTCAAGTATGTGACTGGCGCATTCCCGTCTGCTTGCGGTAAGACGAACCTCGCTATGCTCATCCCGACTATCCCGGGCTGGAAGGTCGAAACCATCGGTGACGACATTGCATGGATGAAGTTTGGTAAGGATGGCCGTCTCTACGCTATCAACCCGGAAGCCGGCTTCTTCGGCGTTGCTCCGGGCACCTCTGCAGAATCCAACAAGAACGCTCTTATCTCTGCAGAAAAGAACACCATTTACACCAACTGCGCCCTCACTGAAGACGGCGACATCTGGTGGGAAGGCATCGGCTACCCGGCCAAGGGCAAGCTCGTTGACTGGAAGGGCAAGACCCGTGACGCACTCCCGAAGGACAAGGCTCCTAAGGGCGAAGAAATGGCTCACCCGAACGCTCGCTTCACCGCTCCGGCCAAGCAGTGCCCCTGCATCGCCAAGGAATGGGAAGATCCTGCTGGCGTGCCTATCGACGCTATCCTCTTCGGTGGCCGTCGTCCGTCCACCATTCCTCTGGTTCACCAGTCCCTCAGCTGGAACCACGGCGTGTTCCTCGGCTCCATCGTTGGTTCCGAAATCACTGCTGCCTCTACGATTGACGCCTCTCAGGTCGGTAAGATCCGCCGCGACCCGTTCGCAATCCTCCCGTTCTGCGGCTACAACATGGGTGACTACTTCAAGCACTGGATCGAAATCGGTAAGGCTACCACCGCTGACAAGCTCCCGAAGATCTTCTACGTGAACTGGTTCCGTAAGGATGCAGACAATGCAGACCTTCCGGGTGGCTTCATGTGGCCGGGTTACGGCGACAACAGCCGCGTTCTCGCTTGGATCTTCGACCGCTGCAATGGCGACGAATCTAACGTTGTTGAAACGGCTATCGGTTACATGCCGAAGACCCTCAACACCGACGGTCTCGCTGACTGCTACAAGAAGACCCTTCCGGAAATCCTCAAGGTCGACGTGGAAGGCTGGAAGAAGGAACTCGCTGACGTGAAGGAAAATCACTATCCGAAGTTCGGCAAGCACCTTCCGAAGGAACTCTCCGAAATCATCGACATGATTCAGGATCGTTTGAACAAGGCTTAATCTTTCGCAAGAAAGAATCCTTGTTGAAGGAATTCAAAAATCCCTCGCAGCGATGCGGGGGATTTTTGTTTTTAAAAAGTTGTTTTCAAATTGAATTTAGATCGCCATGCTACGCTCGCGATGACACGTTCCCCAGTCCTTGCGAATGCGTCATTCGCCTGTCCTTGCGAATGCGTCTCTTCGCCTGTCATTGCGAGGAACGAAGCAATCTCACCTTGTAAAGCCCGTGTCCGCTTTCTTGGAACTTCTTTTCAAAGGCGGAAATCGGTTCTGTCGGAACAAATTCTTCTTCCGAAATTTTCGCATTCCAACTCAAATGCTTACTCGCAAGCTCTAACGCAAAACGGAATTCGTCCGCATAGATTTTCCAGTTCGTGCGCATTTCAAGTTCCGGGGAAAGCTTGATCAACGTCGGAAATATCGGGCTTCCGTGAAAGCGGTACCGCAGACCTGACTGCTTCGGCCAAGGGTTCGGGTAAAAGAGCGCATGAAAGCGAATGTTCCATTTAGCATCGGCAGCAAGCTTCCAAAAGTCCAGCAGTTCCGCGCGCACGTAAAACACGTTGCCCGGCAAAGGTTCTCCGTTTGCAGCACGGGCATCCGCCTTGGAAAGTCGCACTTCGGACTTGTCCACGCCAATCACAGGGTTCTCCGGAAAACGCTTGGCGAGGTTCAATGTAGAAAGCCCCGTTCCGCAGCCGGAATCGAGAACAATCGGCGCCTGGAATTTATCGACAAAGGCTTGCGCCGCTTCAAATGCGACCCGCGTATGGTCTGCGATCGGACGGCGAAATTCCGAATCAAGATAGCGCAAAACAAGGCCTTCCAAGTCCTTGTGAATGCCTGTCTGGTTGCTTTCTACTGCTTTCGAATTTCCGTTCATCGAGACCTTCTTATTACCGAAATCTTCTTGCAAAAGGGCAACGCTTGCAGAAGGGATCTAGCAGCTTGTGCTGTTCAAAGCCCTTTCGAATGCGTTCCGCCTTTTCACTTTGAAAAATAGAATCCCATGTTTCGCCAGGAATCTTTCCTAGCGGAATGTTCGCCTTGTAGTCGAGACAGCAGGGAACGACTGTTCCGTCAAAGAGAATTGCGCACTGGTCGATCATGCCGTGGCACGTTCCGTTTTCCTTTTCTTCGCCAAGGCCATTGGGCCATATAAAGCGCGAATCCCGGTGCAAATAAAGGCGCCCTGTAATCGGAAAGCTCTTGTGCCGTACAGAAAAAGCGGTTGGGGAAAGATCCGCCTGAAAACGCTCGGAGAGAAGCCTGAAAACAGTTTCATTCCATGCATCGGACGTGGCATCTGCCTTGTCGTTCCACAGGCGAAAGTTCAAATAGACTTCAGGGCGTTCTGCATTCAAACGTTCTGCAAATGCAAAAGAATCGTTCAAAACGTTCAGGGCTTTTTCCTTTGGCAAATAGGCGTAAGCGTGGGTCGAAAAATTGATCTGCCGCAATGCCGACGACGCGAGAAGCTTGTCCGCGTGCTTTGCAATCAGAACTCCATTTGTCGTCAGGTTCAGCTTAAGTCCGCTCGCATCTACCGCTTTTAAGATTTCTGCAAATTGCGGATGCAGCAGAGGCTCTCCTAGCACGTGCAAAAAAATTTCTTGGACTTTGCCCTGTAAATTTTCGAGGATTTTTTCGAAAAGGGAAAGCGGCATTTCGCCACGGTGTCCGTTTAGGTTTGCGCTGGGGCAAAACGGACAGCTCAGGTTGCACTTTTTCGTGATTTCGATGTAGGCGTATTTCACGCTTTCTGGAGCATGTCCGAGTTCACGATCTGGTCGTGACCGTGTTCCTTGGCATAGTAAAGGCATTGGTTCGCGGTCGAGATCATCGCGTCGAGGGTCGGAATTTCTCTGCCCTTGAAACTGGCGACGCCGAGCGAAACTGTCACCGGAATCGGTTTGTCGTTAAAGCTGAACTTATAAGCTTCTACGGCAGCGCGCAGGCGTTCAGCGCTTTTTTGAGCGTCGGCCTTGGTCATTTCCGGGAGTAGCAGAACGAATTCTTCGTTGCTGTAACGGGCAAAAAGGTCGCTTTCGCGCTTGTTGCGGGTCAAGATTTGGGCAAGACCCTTCAAAATCATGTCGCAGGCGGGTTTGCCCCAGTCTTCGTTCAATTTTTTAAAATGGTCCGGTTCGCATAAAACCACATGCACATACTGGTTTTTGCGACGAGCCGAGGCGAGTTCTCCCAGGGAGCGGTCCATAAAGGTTCGGCGGTTGGGAGCCTTGGTCAGCGGATCCGTGGTGGCCGCTTCAAAGAATTCTCGGTCAAATGCTTCGTCCGTCGGCTCTTTAAAGTCAATTTTCAGAACCATTTTGCCGATCTGAAGGCGATTTTCCACATCAATGGTCTTTGGATGCGTCGTCAGGGCGACTCCGTCCACAAAGGTGCCATTCGTCGAATCCAGGTCACGCAGGGTAACCTTGTTTCCGTCCCAAGCGATTTCGCTGTGCTTGCGGGAAATCATCTCGTCTTCCAGGCGAATGTCTGCATCGCTTCCGCGGCCCAAAACCGTTTTGCCTTGGGTCAGGGGAATCTGACGGAAGGAGGTTTGCGGGTACAGCACAATCAGATAAGGCCGAGCCTTTGCTGTTGGCATGGGACGGGTAAGTCCGTCCGATTGGATCGTTTTTTCCAGATGTAATTCGCCTAATGTGGACATTTCAACGCCAAAATTAGCTTTTTTGACTAAAAAATGCGTTCGGTATCACGCGTAAACGGTAAATCTATCACAAATTAAGAAAAAACTACCCTTTTTTCTTAAAAAAGGATAGTTTTCAAGCGAATAAGAGCGACTTTTTACAAAAGCCGTTCTTGGGTCGTCATATGCTAATCTCGTGGTTGGGATGCTGCGATTGGTTTTGGAGATGTTATGAAAAAAACAAAGAACGTGACTAGCTGGTTAGCAAAGCTTGTTTTCGGTTTTGCTCTCCTGTTCGGAATGGGCTCTTCTTGGGCACTCAGTTGCTCAGGTACTGTCTACGTTGCAAATCCAGGTGGTTGGAATTCCATGTATCTGGTGGTAGATGGTGCATTTAATTTGTTGCCGTCTACATCTCTTTCCGACGGCTGGTATGTGATCAATACTTTGGATTATGGTTCTCAGTATGC
>JAILDK010000014.1 GCA_024689485.1 Fibrobacter sp.
GGGAGCGTGGTCAAGCTGTTCTTGAAGATCTGTTCGAAGCCGAGGAACTTGAGCATGGAGAGAGTGACTTCGTTACGAAGACGGAGACCGCCCTTGTAAGGACCGATAGCAGAGTTGAACTGCACGCGGTAGCCACGGTTCACCTGAACCTTACCCTGGTCATCAACCCAAGGGACGCGGAACGTGATCACGCGTTCCGGTTCAACGAGACGGTCGATAACGCCGTTCGTTTCCCAAGACTTGTCCTGTTCGAGGACCGGGTCGAGGGATTCGAGGAATTCACGGACAGCCTGGTGGAAGAGAGCCTGGTCCGGGTCACGAGCTACGACTTTGTCATAGACGGACTTGAGGTATGCGTTTTTGATTGCCATTGTTTTTTTTCTCCAATGAATGACATGTTTGTTTTTGTCGAGAGAAAATATAACAATAGCGAAAACAGAAAAATTTCGCCAAAAAAAATAAAAATGTTACAAAATTGTGAAATTGAAAATGCAAGATTTTCAAAAGTGGCTTTTACTAGAATTTCGCCAAAAAGCCACTTTTCGAAAAGTGACAAAAATGTAATCCGCCTAAAAAATTTTTTTTGAAAGAAATAAGGTATTTTTGGAAAAAAGGGCAAAACAATGCAGATGAACCAATTTCACTCCATTCCGGCGATGTTTCTGGACATGTGCCGCTCGAAAGACTTTCCGGGCTGGTTTCGGCGAGTGGATGGATCTTGGGAAGAATACTCGGGAAAGCGTTTGGAAGAAATGCTTTTTTACGCCTCGCTTGCCTTTGCGAAATACGGCGTGGGGGAAGGCAAAAGCCTTGGCATTATTGCTAGTACCTCCCCGAATTGGATTGTAGCGGATTTGGCCTGTGAAGTGTGCCACGCGCCTACAGTTCCGCTGTTTCCGAACATTAGCGAAGAGCATTTCCAGTTCCAGTGCGACGATTCCGAAATCGGATTTTTGGCCGTGGACAATGTGGATGTTCTGGATGCGGGAATTCGCAAGCACATGGCGCGTTTCCGTTACATCATTTGCTTTGACGACCGTGCGAAGCTTCCGGTCAATGGGATTTACTGGAAGAGCCTTTTGAAAGAAGGCGAAATTCTTTCGAAGGAATACGGAACGCAGGAATGGTTCCAGTACAAGATCGATACAATCAAGCGGAGCCATCTGTTCTCGGTTATTTATACGAGCGGTTCGACGGGACGCCCGAAAGGCGTGGAGCTTTCGCATCGTAACATGCTTTCGATGGTCGGCTCTTTGGAATCGATGATCGATCCGACGCCGCAGACGGATGCGGGCCTGAGCGTTCTCCCTGTAGCGCATGTGTTTGAACGCATGGTGATTTGCTTTTATATGCGCAAACATTTAAAGGTTTACTTTGCCGATTCGCCGAAGAATGTGGGCGTCATTGCGCACGAAGTGCATCCGACGATCGGAACGTTTGTGCCGAGAATTCTTGAAAAGTTTGCCGATGCGATCACATCGAGAGAGTACAAATTAACGGGCGCGAAACGCGTGCTGATGCACCGAGCCATTCGTTTTGCCAAAAAGAATGTTCCGGGCCACGGCAAGGTGCGTCGTGCGATTTACGACAAGCTTGTCTATGCGAAAATCCGAGAAGCCTTGGGCGGAAAGTTCAAGTGGATCATTTCGGGCAGCAGCGCTTTGAACAAAACGGTCTACCGCTTTTTGGTGAACATCGGATTTCCGATTTTTGAAGGTTACGGTCTCACAGAATGCTGCCCGGTCATCAGCGTGAACGTGCCGCAGGCAAATCGTATGGGATCCGTGGGCAAACCTTTGAAAAGCCTTGAAGTGAAAATCGGCGAAAAGCATGAGATTCTGGTGAAAGGCATGAGCGTTTTCCAAGGCTATCGCAACATGCCCGATATGAATCGAGCCGCCTGGACAGAGGAAGGATTCTTTCGCACGGGCGATCAGGGATTTTTGGACAAGGACGGCTTTCTCTTTTTGACGGGCCGTATCAAGGAAATCTTCAAGACGAGTACGGGAAAGTACGTTTCGCCCGTGCCGATTGAGCTTGAACTGGTGCGCCATCCGCTGATCGAAGCGGCGATGATCGAAGCGAACAATCGCAAGTTTGTTTCGGCGCTTCTCTTTTTAGGCTATGACGAAGCGATGCGAATTTTGGGAAAAAGGCGTGCCGATTTTAACGCGGAAGAAGCCTGTGAAAAACCTGAAATTTTGGAAATCGTCCAGACGTATGTGGATGCGGTCAATCGCAAGTTCAACCGTTGGGAACAAATTAAGAAGTGGACGCTTGTAGCGGAACCGCTTGCGGTCGAAACGGGAATGATGACGCCGACCTTCAAACTGCGCCGTGGTGCCGTTGAAAAACGTTTCCACGACCAGATTGAAAAGATGTATCTCGAATAAGTTTATTCTTCTGGGTAAGCGCAGCAACGGAACGAAATCGAAGCGTCCGTGTAGAAGGCTGCGGCTGGCTTGTACGCGACAGATTCGCCGGTGAAGAAGACGGCTTCGGTGCGGACTGGTTCGTAGGTCAGGTTGCCTGCGAGTTCCTTGAGCCATGCGTCTCCGCCGTTCTTGTATTCGGAAAGGGGAGCGTAATCTTCGCCGAGGGAGTCTCCGGCTGCGTTCGAAACCTTGAAGAACTGCACGGAATCCGTGAAATCCTTTTGGGTCAAGATCTTGTACAGGGTGCGGGTCGTGTCTTCGGTGTAGCTCGTATCGACCTTGGCGCCTTCGCGGTACAGGTAAACGGTATCTTGCGTGTAACCGGCGCGGGTACGGTTCGGAATCGAGTACGTGGTGCACTTGGAAAGCGATTCGCGGGAATCGCCCGAGTAATAGACGTAGCTCGATCCGCGGAGAACGTAGAGCGTTGTATCGTTCGGGCCGATGACCCATTCCTGGAAGCCGCCTGCGAAATTGCGGACACCGTCCGGGCTCACGCAGAGCTTGTTGCGCTTGGAAAGATCCGTGGCGCTTGTGGAATCGTTGTTGCCGACGTCGCAGTATTTGTACAGGTAATCGGATGCGCTAAAGTCACCTTCTTCAATGACGCCGTAAGAGGTTCTGCCTTGGGCCGTGCAAGCGGCCTTCCAGTCCGCGGATTTGCAGAGGGAAACGGTAAAGCCGCTGGCCGAAATGCCTTCACAGGCTTCGACTGCTTCCGCGTAAAGGACATTATGGGCGAAGGTGCTGTCGGTATCCATGTGCTCGTACTTTTCGATGCAGAAGCGGGTTGTATCGCTTGTACGGACGGGGACGAATCCGTCTGGGCATTCGAGGTCGGATTCCGGGCCAAGAGTCACTTCGATGGTATCGATCAAAGCCTTGGAATAGTAGCCCGAGGAATCGATCGAACGGACGCGGACGATGAGCGTGTCGCCGGGGATGACCCAGCGGAGCGTGTCGACGACGTAGGCGCCAGTCGCAGAGACTTTCATGGTGTCGCCGTCGATGTCGTAGGACTTGATGTACTTTTCTTCGGATGCGCCGCCGGCGTTTGTCGCCTTTTCCCATTCCTTGCCGTTCCAAAGTTCGACGACATAGCTTTGCACTTCGCGGTAGCAGAATTCTTCAAAGCAGTACGTGGGGTAGTGCAGAATCGAGTCGGCGGTAATTCCGCTTGTATCGGTCAGCGGATCGACGCTACGCGCCCAATAGATGAGGACTCGGTTCGAATCGAGGAATGCCTTGGTGGAATCGGTCGTGTCGGCGCGGACCCAGAGCTTGTTTCCGATGATCGGAGCGATCTTGTCGGTCGTCATAAAGAGCTGGTTTGTTTCCACGGATCCCGTGCCGGAAGCGTTGCCTGCGGAATCATAGGCGATGATGCCGATCGTGTAATTGCTTTCGGGCTCGAGACCTTCGATGACCATGCGGTAACGGTTTGCGCTATCGTTTGAAAAATCGAAACCTTCGCCATCGATCACGGCCAGGCGCAGATAGTTTTTGTCTGTCACAGAAGAAGAGGTTTCGTCGATCCAAAGGGAATCGTTCGTGAAGCGGAAACGGTGATGTCTTTTCCAGAAGTCTTTGCCTGTGGAATCCGTTTTGCCGTCGTGGGTGATTTTCACCTTCACATTGCGAATGTCTTGCTCTTCGTTTTCGGCCCAAAGAAGAATGTTGTAACCGGCAATCGGTCCGGAAAGGCTTTCGGGCGCATAATAGTCGCGCTGGTCGGTTGGACGCGCCCAGTCGATGGCAACGCCTGTCGTCCAAACGGAATCGCTGATCGTGACGAGGGAAGGGGCAAGGTCATCGCCGAAGTGGACGAAAACATGCTGGACGTCGCCTTCCTTGTCGTTGTCATTGTATTCGCTCCAGATGGCGATCGCAAGACTGTCGCGTTCTAAGTATTCAGAAACGTATTGGGTGAGGTCGAGCGTGTCGTAGAGCTTTTCCGAATTTTCAAATGGAATTTTGATCGAATGTTCGGTGGCGCCGCTCGGGACGTTTGTCGTGGAATCGTTGACGTAGACGGTATCGATCCAGATGTGGAATTGGACGAGGTCATCCGTTTCGATCGGAATTCTCCAGCGCATCTGGTAGCAGTAGCTGGTCGTGTCGCTCTTGGAAGCGCACCCGCGGATAATGGATAAATCCTGAACGGCACGTTCAAAGCGATAGTCGTCTTCGCTTGTGCTGTCCGAGCAGGCAAAAAGGGCGAGTGTAACCAGGAAAACGGCAAATGTCTGCAGTAACGATTTCATCACCCTTAAGATACAAAAAATCCAAAAGGGGAATTTACATTTGTCCCTTGTTCAGACCTTTCGCCGGCAGGTAACGAATGGAACCATCGTTTTTGAGAATAATGGCGACGCCTGCGAGGTAGTTCAGCCAACGGCCGGTTTCGTACTGTTTGACGTCAACGGTTCCGCTTGTGGCATAGACGAGGAACGGAACAAGGAAGGTGTCGTGCGTCGCCATGATGGAAAGTTTTTGACCTTGGACATTCGGCAAAACCTGATTGTTCACAAATTCTTCGGCACGGTCCGCCAAGGTGTAGAAGGCGTCTGCAAATTCGCCGAGGTAAGCGTACTTGGAAACGACCGTCCAACCGCCGCCGTAGCTGTTCCTGTATTCTTCAAACTTTGTTGTATCTTTCACAAACCAGTTGCCGTCCAAGCCGTCTAAGACTTTGGCGTCGCACTTTTCATCACGGCCGTCGGCGATTCCGGCAACGGTCTGCATGGTGCGAACGAATCCCGAGTAGGCATAGTAAGCGGTTACGTTGGAGTCGATCAAGGTCGTGCCCACATACTTCGCCTGCTTTTTACCTTCGCTTGTCAGCTGAGCGGATTGGCTGTAATCCGAAGAACGTTCCGCGTGGCGAATCACAAAGACGACGCTCTCTGTGGAATCGAGGTTCGCATAAATTTCGGACATGGTGTAAAAGCCGTCGTTTACAAGTTCACCCGGATCGTACGAGAATGTGGAAGAGGAACTTCCGCAAGCGGCGAAAGACAAGGCGATGACGGTGGCAGTAAAAAAGGCGGTCAGGCGTAGGGTAAGATTTTTCACGTTCTAAATATAAATCGCTTTGGAAAAAGCTTTTGCAAAATTTTGGATGCGTAAATTATATTATGGGAAATTTGAAATCGAATCCTTGGAGCGTTTATGCGTTTTTACATTCCGACAAATGTCTATGTGGAAAAGAATTGCGTGCAAAATCACGCCAAAGATGTGCTTGCCTTGGGCAAAAAGGCGCTGATTGTGACGGGCAAGCATTCCGCAAAAGCGAACGGATCCTTGGATGATGTTTTGAAAATTTTGCAGTCGGGAAATGTTCCGCATCAAATTTTTAACGAAGTCGAAGAGAATCCTTCGGTGGAAACCGTTGCCCGTGCGGCAGAAATGGGGAAGGCTTTTGCCGCGGACTTTGTCATTGGAATCGGGGGAGGCTCGCCGATCGATGCCGCCAAGGCAATCGCCCTTTTGATGGCAAATCCGAATGAAACAGAAGCTTGCCTTTATACTCCCAAAAATTTGAAGGCGCTCCCATTGCTCGCTGTTCCGACGACCTGTGGAACGGGCACCGAAGCGACTCCGGCATCGGTTTTGACGAACCGCAAAGGCGGATTCAAAAAGAGCATTGCGTACAAGATTTTCCCGACGCTTTCCCTGGTGGACGGCAAGTATTTAGCCTTTGCCAAAAAAGAATTGATTGTGAACACCGCCGTCGATGCACTCGCGCACATGGTTGAAAGTTATTTGAACAGTCAGTCGAATGTTTACAATCGCATGTTCCCGGAATACGGATTCAAACTTTGGGAACAGAATAAGGACGCGCTCCTTTCGAATGCGCCGATCGATGAAAAGCTTTATGAAAATTTGATGCTCGCTTCGACGCTCGCCGGAATGTCCATTGCGCACACGAGTACCGCGGTGCCGCATGGAATGAGTTACGATCTCACGTACAACTTTAACGTTCCGCATGGAAAGGCGGTGGGGTATTTTCTTGCCGCGTACATGAAAGCCTGTGAAAAGGCGGTGCCGGCGGACGTCCGCACAATCTTGGATCTGCTGAAGCTGAAAGACGTCGCAGCCTTTGCGGAAATGGTGAAGGCTCTCATTGGAACGTATGAACTTCCCCGTGTGACGGTCGAAAATTTTGCACAGCGTATGTGTGAAAATTCTTCGAAGTTAAAGCTTGCCCCGTGTGAACTTTCGAAAGAAGACGTTTGGGAAATTTATAAGGAAAGTTTGACTATTAGCAATTAACAATTATCAGAGATTCTAAAAAAACTTTTCTACTGTAGAAGAAAGGCTTTGATATGAGTTGTTCATTCCGCTGCAACTAACACCTTATACTTAATAACACAAAAAAACGCTCGCGAGGTGCGGGCGTTTTTTTGTAAAAGCTGGTTGCTGAACTATTAACGAGAATAGTATTCGACCACGAGCTGTTCCTGGAGCTGGACCGGGATCTGAGCGCGGAGCGGGGTAGCCACGAGCTTGCCTTCCATCTTGTCCTTATCCACAGAAACGTATTCCGGGAGAGCCGGAGCGTTTTCGAGAGCTTCCTTGATCTGAACGTGGTTCTTGGAACGTTCACGAACAGCGATCACGTCGCCGACCTTAACGAGACGGCTCGGGGAGAAGCTACGAACACCGTTCACGGAGAAGTGACCGTGAGCGACATACTGACGAGCAGCGAAAATGGTACGAGCAAAACCCATACGGAAGACGAGAGCGTCAAGACGGGTTTCGAGAAGAACCATCAGGTTATCACCTGCAGAACCTTCACGACGGTTGGCTTCGGCATAAGTCTTAGCCATCTGTGCTTCGGAAATGTTGTACGTAAAGCGAAGACGCTGCTTTTCAACAAGCTGCTGCTTGTAAACGGAAGCGGACTTCTTACGATCTTGACCGTGCTGGCCAGGTCCGAAATTGCGACGGTCCAGAACCTTCTGGGTCTTTTGGGTGGTTGCGAGCCCGAGAGAGCGGGCGACCTTAGCTTTTGGTCCACGATAAGAGGACATTGTTACCTCGAAAGGAAGCTCTTTAGTTAAACCTGAGACGCTGGCAGAGCTTGGCGCGGCATTTCAGGGTAGGGAAAAGATAGTAAATCTTTCCCCGAATGTCTTTTTTTATTCGTTGATGTACACGATTAGGGTGTCTCTGGCACGCGGATCGGCCTTGCTTTGGGCTATTAGGCGGATAATTTCGCCTGCATGGGTGGCATCGCTTGTAATCGCGATGTTCGTTGCGCTCAAAAGCTGTTCCGTTCCGTAGCTTTCGCAGGAGCCTTCCGTGTAGGAGGACTGGATGAAGTTCAGGTCTGCGCACGGGGTGTACCAGAGGGCGTAGTTGCTCACGTCCGAAGGTTCTGCGCGGAGGGAAAGGCTTTCGAAGTAGAGGGTATCGCCGATGGATGCGCTCTTGCTGTCGAGTTCCTTGTCCTTTTCTTCATCGTAGAAGCTGAACTTCGTCACGTAGTTCAAACGCTGGATGACCGTCTTGAGGGTAAGTTCCTGGCTTTCGGTCTTTGGCGGGGAGTTCAAGCGTACATAGTGCAAGTAATAAGCGCCCTTGGCCGGTGCGACGAATTCGGGGCTTGTGGCGGTAATGCTTGCCACGGAGTCGCCTTCTGCATTCAGCACGGTGTAGGTGGCCGGGTAGCTTGCGCCTGTGTAATAGCCTTCGATTTCGTGATAAATGTGGATGGTGTCACCCTTGGCGAGGTCGGCGAGCCAAACGTACTGTTCTTGGCGCAGATAGTATTTGGCGGCGTCATTTCGTTCGCGGACAATGGTGAGCGTGTCGCCGACTTTTTGGATGGAGTCCGGGTTTGCAAAATATTCACCCTGCTCCAAATCGCGGGAAGAGGTGATGATGGTAAAATAGGCGTAGGGGCCTGTCTGGTAGTTGGGGAACGACTGCGGGGTGATCTTGACCGAGTAATCGCTCGAAGCTTCCGGGAGAATCTGTTCGTCGATCGAAGAGCCTGTGGCGATGGTCGCTTCTTCTTTTTGAAGATCGATGCTCACGAGAGACTTTCCGGTGACGTTCACGTTAATGCTCTTGCCGGTTTCGGCGGTGAAGTTGACGAGAGCCTTTTTCGCGGATTCGCCGAGCAGGAATACACCGTGGATTGTGTCGCCGAGGGAAAGATCCAAGGCGGACGTGTCGCCTGTGTAAGCGAAGTATTCCGGATACATTTCGGCGGCGATGCGGATCGTGTAAGTCGAATCCTTGTCAAAGCTGACCTGGGGAATATCGACGTAGTAGAATCCGGATTCAGCAGTTGTGACGAAATTTGTCACGGTGTACTCGTCTGTGCCGAGAACGGTGTAAAGGTTCTGGGTGTTGTAAGTGGTGTCTCCGTTGGCATCGAGCGTGTAATATTCCGGGATGAGGATTGCACCCTGTTCTTCGCGAACGAAGAGCGAATCCGCGTGGCCTCCGGATTTTTTACCGATGATGCGGATGAGCGTTCCCTTGGAATATTCTCCGAGGAATAATTTGTACGAAGTCCGCAGGGAATCTCCCTGGGTTATCTTCAACGTGTCGTTTGTCAAAGAATCCGCATAGACGACGTCCAAACGATTCGAATAGGAACTGGAAGATTCCACCGAGGACGAAGATTCCGAAGAGGAGGATTCTTCGCTCGCCGATGTACTGCTGTCGCTTCCGCAACCGACCAGCGCGGAAAGGAATGCAAACGGAATCAGTCTTAAAAAATGCTTCGATACCAATTTCATAATCACCTAGTTCAAGATGTAGAACTTTTCTTCCTTGGAGAAGGATTCACCAGAAACTTTGAGCGTGTATTTGCCCGTGGGGAATTCACGCGCCTTGAATTTGAACGTGTACTTCTTTTCGCTTTCCAGTTCACGTCCGCAGATCTGCTGAATGAATTTTCCGGATTCGTTAAAGATTTCGATCTTCACATACTGCGGTTCGCCGATGGTCAAATCAAAGTTGCAGTCCAGCGAAACGATGTTGATGTTTACCTTCGACAGCTGAATCGCGCTTTCGGTACGCGCTCCGCTGACGGTTCGGTTCGAATCGAAATAGCTGATGTAAAGCGCCGGGGCAACGTCCTTGCCCGCATCGCGCGAGTAAACGTAATAGCTGGAATCGCTCGGAGCTACCGCCGAAAGGATGAACGTGAAGAGCTGCGATTTATGCTTGCGCTTCATGAAGTCCGTGAGGGCGGCACTCTTGAGGAACGTGCCGAACGCGGCATTCGGATTGGGTTTGATCGTGCCGAGGTAGGTCGTGTAACGCGGGTCAATTCCACCGCCGCGGCTCTTTTTGGGTACGTAGGCGCCGCCCGGACCGTCTTGGTTTGCGGGAGCCGTGTACCAGGTGATTTCGGTTTCTTGCCAGTCCGCCGTGGCGATGCCGTCGCCAAAGTCCTTGCCCGGTTCTTCCAAAAGGCCGAAAACGTTCCAGAGGACAGGCTTCTTTTTGTCTTTGTAACGCGGATCTTCCGGAACGGAAAGCTGCAGGGCTGCGTCAGAAATCGGGCCTGGGATCGAGGATACGTCGAACTTGAGGTAAATCTTTGCGCTTGCGCCGTCCTTGCTGTAACCGATTTGCAGAAGGGAGTCGTCGGCGTGGGTCATGTAGCCGTCGAATTCCGAAATCCAGGTGTCCATGCCGCGGCCCGATGCCACGCCGTTTCCGCTGTGGTCCTTGGTGGTCGTGCGCAGGTCAAAGACGTAGATGCGCGTCGTGTCTGCGGCTTTGAGTTCGCCGTCGTCCGCGGTAAAGGTGATGTTATAGCGTCCGCTGTAAGAGAACGTGACGTCGGTTTCGTAATCCTTTTCGTCCGAGAAAACGACCTTGCCCGGGCCGGAGAGTTTTTTCCAAACGACCGGGTCGATGCAGTAGCCCTTGCTTCCGCGGCCATCGTCATAGACTTTGCCCGAAAGCTTTCCCTTGTCGGACTGCAGAAGGATCATGTCTTCCGCACTTTCGACTTCCGGGGCTTCGTTGGAACCGACTTTGGGAACGTAACCGACGAAGAGCGTCATCATGGTGCCGCCGGACGGATTCTTTAAGAGGTTTTCGGATTCGAGAGTCTTGGTTTTGCCGTTGCGGGTTTCTTCGGCAATTTTCGGGAAGGCGTTTCCGTGCATCAGGGATTCGCGGAGACCTTCTACGGAGAGGCTTGCAGTGTCGTTTACGAACATCGGGTAAAGCTTCGCTTTGCGGTTCGAAATGACGTGGACGCCGAGCAGTTCCGCTTCGCCGTGGTCGCGGTTGTGCAGCACCGTGTTGCCGTTCGCGGCGGTGAGGCCGAGAATCCAGAGGGTGCCGCCGTTATTCACAATCTTGGTTTTGATGTCGTTATCCATGTAGAGGCTGCGCGCCCAAACATGCTGCAGGTTGATTACCATGCGGTTGATGGCAACGTCTTCCATGTAAAGGTCGCCAGCGCCTTTGGGTGCGCTTTCGTATTCCTTGACTTTCATGTTCTTTAAGATCAAGGTCTGCGGGGCTTTGTGAACAATGCCTGCGCCGAATTCGGCAAAGCGTTCAAAGGTGATTTCTTTGAAGGCGCTGTTTTCGATGATGAATTTACCTGTACCGTCGATCGTCGCTTCGGTGCCGATCAGGCGGCGGACTCGATTGCGAATGTGGATGTCGCGGTTGATGGTGTAGCGGCCGCCCGGGGTGAAGTAGATGGTTTCTGCGCCGTCGTCGATCGCCTGTTGAATCGACTTGGAGTCGTCGCTACCCGTTCCTGCGGTGGCGCCGTAATCGCCCTGAATGCCGACCCACTGGTCTGCATCCTGTTCCATGGGAATCAGGGTTTCGGCGACAGAAAGTTTGAAGGAATATTGCGGAGAGTGGCAAAGGTTTGTCGGAATATCGGAAGAGTATTCGATGATTTCCGGGCCTTTGACGCCTTCACCGCTTGCGGGACCGCGTTCTTCGATTGCTTGAGCGTAACGGCTCGTGGCGATGTCACGGGCGAAGAGATAGCCTTCGTTGTAAATCGCCGGGATTTTCGACTTCTTTTTTCCGTTGTATTCCAATGCGCCGCCGATCATGGTGAGCAGGGCGTTTTCGCCAAAGTTCGCAATGGCGGGTACGGAGTTGCGGCTTCTGAGGTTGCGGATCGTCAAAACCTGGTCGTGGTTTTCGATACCGTACTTCTTTTGGTTTTGAAGCGAAATGTGTTCCAGTGTCATGCCCGACATGGGGAAGCCGGTGAGAATACCGACGTCAAAGCCTCGGATTTCCACATTCTTGATGTAGAGCGGACCGATGTTGTCCGTGTAATTCATGTCGATACCGGCAACGCCTTTGCCGTCATCGGAAATGATTTTGACGTTGGTGATGTTGCCCTGGTAGCTCGCGTTAAAGCGGATGCCGATGATGCCCGGATTGCGTTTACCCGTGTGCAGGGTGACGTCGCGGATCGCGTTACGTTCGTGCGAATAGTCGCCCATGCCGGTGTAGAACATGGCGCGTGGGGCGTCGGGATTGTCAAAACCATAGGCTTCGCTTTGCATGGTGATGATCGTGCCGCCCATGCTTTCGCCCTGGATGATCGTTCTGCGGTAGGATTCTTCTTCCTTTTCCGACTGCGGCCAGCTGATCTGTTTGGAAATCAGATAATTGCCGTGGGGAAGGTAAATGATGTAGTTCCCGTTCGGATGGTCGTCCAAAGCCTGCTGCAAAATCTCAGTAATATCCGTTTTGCCGTCATTTTTGGCATTATAAGGAGCTTTGGTAATGTCTACAACACCGGAGCCGTGCGGAAAACGGACCTGTGCAAAGAGCGCGGAACAAGAAAGACACAAAAACAGAACAAAAAATCGACTCACCGAATACCTCATCGGTTATACACCTTAGTTAGAATATAAACACTATTTTACAAGGGAAATGCGTTTTTTTGCGTAGAAACCAAAGGTTTGAGGAATGCTTGGGAAGGGACTCGCTTTGTAAAATCCGTGTAAAGTGCGTAAAATACTTGTAAAGACCGAATAAAACCTTTGGAAAGCCCTGCTTGTGCGTCTTGTGGGGGATTTGGCGTCATTTTACTTTGAAAGTAAGAGGTTATTATGACGACGTTTTATGTAATTCTTGTGGCCTTGCTCTTGACCCTTGCTTTGTTTGACCTGTTTGTAGGAGTCAGCAATGATGCGGTCAATTTTTTGAGCTCTGCGGTCGGCTGCAAAGCGTTCAAATTTAAGACATTGATGGTTTTTGCTGCAATCGGCGTCTTTTGCGGGGCGACGTTTAGCAGTGGAATGATGGACATTGCCAGGCATGGCATTTACATGCCGCAGTATTACACTTTTGCGGAACTCATGTGCGTTTTTGCGGCAGTGATGTTCACCGACGTGATTTTGCTCGATATTTTCAATACGCTCGGGATGCCGACCTCGACGACGGTTTCAATGGTCTTTGAACTGTTGGGAGCTTCGGTCGCGATTGCCTGTATCAAGATCGTAGGCAATGATTCCTTGGAACTGGGAAATTTGATCAATACGACGAAAGCGTTTACCGTGATCATGGGTATTTTCCTTTCGGTGGCGATCGCCTTTGTGGTGGGACTTGTTGTCCAATATGTGACGCGTCTTGTATTCTCTTTTGGCTACCGCAAAAATATGCGGTTCTTTGTCGGTATTTTTGGAAGTATTTCCCTGACATCGATCTTCTACTTTATCTTGGTCAAGGGACTGAAAAACATGAGCTTTGTGGGGGACGGCTATAAGGCGTTCCTTTCGCAGAATGAAAGTTGGTTGTTGCTCGGAATGTTTGGCGGATTCTTTGTCCTCTGCCATCTTTTGCACGCGTTGAAGATCAATGTATTGAAAATTATCATCGCCTTTGGAACGTTCTCGCTTGCCCTCGCCTTTGCGGGGAATGACCTTGTGAACTTTGTGGGTGTTCCGCTGACGAGCCTTTCTTCGCTGCAGCATTTGCTTGCGGATGCGGGAACGCCTGCGAATTATAATATGGCGTTCTTGCTCAAGTCCGAACCGGGACAGTGGTATTTGCTGATGTTTGCCGGAATTACCATGGTGGTTTCGCTTGTGCTTTCGAAGAAAGCGCAGAAGGTGGTGCAGACTTCGGTTTCGCTTGCCTCGCAGACGTCTTCCGATGAAATCTTCGGGACGAACCCGGTGGCTCGCGCATTGGTCCGCGGCTCGAATGCGGTCGCAAAATTTGTTTCGGCGAAGATTCCGGAAAGCCTTTCGAAAAAGATCGAAAAGCGCTTTGATACGAAGGAAATGATCTTGGAAGAAGATGGTGCCGCGTTTGACTTGTTGCGCGCCTGTGTGAACTTGATGCTTGCGAGCTCCTTGATTGCGCTTGGAACGTCCTTGAAACTTCCGCTTTCGACGACCTATGTCACGTTCATGGTGGCAATGGGTACGAGCCTTGCGGACAGGGCCTGGAACCGCGAAACGGCGGTTTACCGCATTACGGGTGTGCTTTCGGTGATCGGCGGTTGGTTCTTGACGGCGTTCGCCGCCTTCGCCAGTGCTTCGATCGTCGCTTCGATTCTCTATTTTGGCGGTCTTCCGGTTATCTTCGCTTTGTTTGCGGTGGTGATCTTTGTCCTTGTCCGATCGAATCTGAAGTACCGCGAAAATAAAAAGGACAAAACGGCGGAACGCTTTGAAAAGATTTTGACAGCAAGCCCGGACACCAAGGTTTACCCGCTAATCCAGGATTATAGTCGCGGGGAATGGAGCGAAGTTCTCCGTTGGAGTGCGGACTGCTATGAAAAAATCATCATCGGATTTTTGCGCGAAGATTTGGGAAAACTCCGTTCCGTTCACAAACAAATTAAGATTTTGAAAAAGCATATCGAGCGCAACCGTCGCCACGGCTCGCTTTGTTCGGAGCGCCTTGCGCAAGAAGACTTGGTCGTTAAAAACTTTTTCCTTTACCAGGCAAATGACTTTATGGGAGACGCTCTCTTTTGCCTGCAGCAGATTTCGTTCTCTTGTAAGAATCATGTGGATAACGCTTTTAGTCCTATCGAAAGCAATGACAAACGCAAGGCCTTGCTCCGTTCTGCAGCCAATGTGAAATCCTTGGTGAAAGAAACCGCGGACATGGTGGAATCGATGCAGTTTGAACGCTACGAAGCAGTTCGTGACAAGCTTCGTGCAGAAGGAGCGAAAATTTTTGGAGAACGCAAGTCCGAGATGATGCGGACGAATTCCGAAAACATTCGTTCCGAAATGCTCTATTTAACTATTCTTTATGAGTCTTGGGCTTTGATTGATGCGGTCTGTTCCGTAGCCAAGGCGAGTAAGAAATTCTTGACAGCTAAACCTCAAACCTTATCGGCGAGCGTATGATTTATATAGTTGAAGATGATGCGGAAGTCCGTGAAATGGAAAGCTATGCCTTAAAAAGCGGCGGTTTTGAGGTTATGGCTTTTGACTGCGGAAAAGCGATGGACGATCAGTTGAAAGTCGCGGTTCCGGAGCTGTTCATTCTGGACATTATGTTGCCGGGAGAAGATGGCTTGAGCATTTTGAAGCGTCTTCGCGGTCAGGAGAATACGCGGAATATTCCCGTCATTATGCTGACCGCCAAGGGAACAGAACTGGACAAAGTCAAAGGCTTGGATCTTGGCGCTGACGATTACATGGCAAAGCCTTTTGGAATTCTCGAATTGATTTCCCGCGTGAGAGCGGTTCTGCGCCGTTTTGGAAAAGGCATTGCTGCAGAAGAAACAGAAATGATTTCTTTGGGAAGCGTGAGCATCGACGATAAACGGCATACGGTTTCGGTAGACGGGAATCCGGTGGAACTCACGTTCAAAGAATATGAACTTTTAAAACTTTTGATTGCGAACCCGGGGATTGTTTTTTCGAGACAGCAGATCCTTGAAAAAATCTGGGGCATTGATTTTGACATGGACACGCGTACCGTGGACATGCATGTGAAAACCCTTCGACAGAAACTCGGCGAACAGGCTTTTCGCATTCAGACAGTTCGAAACGTGGGGTACAAAGCAGAATGAAGAACAGTCTAAGATTCAGCTTGATCTACGTCGGGGTCTTGGCGGCTCTGTTTGCGGTCTATTTCACGTCGCGGGTCTTTGAAAAAGAAATGACCGAGCAGCTGAAAGGCGATTTGCGAGAAACGGCCCATCTCGTTTCCGTGGCGTATAACCAGCCGGATTCGTTACCGCTTTTTGCAAGCGATAGTCTGCGCATTACGCTGATTGACGAGACGGGAAGCATCCTGTACGATAGCGATGCGGAAGCGGCGAAAATGGAAAACCATAAAGATCGTCCCGAAGTCGTGGAGGCGTTCTCGAAAGGATTTGGCGAAGACTTCCGCTATTCGGTGACAGTGAATGCGAATGAATTCTACTTCGCAAAGCGCTTGAATGATGGCAAGGTTTTGAGACTCAGCCGTCAGCAGGCGAGTTTGCACGAAGCGTTTTCCAAAACGATGCCTTATTTGATTTCCTTGCTCGCTGCGATTATCCTTGCGGCAATCTTGCTCGCCTTTGTGCTTGGACGCTCTTTTGTGCGACCGGTGCAGAAACTCGCAGAGAACCTGGGACAGCCCGAGCTGATGGATGACGAAGGCATCTATCCGGAAATCGCTCCGCTTGTGAAAACGATCCGTGAACAGAACCGTGAACTGCAACAGACCGTGGAACAGCTTTCCAATGAAAAGCTCAAAACGGTGCAGATGCGCAACGAATTTACCGCCAACGCTTCGCATGAACTCAAAACTCCGCTCACGTCCATTTCGGGCTACGCGGAACTCATTGAAAATGGGATGGCGAAGCCTGAAGACATCAAAAACTTTGCGGGAAAAATTCACAAGGAAGCGAATCGCTTGCTTTCGATTGCAAACGACATCATGACGCTCTCGAAACTCGACGCCCCTGGAACCTCCTTGGACTTGAAAGAGACGGTGAACCTTGAAAAAATCGCTTTGAATTGCATCGAAGAGCTTTCGCTAAATGCAAAAAAGAAGAAGGTTGCGGTCTCGCTTGAAGTCGAAGACGCTTCTGAAAT
>JAILDK010000072.1 GCA_024689485.1 Fibrobacter sp.
ATTCCAGAAACGGTTACGAAAACCGATTCTGGCGTTCGCATTCGCTTTAACGATTCTTTGAAGCGTACTCAGGTGGAATGGTTAGGCATTTTGGTTCCGACCCTTTCGGATTCTGTGGTGGTTGCAGAAGCTCAAAATCCAGATGTAGAACGCTTTGTTTTGACTCTCGAAAATAAGCCTGTTTGGAAGTATGACGGCTACCGCGTCAAGAGCCGTCATCAGTACCGCTTTACGCGGTTGAATGTTCGCTACCGCAATACGCTTTATATGGGCGAAGGAAAGTTTATTTTGCCGGAAGCTCTTCTTGCTGAACCGGAAGTTCAGGAATGGCTGAATCCGAAGAAAGAAGAAAAGGCTCCGGCTGTGGCTGCAGATACGGTGAAAAAGGAAGAGGCTCCTGTAGCCAAGTCCAAGCCTTCGATCGAAGAACTCAGCCGTGCTGTTGCCGAAATTGATTCGGGTACTTTCCGCTTCAAGAACCGCATTGTGCACATGTCTCCGTTCGGAATTCGCAAGACAGAAGTCACGATTGCAGAATATCGCGATATAATGAAGGATTCGACGACGAAATTCACGTTCACCGATAGTCTGATGCCGGTTCACAATGTAAATTGGGACAAGGCTCGTAAATTCTGCAAGGCGATTGGCGGAGACCTTCCGACAGAAGCGCAGTGGGAATTTGCGGCTCGTACGGGAAAGAATGAAGGCTCGCTCTGGCGTTTAAGAACAGGCGATCAGGCGTTCCAGTATGCCGTTTTCCGTGCTGACGGTCCGCAGCGCGTCGCTTCGACCAAGCCCAATGCCTGGGATCTTTACGATGTTTCTGGCAACGTGGCGGAATGGACGCGAGATTCCTATTCGTGGTTCTCTTTTTACGTGGAAGATGAGGACCCGACTGGTTCCTTCTTCGGGGACTCCCGCGTGTTCAAGGGTGGTTCCTGGAAGAGTAAAACCGAAGATGAATTGGATCTGACGGATCAAGATGATGAAGATCCGCGTTATTGGGCGAATACGCTCGGCTTCCGCTGCGTGTTCCCTTCGAAGGCTCAAGGTAAGCCAAAACCATGAAATCTGAATTGAAACTTTTCCAAAGACTCGCTTCTTTTCCATTTTTGCTGATTTTTTTGGCGTTCCTTTTCCCGCTTGTGAATGTTTCTTGCTCGGAAAAGGTCGTCGCGGAACCGAATGTTTATGAATTCATTGCCGGGGTGACGCCGGAAACGGTTCTCGATGAAGAAACGGCGAAAGCTGTGAACGAGATGAAGGAAAAGGAACCGCGTGTGAAGGTTTTCTTTGAACAGCCGATCGAAACATCGCGAGCAATCATCCCGATTGCAGTCGCGGTGGCTCTTGCGGCGGCTTGCGCGTTCATTACACCCGTTGGATCGCTTGCTATGGCGCTTGGCGCCTTTGCATCACTCTGGGTTTTTATCTACAATTTAAGCGCAACTGTTGTGCGGCAGCATTATGACTTTCTGACCGTTGAACCGGCGGTCGGTGCGTATTGCATTTCTTTTTTGCTCGTCATTGGAATCGCAATGAATTTGGCGGTCATTATCAAGAATTACAGGCTGAACAAGCAGAAGCAAAAAGAAGAGAATCCTCAAGACCATAACCCTTCGGAATCGAAGTAAAGGAAACCACATGGCCGAAAAATTTGTTTTTTACATGAACCGAATGACCAAGACGTATCCGCCCGGAAAGACGGTGCTCAAGGACATTTCTCTGAGCTTCTATTACGGAGCAAAGATCGGCATCATCGGTACGAACGGCAGTGGTAAATCGACGCTCCTCCGCATCATGGCGGGCATCGACAAGGAATTCCAGGGTGAAGCTTGGATTGAACCGGGCCGCACCGCGGGCTATCTTCCGCAGGAACCGCAGCTCGATCCAAATCTGACCGTGAAAGAAAATGTGATGCAGGCGGTCGCCAAGAAACAGGCGATTCTCGACCGCTACAATGAAATTTCGATGAAGTTTGCCGAACCGATGAGCGATGACGAAATGAACAAGCTCATGGAAGAACAGGGCAAGCTTCAGGATCAGATTGACGCCGAAGACCTTTGGAGCCTTGACCGCAAAATCGAAATTGCGATGGACGCTCTGAACTGCCCGCCGGGTGACTGGCAGGTGACGAATCTTTCGGGCGGTGAAAAGCGCCGTGTGGCCCTTTGCCGTTTGCTCCTCGAAGAACCGGACCTTTTGCTCCTCGACGAACCGACGAACCATTTGGATGCGGAATCAGTCGCTTGGCTTGAACGCCATTTGCGCGAATACAAGGGCTCCGTGATTCTCGTGACGCACGACCGTTACTTCCTCGACAATGTGACGGGCTGGATTTTGGAAATTGACCGTGGCCGTGGCATTCCATGGCAGGGCAATTATGCGGAATGGCTGGATCAGAAGCTTGACCGTATGAAGAATGAAGAAAAGGGCGAATCCGATCGTCAGAAGCGCCTTGCCCGTGAACAGGAATGGGTGAAGCAGAGCCCGAAGGCTCGTCAGGCGAAGAACAAGGCTCGTTTGAAGGCTTACGAAGATCTTTTGGCGGAAGATAGCCGCGAACAGATCAAGGTCGCCCAGATTTACATTCCGAACGGAAAGCGCCTCGGCAACGTGGTAATCCAGGCGGAAAATCTGCGCAAGGCTTACAACGACAAGCTTCTTTTCGAAGATCTTTCCTTTACGCTTCCGCGTTCGGGCATCGTGGGCATCATCGGTCCGAACGGTGCTGGTAAATCCACCTTGTTCAAGATTATCACGGGTCAGGAAAAGCCGGATTCGGGCTGCGTCAAGATCGGCGATACGGTGGAAATGATCACCATGGAACAGGGCCGTGAAAGCTTGGACGATTCGAAGACCGTCTTTGAAACGATCGCGGACGGCAAGGATGAAATTATTCTCGGTGAACGCAAGATGAACGCTCGCGCTTACTGCGGACTTTTCAACTTTACCGGTGCCGACCAGCAGAAGAAACTTTCGGTGCTTTCGGGCGGTGAACGCAACCGCGTTCTCATGGCGAAGAATTTGCAACATCCGGGCAACTTGCTGTTCCTCGATGAACCGACGAACGATTTGGACATCGAAACGTTGCAGGCTTTGGAACAGGCAATTTTGCGTTTTGCAGGCTGCGCCGTGATTATTTCGCATGACCGCTGGTTCCTCGACCGTGTGGCAACACACATTCTCGCTTACGAAGGCGATTCCAAGGTTGTCTGGTTTGAAGGCAACTGGAGCGAATATGAAGCGGACTACCGGAAGCGTATGGGCGATGATGCAGATACGCCGAAACGTTTCAAGTACAAAACGCTCACTCGTGAATAAAGCGAAATACAGATCTATCCAAGCGTTGACCGCAATCGGTCAATGCTTTTTCTTTTGCTTAGCCACAAGCTTTGCTTTGGGTTGTCATCAACAGGAAGAAACGTCGATGGAACAGATGGATTCCGAATGGTGGAAAAAGACCGTTTGCTACGAGATTTATCCGAGCAGTTTCCAGGATTCGAATGGAGACGGCATCGGTGACATTCCGGGAATTACGAGTCGCCTGGATTATCTTTCGAGCCTGGGCGTGGGCTGTATTTGGCTTACGCCTGTTTACGCTTCACCGATGAAGGACAACGGTTATGATGTCGCGGATTTTTACAAGATCAATCCGCTGTATGGCACCATGGAAGACATGGAAAACCTGATTGCCGAAGCAGGCAAACGCAATATCCAGATTGTGATGGATCTGGTGTTCAATCATGTTTCGGAAGAAAGCGCTTGGTTCCAGGAATCCAAAAAGAGCAAGGACAATCCGAAGAGCGATTGGTTTATTTGGCGGGACAAGCCGAACAACTGGCGCGGTATCTTTGGCGGTTCGGCTTGGAAGTGGTGCGAAGAACGCAAGCAGTATTACCTGCACACCTTTGGCGATTTTCAGCCGGACTTGAATTGGGAAAATCCGGAAGTGCGCAATGCGCTTTACGACGTGGCGAATTTTTGGATTCAAAAAGGCGTGGGCGGATTCCGCATGGATGCGGTCGTCTACATCAAAAAGCCCGCGGATTTTGCAGACGGCAAACCGGATGCTTCGGACGGTATGGTGCTGATTCATGAAATGACCGCCAACCAGGACGGCATTCTTGACTATTTGCACGAATTCAAGAAGAAGGTTTTGGACGGCAAGCATGTTTTCACCGTCGGCGAAGCGAACGGCATTCGCCCCGAGGAATTAAAACATTGGGTGGGAAGCGAAGGCGTGTTCGACATGCTCTTTGAATTCAACCATTTGCAAGGCGGGGATATTTGGTACAACCCGATTCGGCTTTCAACGTTGGATTTGAAAAAGGCGATTTTCCAAAGTGAGAAGGCGACGGCAACGAACGGCTGGTATCCGGTCTTCTTTGAAAATCACGACAAGCCTCGCTCGGTGAATGCCTACTTCCCGGATTCGGCGGATAAGGCTCTCGCCAGCAAGGCTTTGATGACGCTTCTGTTGACTCTTCGTGGAACACCTTTTGTGTATGAAGGCGAAGAAATTGGCATGAGCAATGTGGACTGGGATTCGATTGATGCGTATAACGAGCTGAATTCCCGCAGCCAGTATGAGATGGCGCTCCAAGAAGGCTTTTCGCATGAACAGGCGATAGGCTTTGTAAAAGCTTTGAGCCGAGACAACGCCCGCACTCCCATGCAGTGGGACTCCGCTTTGAATGCGGGCTTTACGACGGGAAAACCTTGGCTTTCGCTGAACGAAAACTTTATGCAGTGGAATGTGGCGGCAGAGGAAAAGGATCCGAATTCTCCGCTGGCTTATTTCCGCAAACTGGTGCGCCTGCGCAAAGAAACTCCCGCGCTGCTGCAGGGAGATTTTTCGCCGATCCTTATCGAAGATCCGCAGATTTTTGCCTTCCGCCGGTCGCTCGACGGTAAAACGGTAACAGTCCTTGTGAACCTTTCTGAAAAAGAAGCGCATTATGACAGCGCCCTTTTAAGCGGTCAAAAACTTTTGCTTTCGAATGTGGCAGCGCCGACGCTCGGCGTTCTCCGTCCATTCGAAGCGAACCTTTTGGAATAAAGGCTTTCGCGTCGGCGCGCTTAGAACGCCTGGGACAAGTCGAAGTTGATTCTTTGGAAGGAGAACGATTCCATTCCCCAGTTCGAAAAATCCTTTTTGAACGTATAGTCCAGTCGGAGAGTCAGGAATTCCCATTTGTAACGGATGCCCGTGCCGAATGCGGCGTTTGTCTTTCCGCTGTAAAGACCGCTGTTCTTGTCGCTTACGTGGGTCCAGTCGTAGAATTCCACGAGCTGCCAGTTTTTGATTACTTCAAACGGGGAATTGATGCGCAGTTCTACGTTAAAGCGTAAATACTGCGGTGTGAGGCCCGTGTTGATGACTTCTTCGCCGTCTTCGTCGGTGCTTGTATAGCTCGGATAAATGCTGCGGAAACGGTAACCGCGGACAGTGCGGGAACCGCCTTGGTAGAAGATACGGGCGTCGTCTTCCATCGCCTTGTCAAAGAATCTGCCGTAGCTTACGCTGCCAGCAGAAAGGAACGGTCCAAAGAGCGGCAGGTATCCGGTTGACGTCAATTCGCCGTAGGTGTACGGGTTACCCTTCATTTCTGCGTTACGGATGTTACCGGTGAAGTTTGCGCCTGCACCGAGACGCGGTGCAAAGCGGAGGCCCTTTGTCGGGTTGAAGTAGTCATCGGTAAAGTCAAATGCCAGAGCGGTTTCGCCTTTCACCTTGAACAGTCGCGATTCGTTCTTTTGCACAAAACGCGTATCCAGGGTTGCGCGGAAGCGGATATTCTTGGAAAGGCCGAAGGTCAAGTCTCCACGGTTGATGACTTCATAGCGTTCTTCGGTGCTGTCCGGGTAAGCGGGTGGGGAAGTTTTTTCGTGGTTAAAACTGATATGGTCATCAAAACGGATAGCGGTCGGAATGAAGTTGAAGCGCGTTCCGAACAAAAGCGGGTTCGCGTAACCGAGGGTGAGTTCTTGCTTATTTTGCGCCACGAGAATGCTTGCGGAACCTTCGTGGAAGTGCCCGAGGAAGTTCTTGTGCTTGACCATTGCCGATGCGCCAAAGCCGTAAACCTCTTCAAAGAAGACGGAATAACGCGCTTCGCCCGGCATGCGTTCTACAGCGCTAAAGTGAATGTCAGAAAGGCTGTCGTTTCGCGGAGCGTCTTCCAGGTGAATCGAGGTGAAAATCTGGGTAGAAAGAAGCTTGCTGCGGAAGGTTGCATAGGTTTTACCATTGATCACTTCTCCCTTGGGAATTCGCCAAAGAGAATTCAACCAGGCGGTATCCGATAAGCCTTCTGTGTCGGTGGTGTCGAGCCTTGCAATGCGCGGAGGCTTTTGGGTGCTGCTTGAAAAATCGCCCATGCGCACCTGTTTTCCGGGGTCGATGTAGATTTCGACGTTTACCAGGTGATTCAATGTGTCAAGATATTCGAGGTAATCCGCGCGTACATGCAGATATCCCTTTTCTCGGTAAAGGACTTGAATCTGTTGCACATCGTCAGAAACGACCAGCGGATCGTACTCGCTGCCTTTTTTGAAGCGGAGACCGGAGAGTTCTACGCTGTCGGCGGTAGAATCCACTTCGATATTCATTTCGCTGAATTTGTAAGGCTCGCCTTCTTCCATACGGAAACGGTAAAGCGTATAGGGAATCGTATCGTATTTGTCGACGTGATTGCGCAACACTTCGAGTTTTGCCGTATAGCTGAAGTAACCTGCGGAATAGTACAGAAGTTCCAAATTGGTTCTGGCGACGCGCATCAAAAAGTCTTGGCGGGTCGTGTCGACAATGCCGAACTCTTCCGGAATATCGAGCTCTACAGCTAACTCTTCGTCGGAATAAAGATGGTTCCCGATGAACGAAACCTTCCACGGATTTTTAACCGGAGTAGCGGTGGAGTCCGCTTCCGATTCGGCTGCCCAAAGCGCCGCTACACAGAAAAGAAGAATCCAAAGGAGTTTTTGCATCACTTCTTCTCCTTTGCAGCTTCTTTTTCTTTCTTCTTTTCTTCGGAGGTTTTTCCGAATCCAAAGAGGCGCGGAGACCAGAATTTGTAGCTGTAGTTAAAGCCCACGTTTTTCTCTAGACGGTGTTCATCTTCATCTGTCGTCGTAATGTAGTTCTTTGAAATCAGGTTCGCGCCGAAGTCGAGCTTGGGACTGTAATGTTCCGGATTCTTGGTCTTGTCTTCTTCTGAGAAGGCGGGAATTGTGTAGGTAATGCCCGCTTCGAGAGCGCGGTCATACGTCGGCGTTTCACTCTGGTCCTGTTTGTATCCAAAGACAAAGCTCAAATCTTTGACCCAGCGGTCAAGCGAAATCGGAATCATCAGGTAGCTTGAATCTTTTTCGGCGATGGTTTCTTCGTCGAACAGTTTGAGCTTCATGTCGATATCGCCCACATATTCACCGCCGAGCGTTTTGTTCGCCGTGGTCGTGAGAACGCTACCGATGAGTTTGCCCGCCACCTTGTTTCTGTCGATCGTCGAATTTTCTTCTTCCGACATACAGCCGAGAAGAACGCTATAATACAGCGAAGCGGGAGAATCGTCCACGCCACAGTTCGCACTGGGCATCGGCTTTGGCGCGGTCAGCGAACCGAGAATGTCGAGGTGCACCGGGCAAGTTTCATCTTCGTCACGGTTCTCCGTCGTTTTACAGTACGGCAAATCTTGAACGCTCGAAATGTTGATCGTTCCTCTGTCCCAAGGAACGTCTTGGAAAGAAATCGCAAAGGATTCCAAATTGAACTGGAAAAGATCCTTGAGACCGATCGTTCCGTTCGCAGAGTTGTTGATGTCTCCACGGAGCAGTGGATGGTCGGTGGTGCCGAGCACCCAAAGGTCTACAGTCAACGGGAAGTCCGCGAGGTTCGTGAGGATGGCGATCGTATCGCGTTGGGAATCGCTGATGTGAAGCGAAAGGTTCAGCGGTCGGGACTTGGCCGCGGTCTTTTTCAAAGGCGGTCTTGTACGACGCACCTTGGTAAAGAATCCGGAAAGCGTCGCCGAAATCTTGCTTAAGCTGCCGAAACCGATTTCCACGGAAAAGTCGTTTTTGTACACGGCTCGGTCAAGGAGGAAGTTGCCTTCGATGGTAGGGTTGGCAAAGCTCCCGTCCACGGCATGCGGCAAGTGGACAACGGCGGTTCCGTGTGCGGAAGCATCTGCGTCACCCCAGTCCGGTTTGTTTAATTTATAAGAAATCGTATCCAGCTGCAGCGAAAGGGTGAATTCCTTTTCGGAATCTTCCAAATGGCCGTTGATCTTGCTTAAACGAATGTTGTGAATTTGATTCCAGGTGAGCGAGAACTGATCGGTGTTGATGTCCACGCTGCCGAGGGTTCCGCTCTTGAGATCGTAACTCGCACTTGCGAGAATGGATTCGCCTTGGGAGTTTGTCAGCTTGGCGTCTGGAATGTTGAACACGCCGTCCTTGAAAGTTCCGCTGAAGGAAACCGGCAAAATGGGAAAGCCTCGTTTGGTATCGATTGCCGTGGAGTCGGAATGGAACGAAATGCTTAAACTGTCGAGGATATGTCGCAAGTCGCCAGTTGCGTCTGCCTTGAAATCCGTGTGCACAATTTCGCCCATGTTTTCGGGCAAGAACCAGGAACCGGTGAGCTGCGCTTTGCCCGACCATTTGAATGTCGAATCAATGTCTCCGTCAAGCCAAGCGGTTCCGCCGACAGGCGTTGTGAAGTACGCAAAAATGTGACGTTCCGGCTCCAGAAGTCCGTTCACATCAATCTGCAAATCGCCGTTCCAAGCGCGGTCGCCCGCGCTGATGTTACCCGAGATCTGCATCTTTTCTTTTTCTGCAAAGACGTCGAGTTTAGGAATGGAGAAAAATTCCGGGGAAACATTTTTGAGGCTCAGGTTTGAGAACTGCAGCGCTCCTTGAATGCCGCTGCCTTTGCGATACGAAACGTTTCCGCTGAACATGCCTGTGGCGAGTGGCGATTTTTCATAAGTCGCAAGCAGAAGCGGAATGTCGAACTTGTCGGTCGATGCCCAAACATCTACAATCTTTGCACTGGTGAAGAAAGCTTCGGTCGAATCGTAATGCAGTAATGCGGCGCCTTCGATTTCAATCGAGTTCGTGCCCGTGGAAAGCAAAGCCTTGTCGAGGGTAATGCTATCGATGGAATTGTGCAACTTGAAGTGCCCGTTCAAAGGAATCTGCGCAATTTCCGTTTCCACATCCAGTTCAACGTTACCGTTCCAGAATTCAAAGTTTTGATTGAACGTGCCGCTGGCGATTCCGTCAAGACCTTGAAGCAAGGTCGTGTCTGCAAATGGAATCGTGGAAAGGCGAACTTTGTGCGCTTCGCTTTCCATTTCCAAATCCAAGGTGATGAACGCTTTGCCGTAACCGCCATCGGACTGGTTCACCTGCCACGAAGTGTGCGGAATGGAATCTTCCCATTTCACGTCTCCCGTAAAGGTGAAGTCTTCTTTCGGCGTGCGAATAAAGCCTTTGATAAAGTCGATTCCGTTCTCGTCCAAAACCAAGGAAGTAAAAACAGAATCCGCCTTCATCGTATAAGCGTATTCCACCGGGGCGATCGCCACATCGGCGTGCAACTTTCCGTCGTAGAAGGATCCTTTTGCCTGCGGACGTGTATTCAGCTTCAAATGCTCTCCGCTCCAACGCCTTGCCCAAGGTTCGCTTGCTGCGACGTCGCCTGTAAAATCGATACGGAACGGTCCTTTGTCGAGACCGGAAATTTCGGCATCGACGATCGAGCCTGCTTTGGTAATCACATGGGCGGTCAAAGCGTCTTTGGAATTTTTGGTTGCAGAAACGGAACAGTCGAGTGGTTGGAACCTAGGCCCAAACAAAGCTTCAATGCCTTGAATGTCCACATTGACTTTGCCGTTCAGGTTCTTGTCGACTCTACCGCGCACGTCGATGCGCTGACTCGCATTTTTCCCGGTCAGTTTTCCGTTCACGACAAAGTTCATTTTTTCGTTGCTCTGCACCCGCAGGTCCGCATTCAAGGCGGGCAACGGCCAGAAAGCTCCGAGCTTTGTACGGAGACGGGCATCGTAAGAGAATTTCTTTTTCTCCGCGTTAGCGCTAAAGGATGCGTTCACATGGATGTCTTTGATGGAAACGCTTTTTGGGATCACGTCTTTGACGAGCGTCTTGGGATTTTTCACGTGAAGCTCGGTCGTTCCCGAAAGGTCGCTGAGGGAGTTCCGCGGAGCGTTGAGCGCGACGGTGACGCTATCGTTGTCTTCGGTTATCGCTTTGACATTGGCCGAAAGGAAGTCTTCCTGCCAAGCGAGGATCACCCTGCCCGAAACCTTCCTTTCCAAATAATCCCCTTGGGCGTCTTTGAAGGACAGCTGGGCCGCGCGGTTGCCGAGAGGCTTGACCTTCAGGGAATCCACGCTCCAACTGCCGACGGAATCCACATCGGCTTGCACATGGCCGATTCTGACGCGGGCATCGAGCGGAATGCGAAAATCCGGAAAGGCGAACGCCGAAGTGTCACTTTCGGATTTGGGGAACTGGGAGGGTTGGATCTTCGCCTTGACCGTATCCATATCGACGTGGACAAAGTCTTCTGTAGGCGAAAGCATAATGTGGGCTTTGACCTGCGGCTTTTGCACGGCTACGTCAAAACCAGGGCCTTCCACCCGGATGGAATCCCACTGATGGTCCAAAAGCCCTGCCGAAGAATGCCCTCGGAAGTGGACTTGGACAACCCCGTAGGTATGGGAAGAATTCAGGTATTGGCTCAGATAATAGCGTCCAAACCAGGCTAAAGCCACAAGGCAGCCTACGAACATGGCGAAAATGCCAATGGCGACAGCGGGCTTTAACCGTTTCACATATTGCAATATAACTAGAAAACTATATATATTGGGGGTGTATGGAAGGTATTCGAACCATTCACCTAGCTGTTTCCTCCGACGAGGTTTTTTTCCCGACGTTGAAAGAATCCGTCGTGGACTATGCGTCCGCTTTGGATGTTCCCGAAGCGGCGTTAGCTTGTGTGAAAAAGGAAACGGAACAGCTGTTTGAAAAGGAACTCTCTTCGTGGAAGGGGACCTGTTTCACGCTGGAAATTTCGGCAAAACCGTCGATGTTTTCGATTGTCGTTTTGGACGCTGACCATCAACCTGTTGCCAAAAGGGAAATCCCCGTCGCATGAATCGAGTTGTTGTAAAGCCCCTTGCCGAAGAACCCGAGGTCACGCTGCTGAAGCTGTGCGGTGATATCGGACTGACTGAAATTCCGCAGATTTCCGCTTTGGTGGACGAATACTACGGAAAAGGCGCCCTGCACTGGGCGGTGGACCTTTCCGAAGTCAATTTTTTAAGCTCGCCGGCTGTCGGTGCGATTATGGGACTGCGTTCCCGAGTCGTGTCGCGTTTAGGGAGCATTTCTGTTTTTGCCGCCAATGCGCGCCTTGCCGAAAAGCTCAAACTGATGGGTGTGAATCTCGTGATTCCGGCATTCCGTAATGAGCAGGCATACGTGGAACATTTCCGCTGGGAATACAAAGGCGCTTCGCGAGAAGTGAATTTGGTTTTGCCCGCAAACACGGCTGTTGTTCCGGCAACTCGCCGCTTAATCGTGGGAATTTTGCGTAGCAAGGGCTACGGCAAAAAAGACGCCTTCATCATGGAATCGATCGTGGATGAACTGGCAAATAATGCGATTGAACATGGCAAGCCGGACAATGGCGTTTTTGAACTGAAGTTGAAATTCGACAAATCGAAAGTTCGTTTGTCGGTAGCAAACCAGTGTGAAGAACTTTCCGAAGAGGCCCAAAAGGCTTTGGTCGAAAAGTATGAACATCCCAAAATGGACCCGGACTCGGTCAGAGGCCGCGGTATTGTACTTGTGAAAAAACTGTCGTCCGAAATGCGCTACCGCGTAGAACCGCGCCGCGTGGAAGTCGACGTTGTTAGAATACGCGAGGGAAAATGAGCGAAAATCCAGAAATCTTGAGCATTGAAACAATTGAAAATTGCCCAAAGGCGCGCCTGTTGCGCTTTGTCGGTGATTTGGATTCCACCAATGCCGAGGCAACGTCCAACCGGATCGTTGAACTCTTGGATGGTGAAGTGACGACTCTTGTCGCGGATTTTTCCCGTTTGCGTTATATCAACAGCACGGGTCTCGGCGCACTTCTTTTTGTAAACAAGAAGGTCAAAGGTGTTGGCGGCGTATTTAAGGTGGCGAACGTGAACGAAAACGTTCTGGAAATCATCGAAATCATCGGTGCAGACCAGCTGCTTGAAATCCACAAGACCTTGGAAGAAGCT
>JAILDK010000075.1 GCA_024689485.1 Fibrobacter sp.
GACTTCTTCTTCGACGAGTTCGAGGAGTTCCGGATCGTCAACCATGTCGCACTTGTTCAGGAAAACGACGATCTTAGGAACGCCGACCTGGTGGGCGAGAAGGATGTGTTCGCGGGTCTGCGGCATCGGGCCGTCAGTTGCAGCGACGACGAGGATTGCGCCGTCCATCTGAGCAGCACCAGTCACCATGTTCTTGACGTAGTCAGCGTGCCCCGGGCAGTCGACGTGTGCGTAGTGACGGTTTGCAGTCTGATATTCAACGTGAGAGGTATTGATCGTGATACCACGAGCCTTTTCTTCCGGTGCATTGTCGATTTCATCGAACTTCTTTGCAGCAGCGAGGCCCTTTGCAGCGAGAGTCGTGCAAATTGCGGCCGTCAGGGTCGTCTTACCGTGGTCAACGTGGCCGATTGTACCAATGTTGCAATGCGGCTTGGTTCTTTCAAAATGTTCTTTTGCCATTTTTTCCTCTTCTTCACCAGAAGGTTTATCGCTTCAAGTCAGCGGATGAAACTTTCATCCTGATATCTCGGAAAGCATAGGAAGCGCTACTTCCCGAAATTGGAGTCCCAAATTTAGTTGTTTTTAAAGAAAAGGCAAGAGTTTTTGAAAATTATTTTACACAAATTATACAAATAGGGTGGGTTTGCCACTAGATATTGTGGGCTCTATACCCTAAAAGGCGGATTGAATATTGTGCACGCCCCTTGCAACCGGAACGGACCGCAGTCGCGTACCCGAAAAGATTTCGCAGCGGAAGCTCCGCCTTGAACGAATGCATGACCCCGTCACCGCCGATTTCGATGATTTTCCCTTCGCGGGACTGGATATCCCCACTGAGCATCCCTGCATGTTCCGCCGGGCATTCGAGGGAAAGTTCCATATACGGCTCGTACAGGACGATGTCGGAAGAATGTATCAATTTGATGACGGCGTCAGAACAAGCCTTTTTGATCATCGGCACCGGGACCGAACCTTCGCAGTCGAAGAATCCGATCTGGAATTCCACGCCGACGAGGGGACCTTTGCCCAAAAATCCGACTTCGGCACTTTCGAGAAGCGCGGAACGGATACCGGCGAGAATTTCGGCAGGCGCTTCTTCCAAAAATTCCCCGGAGAGGCGAATGTCCTTTTCGGATTCCGGGAGAGGCTTTGCAGATAGAGAGAGCTCTACCTTGAACGGTCCCGCCTGGAAAGAATTCTCGACAGGGCCGAGTTCTTTTCGTAAACGTTCCTGCCACATGACTTCGGGGCTTCCCGCCCTAACATCGCAGCCGAATTCGCGTTTGAGACGTTCGATGACGACTTCGAGCTGGACCTCCCCCACCGTGTGCAGAACCCAGTAGCCCGCTTCCGGGTGAGGCGTGATGCGGACGGACGGATCCATGCGCGTCAGCAGTTGGAGACTTTTTTCGACAGAAGTGTAATCTTCCGCGCGGATGCATTCCACGTGGGTCTGCAACAGCGGATCGTAGGCTTCGGAAGACGTTCCGGAATTTTTGAGCACGTTCCCTTTGACGGAAAGGCGCGTGCCGAGCGAAAGAGGCTTCGGAGAACGCAGCGCGTAAATGTCGCCAGCGACGATCTGCTGCACAGGTTCGAGCGATGAAGCCTTTAAGCGGAAAAATTCAAAGCCGCTTGGAAATTTTTCACTCGGGAGATTTGCCATGCTGCGGAACAGCGCAATTTCATCCATGTCGGAGAAGTGTCTTAAGCGCACCACTTCTCCCAGGCAATTCGCCGGGAACTTGGGCGGCGGCGGAAGAAAGAACGAAAGGCCCGTCATAAGGCTTCGAACGCCAAAGTTTTCTTTGGCAGATCCCGCATAGCAAAGCACATACTTGTCGGATGCACAAAGTTTCGCAAGTCCGCGGATGAGCGTTTTCGGCGGAACCTTTTCACCGTCCATGGCGAGGGAAAGAATCTCGTCGTCAAATTCGGACGCGGCTTCGGCCGCTTCCGCATACGCGCTTTGAAGCTTGGCCACAGCAGGATCCTTGGCGGAAAGCTTTTCCGCTTCTTCCTTGCCGTCGGACTGGACAAGCCTTGTACCGCTGATGACGTCGAGTTCCGAAGCGATTTTCGTCGCGCCGTTAATTTGTGCGTACTCCGGAATGGAAAGCAATACGGGGCGTGCGCCCAAATGTTCTTCAATCGCAATCAAGGTCTCGTCGAGAGAGAAGTCCGGGTTATCAAGCTTGTTGATGTAAACAAGCGTGCGGATTCCTTTTTTGCGAAGTTTCTTCCACGCAGAAAGCGTCTGCGTTTCAACACCGTCGGCAGCAGAGACGATCAGGATTGCGCCTTCTACAGAAGAAAGCGCCATATCGACTTCTGCGCCAAAGTCCACATGCCCCGGCGTATCGATAAAATTGAACCAGATGTTTCGCCATTCAAAATGCGCAACGCCCGCTTCGATCGTAATGCCGCGTTCCCGTTCTTCCGGGAGATAATCCATTGTCGCAAGGCCGTCTTCGACATCACCGGGGCGACGCACTTCCCCCGCCGTAAACAGAATACGTTCCGAGAGAGTCGTCTTGCCCGCATCGACGTGAGCGAGAATAGCGATGTTACGAATGGACTGCATAGTTCAAAATTAGCATTTCTTGAAAAACAAAAAATCCAGTTCATTTCTGAACTGGATTTTGTGAGAAATCGCGATTCGCTTAAGCGTTTTCAGCGTTCTTCGCCTTACGGGCGAGGTGGCTGTTCGGAATCCATTCCTGCTTGTTGACATCAGGAATATCATCGAGAAGCTTGAGCGTGGTCGGTTCGGTCGTGTTGCCAAGGACTTCATCCGGAGTACCCTGGTTCACAATCTGACCGTCGTGCATGATGAAGATGCGGTCCGACACGTAGTTAGCAAGGCTAATATCGTGCGTGATGAACACAACCGTCATGTTGAGTTCCTTCTTGATCTTCATCAAGTAGTCCAAGATACCGGCGCGAACGTGAGCATCGACCATGGAAGTCGGTTCGTCAGCGATCAAAACCTTCGGACGGAGAGCAAATGCGCGAGCGATAAGCATACGCTGCATCTGACCACCGGAAAGTTCGAACGGATACTTTTCCTTGATTTCGTCCGGTTCCATGTTCACAGCGCGGAGACCTGCGTCGACGCGTTCTGCGAATTCAGCCTTGGACGGACGCGGATTCAAGATGAAGCGAGCGTCTTCGAGCTGGGTACGGATCGAGAAGAACTGGTTGAAGCAGCTGAACGGGTCCTGGAAAATGGACTGGACTTCATTCCAATGCTTCTTGGTGTTGGCAATCGGCTTACCGAAGTAAGAGAATTCACCAGAAGTCGGCGGATAAAGACCGAGCATCATCTTCGCGAGAACGGACTTACCGCAACCCGAGCTACCCACGATGGAGACAAAGTCGCCGTCATAGATATCGAAAGAGGCGTTCTTGACGGCAACCTTCAGGTGCTTGCCGGCGTTGAAAGACTTCGAAATATTGTCGGCGTGAAAAACTACTGCCTTATTTTCATTTGACATAATCGCACCTCACCATGGCCTTCATCAACATCTTCGTGTAATCGTGCTGCGGGTTCTTCACGATCTGTTCAGAAGTACCGCGTTCCACAAACTGACCCTTGTACATGATAGCGATATCGTCTGCCACATGGTAAAGGAGCGGAAGTTCGTGAGTGATGAAAATCATCGAAGAGAAGATTCCCTTGTTCAGAAGATCGAAGATCATCGTGATGACTTCCTTCTGCGTGCTCACGTCGAGAGCAGAAGTCGGTTCGTCAGCGATCACGATTTCCGGGTTCAAGAGAGTGGAGATACCGATCACAGAACGCTGACGTTCACCAGCGGTGAGCTGAATCGGATAAGAGTTAAGAATACGCTTCGTTTCCATGCCGAGTTCGTTGAAACGGTCGAAGATTCGATCGTTGATTTCGGCACGGGAAAGACGCTGGCCAGCCTTCTGGTGTGCGTAGAAGACGTCGGCAGCAGAATCCTTGATCTTGCGGACCGGATTCAAAGTGTTGAAAGCGCCCTGCGGGATCATGGAAATCTTCTGAGCGAGAACGTTCGCGCGGACATCTTCCACGGTACGGTTCATCAAAGATTCGCCATTGATACGGACATCACCGCTCGTCACATGGAGAGGCGGAATGCACATACCCATAAGACCGCTCACGAGAGTGGACTTACCGCAGCCCGATTCGCCGGCAATACCCAGGACTTCGCCCTTGGAAACCGTGAAGGAGACGTCTCTCACTGCATGGAACTTTTCGCCAAAGCGGCTCAAATAGTGGAGGCTCAAGTGATCGACTTCAAGAACTACATCTGACATTTTCTTAACCTCTACTTATTTGCGCAAACGCGGGTTGAACACGCCTTCCATAGACGTATTGATCAGGTACAGGGCGAACACCGTCAAGGTGATCACGAGAGTAGCCGGAAGGAATGCGATCCAGATACTGTCGGAAAGTGCGCCGTTATCCTTAGCCTGGTTCAAGATGATACCGAGAGAGGTAGAATCCAGAGGACCGAGGCCGATCATCGAGATGGATGCTTCGGAAAGAATGCCCGAAGAAACCTGCATGATGAACACCATGAACACGTAGGAAAGCAAATACGGGAGAACGTGCTTGAGCAAGATCTTCAAGTTGCCGTCACCGTTCATCTTTGCGAGAGCGATGTGGTCGCGGCTACGGAGAGAAGAAGCCTGTGCACGCACGGAACGAGCAGACCAGCTCCAAGACGTGAGACCGATGATGAGACCGATCAAAGTCAAGGAACGACCTTCCTTCACAGCGGAGCTGATGAGAACGAGAATCACGAACTGCGGGATAACGATGAAGAGGTTCGTACCCATGTTCAAGACTTCGTCGATCCAACCACCGCGGAAACCGCCGAACAAACCGATGAACACACCGATCGTCGTTGCGATGACACCCGCGATAAGGCCCACATAGAGGGAAGAACGGAGACCGGCGATGAGGAGCGACACATAGTCACGGCCCAGGTGGTCGGTTCCGAGAAGGTGTTCTGCACTGGACGGAGCATACGGACCCGCGACGATGTCACGAGCGTTGATGTCCACGTTGTAGAAGAGCGGTCCAAACACAGCTACGAGGAGCGAGAGGACAAAGATCACGATGCCCACAACGAACATCGGAGACTTCATGAGGTTTTTAAGGAGTTTTACCATGGTTATTTACCTCCCATCTGCAAGCCAGCCTTCACACGCGGGTCGAAGACAGCGATCAAGATGTCAACAAGGAAGTTGGCCAAGAGCACGCAGGTCGAAATCATGAGCGTGCATCCCTGGATGGTAGCGTAGTCGTTCTGCTGAATAGCGGTAAGCATCGCCATACCGAGACCCGGATAGGAGAAGATCATTTCCGTGATCAAAGCACCGCCGACCATCGCGCCCAAGGACTGAGCAAGACCGGTGAGCTGCGGGAGCATTGCGTTACGGAAGACGTAAGAAATGATCTTGCCTTCGCGGAGACCGAGCCACTTTGCATACTTCATGTAGTCGGTACCGAGTTCATAGATAGCCATGGAGCGCATACCTGTTGCCTGACCGGAAAGAAGGATCGGGAAGCAGGAGAAGAACGGGAGAACGTAGTAGTAACCGACGGACTTGAAGAACGCGAGGTTGAAGCCCGGGATCACATCCATACCGTAAGCGTTCATCGCCGGGAACCAGCCGAGCGTCACGGAGAAGAGAGCCACGAGAAGCATACCGAACACGAAGTACGGAATACCGTTCAAGAACATAGCGACCGGGAAGAACACCTTGTCGAAGATGCCGCGCTTGTAAGCGGCGAATGCACCGAGAAGGTTACCAAAGATCCAGCCGAGGAGAATCGTCGGAGCCTGGATGAGGAGGGTCCACGGGAGGGATTCCTTGATGATTTCAATCACCGGCTTCGGATACTGGCTATAGGACAGACCGAAGTCTCCGTGGAAGACGTTCTTCACGTAGACGAAGAACTGAGAGATGCCCGAGGAAAGACGCGGCTGCGGAATCATCTTCTGCTTGGAATTTTCATCCAAAACAGCCTTGCCGTTTGCATCGAATTCAGGGACGGTGTCGTAAACGACCTTACCCTGATCGTCGAGTTCGGCCATACCGAACGCCTTGAGCAAAGTTTCTTTCTTCTGCATGGCTTCTTCAGGAGAAAGACCCTGAGCAGCCTTACCCATCACGATATCGACCGGGTTGTTTTCACCGAGACGCGGAAGGGCGAAGTTGATGGCAATAGCGACAATGAATGTCAGGAAATACCAAAAACCTTTTTGCAGGACATAACGAAGTGTAGGATATTGTTTCAGCATTGTTCGTCCTTATTTGCTAAGCTTGATGTTCCAGAGGATCTTCGTGCCCGAGCCAATCCACGGAAGCTGCTGCGGAGCATACGGATTCTGGGAGTTCGGCCAGTTCGTCCAGACATGGTCGCTGTATTCATAATACTGTTCCGGCAAATAAGCGAGCGGAATCGCAACCTGATCTTCCATGAAGATGCGGTTCAAAGTGCGATAGGCATCGGCGATTGCGACGGAATCCGTCATGAGCGGGACAGCGGCGAGGAGGGAATCCACTTCCGGACGATATTCCGGAGTACCCGGCTGGTTGTAACGACCGATGTTCGTACCGGCCCAGTTACCGAGCGGAGCCCAGTCACGAGAAGACATCACTTCGTTGAAGCGGCTCCACGGGAGAGACGGGGTCACGTCTGCAGTCGGCTTGTGCATCACGAGGTCGAAGTTGCCCTGACCCATAGCCGGCCAGTACTGACCGCCATCGACAAAGCCTTCACGGATGTCGAGGCCAGCCTTACGCATACTTTCGACAGCGATCGTCACCATTGCTTCCCAGTCAGTCCAACCGTTCGGGCTGGTGATGAAGAGGGTCTTGATGCGTTCGCCATTTTCATATTCCATGTGATCGAGGACGCCGTCTTCGTTGTAAACGGACTTGACACCGGCGAGCTTCAAGAGAGCCTGGACGGAGTCGATGCGTTCCTGACCGGAGAGGGAAAGATTCACGCCGTACTTAGCGCAATCTTCCTTATTGATATACTTGCCTTCGAGGTTCGTCGGCATGATGAGGCCCGGTTCGAGTTCCGACGTATAGTTGGAAACAGCGAACTGACGGATAGCGATGTAATCGATAGCCGTGGCGACTGCGCGACGGAAGTACTTGTTGTCGAGCGGCTTATGCTGCGTGTTGATCATCATCATCGGCATAGCACCGGCCGTGAAATACGGCGGTTCTTCGAGCCAAGCGTGAACACCGGCGATCTTCTTACGCCAGATACGCGGGACAAAGCTCATGGAAGCATCGAGGTCACCGTCATGGAGAGCGATCGTGCTGTGTTCGTTCGACTTGTAAATCGGGTGAACGATGTACTTCGGAGCCGGGAGTTCTCCGTTGTGGAGAGCGGCATTGCCCCAGTAATCGTCACGACGCTTCAAGATAATCTTGGTGGTCGAATAGCTGTCGAGGTTATACGGACCAGAAACGACCGGAGCCTTACCGTCTGCCGGGTTCTTGTCCATCATAATCTTCTTGACTTCTTCCACAGAGTTGCCGTGTTCAGCGATAAGCTTGCTGAAGACATGTTCCGGAACAATGCGGATAGCCTGGAGAAGGTCCTTCACGGAAAGCGGGTTGTTACGACCGTTCTTGTTGATCATGAAGGAAAGACGTTCGACCTTGGAAGTCGTGTCACCCGAAGCGGAATCCACCGTAGCAATGACGTTCACATTCACGCCGGTGATCTGTTCGGAAGTATTGATAGCGACGCCCGAATAGTGGTGACCAAGTTCGAAAATGAACTTCACGTCCTTCGAAGTCACCGGGACACCGTCGCTCCACTTGGCAGCCGGGTTCAAATCGACCACGATGCTGTCTGTATTGGAAAGTTCTTCGACAAGAGAGCCGAGAAGCGGTTCCATCTGACCGTTCAAGGTATTATAGGTGATGAGCGGTTCATACATCAGGTTGAAACGTCCACCCACCGGCCATGCTGCGTTCCAGCTTTCCGCAATCGGGTTAAAGGAACCGGGAGTACCCCACTGCTGACCAGAAAGGTACATGGTTTCCTTTCTCGGTAAAGTATCGGAAGAAGCTTCGGATCCACCGCTGCAACCGACCAAAATGCCAAAACACGCCGACAAGGCGATCGTGCCCTTGGCGATCGTTTTTAAAGAATTCATCTATAATCCTCTTGATGTTTCTGCACAAGAAAGTCCAGTTTAAACTTGACGAGCATAATTTACATTTCTTTTTATATAAATCCGACCATGTAAACTTTTTTTCATACAATTAGCGTACACAGAACCGACGAACTCTCGTAAATTTTTTGAAACAAAAAGGCTCTCCATAACGGAGAGCCTTTTTTAGACAAGCTTTGGTAATCTTTATGGATTACTTGCGCGGGTCACCAGCGTAGATAGCCTTCTTGCCGAGTTCTTCTTCGATGACGAGAAGACGGTTGTACTTGGCAATACGGTCGGTACGAGAGAGAGAACCGGTCTTGATCTGGCCAGCAGCGGTACCCACTGCGAGGTCAGCGATGAACGTATCTTCGGTTTCGCCAGAACGGTGAGAAACGATCGGAGCGTAGCCCTTTTCCTGAGCCGTCTTGATGGCAGCGAGGGTTTCGGACACAGAACCAACCTGGTTCACCTTGATGAGGATAGCGTTAGCGATACCAGCTTCGATACCTTCGTTGAAGATAGTCGGGTTGGTCACGAACAGGTCGTCACCGACGAGGTTGATCTTCTTACCGAGGTCTTCGGTGAGAACCTTCCAACCTGCCCAGTCGTTTTCATCCAAGCCGTCTTCGATGGAGAAGATGGAGAACTTGTCGACGATCTTTTCGTAGTACTTGACGAGCTGCTTGCTCGTGAGGGTCTTGCCAGTAGACTTCTTGAACGTGTAGGTCTTGTTCTTGTCGTACTTGGTCTTGTCGCTCTTGTTTTCCTGCTGATCGCAGAATTCAGAAGAAGCAACGTCGAGAGCGATCTTGATGTCCTTACCGAACTTGTAACCGGCCTTTTCAGTAGCGGTCTTGAGAGCGGTGAGAGCCTTTTCGAGAGTCATCACGCCAGTGATCTTCCAACCGAACTTGGACTTCGGGTCCTTCTTGAGAGCGACGCCCGGAGCGAAACCACCTTCGTCACCGACGGTCGTTTCGAAGCCAGCATCCTTCAGAACCTTCTTCAGGGAGTGGAAGATTTCCGTGACCATCTGGAGGCCAGCAGAGAAAGACTTTGCGCCAACCGGAGCGATCATGAATTCCTGGAAGTCGATCGGAGCGGAAGAGTGAGCACCGCCGTTGATGACGTTGCACATCGGGCACGGGAGGGTGAGCTTCTTTGTGCCATGGAGCTTAGCGATGTACTGATAAAGCGGGAGACCAGCTTCCTTAGCAGCAGCCACGCAAACAGCCATAGAAACAGCGAGGATTGCGTTTGCACCGAGGTGGTTCTTGTGCATGCGGTCGCCATCGAGTTCGATCATCTTGTCATCGACTGCAGTCTGGTCGAAAGCATCCATACCGATGATGCCCTTGCCCTTCTTGGCAATCTTTTCGTTGACGTTCTTCACAGCCTTGGTCGTGCCCTTGCCGCAGTATGCCTTGCCGCCGTCACGGAGTTCGCAAGCTTCGCGAACGCCAGTGGAAGCGCCACTCGGAACCTTTGCGACGCCTTCGACGCCAGATTCGAGAACAACAACAGCTTCGACAGTCGGATTGCCACGGGAATCCAAGATCTGACGAGCCACAACAGACTTAATAGCAGACTTTGCCATATTTTTTGCCTTTTGGTTTTGGGTTAGAGTGTAAATCTTTTGTGCTCAAAATATAAAAAAAATCCCCTCTTCGGATTCACAATCAATCCACAGAGGAGATTTTTTTGCACCCATTTATCGAATATGCTTGTTGCGATACTCTTTAGGAGTGCAACCGGTGAACTCCTTGAAGGCGTGAGCGAACTTACTCGAGTTTGTGTAGCCCACCTTGGCGGCGACGCTCGAAACGCTCGCGTTTTCGTCGGCGAGGAGTTGCACGGCGATTTTCATGCGGTACGTTTTGAGGTAAGAGTAAATGGATGTGCCGTAGGAAAGCTTGAAATATTTCTTCATCTGCGTGGAACTCATTTCCGCGCGTTTCGCGAGATCGTCCAAGGTGTAATGTTCGTCCATGTTTTCGCGGAGGAATTCTCGGAGGAAGGTCATCTTCTTTTGGTACGCATTCGGAATGAGGAGCGTGTTCTCGTAATGCTGTTCGGAATCGAGACGGCTGAGGAACAGCAAAAGTTCGAGCGTCTTGATTTTGAAATACGGGAAGCGGATGTTCTTCGGCAGGTGATAGAGTTCCGAGAAGACGTGCGACGTGTGATCGTCTGGGCGAAGCGCAAACGGCAAGCGCAGCGACTTCATCTTTTGGATGAGCGAAACGAGATGGACGCCGACCATTTCGAACATTTTAACGAGTTCCGGGCTCAAGTTTGTCGTCGAGATGACGACCGCGATTCCGTGGTAGCAGTGAAGCGGATACTGGAATTCCCGATCGTCCGGGAAGTGGTCGAGAAGCATGAGGCCGTTTTCTTCAAAGACGCCGGAATCCGTGGCGGACATGCGGTTCCATTCCGAGTTGCCGTTGTGGCAGTGCAGAACGATCAGATGTTCGCCGATGTGCTTTAAGTGGAACGCGAAATGGCTGAGATGCAGATCGCTGTAGAAAAACTGAAGACCCGGTAAAACGTTGTAGACAAGTAAGTGGCCTGAACCTGTATCGTTCTGCAGAAGATAGTGCGAGAATCGATCCGAGTTCTGGATCAGGACCATATTTTTATCGGGTACGGGTGTTATCATGATTTGTCCAGCCTAGAGGTTAATTTTAGGCATCGCTAAATAAGTTAGCCGTATCTAAATTTAACAAGACTTTTGGGTTTTGACAAATCGTTTGACTAGAAAAAGTACTTCCCCTTCGCCCAAACCTGCGTATTTTTTTCGTACGCCTTAAAAGTTCCCCGTTTTCCGTCAAACCGGTCCGCGCCGAGGGAAAGCGTAATCTGGTCGTTCACCAGGTAATCGGCAGCGGCACGGGCATAGAATCCCAGATTGTCGATATCAAAATAGCCGAAAAGCGACAGTTTGAGCGTATTGTTCAACAGTTCCTTGGAGATGCGGGCTGTAACCGTCGAGGAGTTCTTTTCGAGGGCGAGATCGTCCCTGTAATCGGCGATGTACTTGTGCATATATTGAAGCATCAAAGTCCAATTGTTGCCCGCGTACCAGTCGAGGCCAGCAAGGGCATTGAACGTGTTGCGCGTTTTATAAGAGAAGCCGTTTGCAGAAGAAAGGACTTCGCCAAAGTATTCTGCGGCTTCCCCGCGGAGGACAAATTCCCCGATTGGAATCGAAATATCTCCGCCGACGACATTCATCGGCTTGTAAACGCCCTGAATGAGGACGGAATCCGTCTGCGGATTGTAGGACGTCACCGTTACCGGTGCCTTATTATAAGTATGCAGAGCGGTGAGGGTAAAGTCGAAATTTTCGAGGAAGTAGCGGAACCTTCCGCCGTATTCGCTGTTCTTGAGTCTTTTTTCGGGAGTGTTTTCGAGATCGACGCGCGTTTTTTCGGGGAGTTCCGTACTCCAGGGGTTATCTTCCCCGGTGGGCATCACAAAGTATTCCGGCGTCGGCACGAATATCGCTTCGGCGGTAAAGCTTTCGCCCGGAAACTTAAGATCGATCGCGTTCACAGGAACGCGGATGTCGTCATAATCGTTCGCCATGAATTCCGTGTAATCCATGGGAGAAATCAAATCCGTTATCCGGAGGCCGTCGGCGACGCCCCAGGTAACGATTTGACGGCCGGCTTTGATTTCTAAAAGTTCGCCCGCATAATCAAAATACGCTTCGCGGAGGAAGGCTCCCGTTTGTTCATCGATGATCCCGTTATAGGCGAGATTCAAGCTGGTGAAGAGAGAGGCTTCGCCGTAATCCGCCCGCATTTCCAAACGGAGCCTTGTACGGGAAGACATATACTGATGCGGATAATCCACCTGCACCGCGTGATACGTATCGACGAAGCCGTTTAAGGAAAGCGAAAGCTCGTCCTGCGCAAAGAGGGTTCCACAGGCACCGAGCAAAGCGATTTTGAAAATGGAGCGCACCATTTTTTACAGGCCTCTTTCGAGCTTGTTCACCGAGAACATCTTGGAATCGAGCTTCACATTGTACTTGGGATCGGTGAAGTTCAGTTCCGTTGCGTGTCCCGTCTGCACGTTCTGCATTTCCATTTTGCCGACCGTCCAGAAGCCGTCTACCTGTTTGATGTCGGAAGCCTGCAGTTTGCGGTGGAGCTTGCCCATTTTGTCGTAATACTCGACCTTTTCGGCGATAAAGCAATCCTTGCGAACCCAGACAATCTTCTTGGTGAAGATTTCGCCGTCTTTGTTCGGCGTGGATTCGATGACGTAATAGTCAAAGCCGTTTGCGGATTCTTCACGGAGGAGCTTGTGCGTATCTTCGTCGATGTTGCGTTTGCCGATATCGTCATAGGTAAAGTCCGAGCCCATGAAGTAATCAGTCTTGGAGCTTTTACCGCTGATGCGGCGCGTCTTTTTCATCGCCGGAAGATAGAGCCATTTGTCGTCTTCCTTGTTGATGTCGTCATAGTTGAACGTGAGGAAGCCCGTTCCCTTCACATCGTTTGGATACTGGAAGAACATGATCGTTTTGACGTCTGCCCCAACGTCCATGGCGTAGGAAGAGATTTTACGGATGCGGGTGCTGCCGTTCTTGTTGATGAGTTTCATTTCCATGGAAGAAGTACGGGTGTCGCCGTCCGGGCGATCCTTGACCTTCTGCATGATTTCACGGCCGTCTTCAGCGAAGAGGAGGCTTGCCGAAGCGAGGAGAATTGCGATCGAGAGTTTTTTCATTTTAGTTTTCCTTTCCATTCCCAGTTTCTTTTCCAAAGATGTGGAACTTTTTGATGAGCACCGGAGTGACCACGAAGTCGGCGAGAAGTGCGGAACCGAGACCAATCACGAGCACAAGGCCGAAGTTGCGAAGCATGACGCACTTGGACGTGGTGAAGTTTGCGAAGGTGGAGCACATGATGACCGTGGTCATGACGAGCGCGCTACCCGTGGTGCGGAACACGCGGAGAATCGCAGACTTGTAATGCTTGGTGCGTTCATATTCTTCGTTCGTATGGTTCACAAAGTGAATCGTATCGTCCACGGCAAGGCCGATGACCATCGGGATCACAGTAGCGCTCATCATATCAAGCGGAATGCCGAGCCAGCCGAGGTAGCCACCGACGAAGATAGCCGGGGCGATGTTCGGAATCATGCCGATGAGACCTGTACGGACGCTGCCGAAAACGATCATGAGGAGAATAGCGACGATAACGCAGGAGATGCCGAAGGAACGGATTTGACCCTTGACCAGATACTGCTGCATCGTGGTGAACTGAGGAATGTTACCGACAGCAGAAACGGTCGCATTCGGGAAGAGTTCACGCCCCTTTTGGGTGATGGCGGCTATTTCCTTGTCGAGTTCATTCGAATTGTACGTGCTGATTTCGACCATCATGCGGAGGTAGCGGTAATCGTAATCAATCCAGTAGTTCGCTTCGCTGCCGCCTGCGTTTTCATAGAGCAAGAGAAGCTGGGCGACCTGTTCTTCGGTATCCGGGACGCGGTAGAATTCTTCCTTGTTTTCGTTTACCGTACGGTTCAAGTCCTTGACGACGTCGAGAATGGACGTGAGACGTTTGCTGAGCGGGAACGTTTCGATGTACATGCCGAGCGTGTCGAGTTTGCGAAGGTTTTCCACCTTCTTCGCATCGTCCGGATTTTCAAATTCGATTTCCATGTCGTAGGAGTACACGCTGCCGAGCGAAGATTCTCCCATTTCGAGGATCTTCTTCACATATTCCACTTTGCGGCCCATGGTTCTTTCCACGTCGAAGGAAGGCTCCATTTTGAGCGCGCCCACCGCAGAAACCGCCGCGACGATGGTAAAGATGACCAGAATGGCGCGGCTATGCGAAAGGACAAAGCTTCCAACACTTTCCATCATCAAGGCAAAACGGGTTTCACCGCGTTCCAAAACCTTCGGATTCGGCTTCTTATCCTTGCCAAAGCTCAAAAGAATCGGAGCCACGACAAGCACGACGAGCAGCACAAAGCCGACCGAAATTGCCGAAAGGATACCCACCGAACGAATCGGACGGAGCATCACCGAGAGGAACGAAAGAAGCGCGACGATCGTCGTAAGACCCGAGAAAAGGAGCGACCAACCGGTTTCACGCACCGAGTGGATGACAGCTTCCTTGCGCTTACCGTGCAAGAGCATTTCTCTGCGGAAGAACGAATACAAGTGAATGTTGTAAGCGATCGAAACGGCGAAGGCGAGGAACGGCGGAACCATCGAGTTCGTCGCATCCATATAGAGACCGAGATAACCCACAAGTCCGAAGGTCATCAAAATGCCGGCGAACGAACTCAAAATCGGAGTCACGACTCCGCGAAGAGAACGCGTCACGATCGTCATCACAATAATCGTGCAGAGGATGGCGAGCATCATCACACGGCTCATTTCGACGTTGATGTACTTCATCTTTTCCGAGCTCATGTACGGCATGCCGCCTGCGTTCGGATGAAGCGGTGCGTATTCCGCCTTGTTGATGATGTCGTAGGTTTCCGTTCCGGTCTGCATGTCCGGAGCGATCTTGCCTTCGGCCTTCCAGACGGAGTCTTCCGGGAACGGGCGAAGCTTGACGAGAATGAAAGAGCTCTTGCCGTCTGCGCTCACGAGCTTTTTCACAAATTCCGGTTTGGCGGCAACTCGGCGCTTGATTTCGGCGATGCCTGCGGAATCCGTCGGAATTTCTTCCGGCACGATCTGCGTGATTTCCATGCCGTCTTCCGTGCCGAGCGTATATTCAAAATTCGTGAGGGACGTGACCGTTCCGTTCGAATAGGAAAGGCTGTCTCGGAGATTTTCCGAAAGTTTGCGCAGCAGGCGCAGATTTTCGGGATCGTAGATGTTATCACAGGTGACGAGGACCGAGACGAAGTAATCGTTGCCGAACAGTTCCTTGAACTTGTCCGTCTGCACGAGCATCGGGTCGCCTTCGACGAAGTAGCTGTCCCACGAAGTTTCGTAATAAACCTTTTTCGATCCGATGACCGAAAGGATTAAAACGACAACAAGGCCTGCAAGAAAAGCAAGCCTGTGCGAGAGTAGGAACTTTGCAAAGTTTTCAAACTTTTGATTCACCAAATCGATGTTGATTCGAATGCGTGACATCTTTATTCCTTCTTTAATTCGTTAACGAATTGAATGTTGTAGATCTTTTCCATTTGGAGAATGTCCAAGACCTGTGCGACTTTTTCATAAGGCGTTTTCTTGTCGATTTTTAAGGCGACAGGAGCCTTTTTGTTCTGGATCGCAGCACCCTTTGCTTTGAGACCTTCAAAGCTCATGACCTCCCCGTTCACCGCGAGATCGGTTTCGGAGAGTTCAATGAACAGACCTTCTGCGACTTCCTGCTTCACTTCACTCGTCGTTTCGGGCAAGAGCAATTTCAAAACGGATTTGTCTTGTTTAAAAACAGAGGTCACCAGGAAAAACACAAGAAGCAGGAAGACGCAGTCAATGAGCGGCGTCATGTCCAAGCTGATACGATGTTTTTTTCTAGCCATGGACAGAACCTTCCGAATTTCTTCCGTCGCGTTCCTGGAGGATCTTGCCGAG
>JAILDK010000094.1 GCA_024689485.1 Fibrobacter sp.
TTTTTTGTTTGTTAAATTTAATGCACGCATACAATATGTGATGGAGGACATATGAATAACAAACTCTTGGGCGCCCTGTCGGTGGCTTGTATTTCCCTTTTATTTAGTGCTTGCGGAAGTGAAAATTCTGCTTCTGCAGAAGACGAATATTCTTCCAGTGTCATTGCGAGCTCTTCTTCCAGTGTCCTTGTGAGCTCTTCCTCCAGTGTCATTGCGAACGAAGTGACGCAATCCTCTTCGAGTGAGATTGCTTCGTCCTCTTCGAGTCCTCGCAATGACAATTCTAGTTCTTCGATTGCTTCGTCCTCTTCGAGTCCTCGCAATGACAATTCTAGTTCGAGTGTCATTGCGAGTTCCTCGAGTGTCGTTGCGAACGAAGTGACGCAATCCAGTTCAAGTGTAGATGAAAGCGATGATCCCGAGAACCACTTGCTCACGGATGGGCGTGACGGTCAAATCTACAGAACGGTTACCGTCGGAGATCAGATTTGGATGGCGGAGAATTTGAATTTTGCTTACGTAGAACGTACTGAGGCTTTGGATTCTTCTAGTTACTGCTATGGTAACGATCCGTCTAATTGCGAAAAATACGGACGAACCTATTTATGGAGCGCCGCGATGGATAGCGCCGCCTTGTTCAGTGAAAACGGTGCTGGTTGCGGTGATGGTGTAGAATGCGAAGAAAAATATCCTGTTCGTGGCGTGTGCCCGCAAGGCTGGCATCTTCCTAGCCAGGCAGAGGCGGAGTCTTTGATTGCCTTCGTAAAAAAAGAAAACAATACGGACAGTGTTTGTACAACATTGACGTCGGTTTATGAATGGGGCTGTGGGGTACACGCAATGTATTTCTGGACATCTACGGAAGCTGGAACGAATGTCACGTACATTATGTCTATAGAAGATGAATACAGTGATGTGAGTTTTGATTTAAAAGATATGCTTTCAATGATCTCCGTCCGTTGTCTCAAGGACTAGGTTGCCAACCTGAAAAATTCCTACTTGCCTACAAATCATTAGGCAAGGGGTAATTTTTCGTATTTTTTTGCGTTCTTTTTTCCTGATGCGCCGTTCGGCTGTTCCGAGCCTAAAAAAGCATTAAAAAAGTCCTCAAAGGCAGAACCAAAAAATTCTAAATTTTTTGCAGCTAGAACAAATCCTTTTGCTTAGGAGTGTCTATATGGGCGGCTTTTGCGGCGTTGTTTCGAAAGAAGATTGCGTCTTCGATCTTTTTTACGGAACCGACTATCATTCACATCTTGGAACGCATCGTGGCGGTATGGCTGTCTTGGAGCCGGATGGAACTTTCCATCGCTCCATCCACAACATCCAGAACACGCCGTTCCGCAGCAAGTTCGAACACGACTTGTCTGCTTTCGTGGGTAAGGTTGGCATCGGGGTGATCTCCGATACGGACCCGCAGCCTCTCGTAATGAGCTCAAAGCTTGGCACTTTTGCAGTCGTGACCGTGGGCCTGATTGCAAACATCGAAGAATTAAAGAAAGAACTTTTCAGCACGAACTGCGTGCAGTTGCAGTATTCCACGACCAGCGGTATGGTCGGCCAAACGGAAATCATTTCGGCGCTCATCGCAACGCGCGATTCCATTGTGGAAGGCTTGCAGTATGTGCATGAAAAGGTCAAGGGAAGTATCTCTGTCCTTTTGATCGAAAGCGACGGAACTTTCTACGCAAGCCGCGACAAGTGGGGCAGAACCCCGATCGTCATCGGTAAAAAGGACGGCGCAATGATCGCGCTTCAGGAAAGCTGCGCATTGCAGAACTTGGGCTTTGAACATGTGCGCGACCTTGGACCGGGCGAAGTGGTGAAGATGACTGCCGATTCGATTACGACTGTCGTGCAGCCCCGCCGTAAAATGGCGATCTGCTCGTTCCTCTGGGTCTATTACGGTTACCCGGCTTCGAGCTACGAAGGCCGCAACGTGGAAATGACCCGTTACCGCTGCGGTAGTGCCCTTGCCAAGCGCACGCCGACGGAAGCGGACGCTGCCTGCGGTATCCCGGATTCCGGTACTTCCCACGCTCTCGGTTACGCTCATGAAGCGGGCGTCAAGTTCGCACGCCCGTTTGTAAAGTACACGCCGACTTGGGCACGTTCCTTTATGCCGCAAGACCAGAAGCAGCGTGAACATGTGGCTTCCATGAAGCTTATCCCGATTCCGGGTCTGATCAAGGACCGTCGCCTGGTGTTCTGCGACGACTCGATCGTTCGCGGTACGCAGCTCGGGAAGCAGGCTTTGAAGCTTTATTCGTTGGGCTGTAAGGAAACGCACATGCGCATTGCCTGCCCGCCGCTTGTGTATCCTTGCAAGTTCATCAACTTCTCCCGTTCAAAGAGCGTTTACGATTTGATCACGCGCCGTTACATTCGTGACGTCGAAGGTGAAAACGCGGATCTCGACAAGTACACCAATCCGGATAGCGAAGCGTACAAGGGAATGGTCGAATACATCCGTGAAAAGCTGCATTTGACTTCTCTCGCGTTCCAGCGCATCGATGATTTGATCCAGGCGATCGGCCTTCCGGAAGATCAGCTTTGCACTTACTGCTGGAGCGGTAAGGACTATGCGGAAACGGGCGACTGCTACCACTGCCCGTGCGAAAGCGAAGACGCTTCGAACAAATCGGAAAACAAGTAATCGTTCTTGGAATTTCCAAAAAAAGAGCCCGCCCAATGGCGAGCTCTTTTTTATATGGAGGATGAATTAAGAATTTTTGATGCAGCGGACGGAAATGGCATCGGAACGGTAAATGCCTTCGATGTCCATCGATTCTTCGGTAATGCCGAAACGGTACGCGTTCGATCTGCCGCAGTATTCGTCCTTGCTCCA
>JAILDK010000099.1 GCA_024689485.1 Fibrobacter sp.
GTTTCAAAATCCGAAAAAGGATTAGAGACCGAGTTCTTTCACGACGGCATAAATGCCGCGCTTTTCGATCGTACGAAGGCCAGCGGCACTCACGCGAAGAGAAACCCAGCGATCTTCTTCCGGAACGTAGAAACGCTTCGTCTGAAGGTTCGGAAGCTGACGAATCAACTTCTTACGGTTCGAGTGAGAAACCATGTTGCCAACGAGGGCGCCTTTTCCAGAAACTTCGCAAATACGGCTCATTGTATAACTCCGTGTTTTAGTGGGCACAACATTAGTTAATTTAACGGATTTCGTCAAGATGCTAATTCTGCAGGTAAAGGGAACTTTAACTTTTCCTGCATTGTGACCCAGTTTTCGACTTCAATTCCGGGATATTTTTCACGCATCCAGGCCACGACGTCCTGAACGAGGTCCTCCGGAGCACTTGCGCCACTCGAAAGGCCCACCGTATCGATTCCGTCGAACCAGGATGGATCCACATCCTCCACACTGTCGATTAAATGCGAAGGAATCCCATGTTCTTTGCCCAATTCCGCCAGACGGCTTGAATTGGACGAATTTTTTGACCCGACCACCAGCAAGGACTGAACCTGATCGCACAGGGAAGCGACCGCCCCCTGACGATTGCCCGTCGCATAGCAAAGGTCGCCACGGACAGGGCCCTGGATATTCGGGAAATGCTCCCGAAGGGTATCAATGATGTCCTTGGATTCAGAAACGGAAAGCGTCGTCTGCGTAATGTAGGCGAGTTCCGTCCCTTCGGGAAAGGACAATTTCTTAATGTCGTCCGCCTTGCGGACCAAAGTCATGCAGCCTTCGGGAACCTGGCCCAAATGGCCTTCCACTTCCGCGTGGCCCGCATGGCCAATCAAAATCACGTGACGTCCAGCCGCATGGTGCCGTTTAGCGCTCATGTGAACGCGCTGCACCAGAGGGCACGTCGCATCCAGCACATGCAGATGGCGAGCCTTTGCTTCTTCGTAAACGGAGTCCGGCACACCGTGCGCCGAGAACACGACCGTCGCCCCTTCCGGGACTTCCTGCAGATCTTCGACAAAGATCGCGCCCTGAGACTTAAAACGGCTCACGACAAAGGCGTTGTGCACAATTTCATGGCGCACATAGATCGGGGCACCGAATTTTTCAAGCGCCTTTGCAACAATGTGCAGAGCGCGGTCGACTCCCGCGCAAAATCCACGAGGGCTGGCTAGAACAAGTTTTTTCATACAGAGGCATCCGTATTGTTCTTGGGTTCCGAGTCATCCGTTTCAAGCGTCGCCTGAATGAAATGGACGAACGCGTTATAAGAAGAAACCACCTTTTCCCGTTCATGGGCAAGGAAGCTGTAAACCAATTTCACATCGGGAACCGGGCGGGAAGAATAATCCGCCGCCGTCTTGATCTGCGCAATCGCGCCTTCTCGGAGAAGCGCTTCTACCGAGGCCTGCTGTCCGCGGGAATACGGACCGATGCACGTGGCGACGCCGAGCTTTAAGGATTCCCAAAAATCATGCACGCCGAGGGAACGCGAAAAAGATCCGCCGATGACCGACGACTTCGAAACCTGCAGAACCTCTGTCAGTTTACCGTACACCGTCACAAGCGAGACGGCACCCGGTTTGACTTCTGGCCATTCCACAGTCGGGATGTTCGCCTGTTCCAAACCTTCGCGGAACTTCGGCAGTTCTTCTTCAAAGCGCGGAGCAAGCACCACGGATTCGTTCGCCTTCACCGCCAAATCGAGCATTTCCAACAAAGGCTTCCATTCTTCCTTGTGAAAAGAAAGGAACGCCGTGTCGACGCGAAAATCTTTGGGAGGTTCCACTTCGGAGCCGGACTTTGCCCACGAGAGAAGCTTCCAGTCGCCACCGATAATCGTCTTTGCCGCAACCGAGTAATCCCCCGCCGCCACAAAACGCGTCAGGTCCGCCCCCGTCTGCATGCTCACAAATCCGATCGAACGGAATTCATTCGTATCGATGCAACGGTAAAAACGTCCCGAAACCAGAGCGACCGATGGACGGATCGAACGTTCCCGCATCGCCGCAAGATATCCCGGCCAAAGTTCATTTTCGGCAAGGACGAGCATCACCGGCTTTACCGTATCCATAAAGTTCCGAATCGCGCTCTGCGTATCGAGCGGTGCAATCGAGACCAAAATGTTTTCTTGGGAAGCGAGAGGTTCCAAATAATCGCGGACTTCTGCCTTTTGCGTTGTAATCAAAATCGGCGGAAGATCCGAAAGTTCCGACTTCAAAATTTTGGCAAGCGAAAGGAGCATTTTGCATTCGCCAAGACTTGCCCCGTGCATCCAAAAGCAAGGACCTTCCGGAAACGGACCGCGAATGCGATCTTGGATTTTGAATTTTTCATTGAACGACGGAACCTTGCCCGCAGCAAGAGCCACAATACCCAAAGTTCTACGAATCGCATTCAACCCGAACATTTCAAATCCTTCTTACAACAACACCGGCAATTCTACAAATCGCCGTACAAACAGCAACAATGTATAAAAGATGAGCCACACCCACGTCCAACGATCCGCCAAAACCGCTGCTAAAACGGAACGTTTAACGCCAGACCGTGTACATTCGCCTTGCGCAGCCGAAAAAGACGTCGGAAAGAACATCGGCGTGCGACTTGCCCAATTCAAAAACAGCTCCCCGAACTTTTTTTCGAGAAACACATCTTCCGCCTTCGCAAGCGAAAATACAAACAAAGTAACGCCCATCGCAAAAGCAAAACTCGCTGTTTGCCAGCCCAAATGGAACAGCACTAACGCATAGCAAATGCACAAATTGGAAAGGTACAGCGGATGGCGCAGCTTTGCGTAAATTCCCCACATCACAAGTTCCGGCGCCGCCTTTTCGTTTCCACGCGTATGTTCGCCAATCACCCGGCGCGCCTCCACACGGAGCACAATGCCGAGCAAGGCAAGAATCCCCGCCGAAGCCGGAATCCATTCCGAAGAATGCGGAAAAATCCAAAGGGCGACGGCAAAGATTCCAAGGATCACGCCGCGGAAGCGGTACAGAAAATTCATGCGCAGCCTTCCCGTTTTAAAAAATCCAAAATTTCAAAGCGTTCCGTCAATTCGTTTGACATCGGTTCGTGCGTCGCTAGCAGCACCCATTTTCCGCGGGCCTTTGCCGCGGCAAGAAGCGCCACCAAAATCGGAGCGCGTTCTTCTTGTGCGATAAAAGCGAACGGTTCGTCGAGCAGTAAAATTTTTGCAGGCGAAGCGATGGCCCACAAAAGCGCGACCTTCGCACGTTCACCGCCCGAAAGTCCCTTCTTCTGCAAGAGCTTTTCTCCGCGAACGAGCTTCCAAAGTTCCGCAAAGGCGGCGTTCTCTTGTAAAGCTTGGATTTTTTGCAAAACAAATTCCCGCGGCGGTAAAACCAGATCCTGGGAAACAGAAAAGACGCCGTTTTCGGCAAAACTTTGGGGCAGTAAAACACTTCCCTTCTGCGGTTCTTCAAGGCCTGCGACAAGCTTAAAGAACGTTGATTTTCCACAGCCATTCGGCCCTTGTAAAAGCACGGGCTTTCCTGTTTGTAGTAAAAAGTCCATGCCGCAAAATACAGGCGCCTTTTCCATGTCATCGGTATAAGAGAATTCGATCTGCGAAAGTTCAAGCGTGTTCTTCGCATGCGATTGCAAACGTTTTTTGCGCGGAGCGTTTTCCAGGGCGACGAGAACGTTTTCGGCGCTTTTCGCGAGGCGCATCTGCGGTAAAAGGCGTGAACATTCCTTCACCGGTTTGTAGCAAAGGAAAAGCGCGGAGCAGTAAAGAATCAATCCTTCCGCATCGAGTTTTCCGTTCAAAATCATCCAACCGCAAAATCCAAGAATCAGCACCACCGAAAACACGGAAAGCGTTTCCATCCCCTGCGCCAGTGCCACTTTGCGACGCCCCACCGACACGCCGGACGCCAGCACGGAACGCACTCTCGAAAAAAGCCCCTGCACAATCCGCGAAAGATCTTCCGCCGAACTCCACAGCCGAAAGAATCGCTTTGCCGCTTCCATTTCGGAACGGAGCTCTCCGCGCTTCGTCATTTCTTCTTCCACCGAAGGCTTCATCGCGTGCAGCTTCTTTTGAATCAAAGAAATCACCGGCAGCACCACGAGCAACACAACCAAGGTGAGCCACGGAGATATCACAAACAGCACCGGCAAAAAAATCACCAACTGCAAAATCGCTTGCAGGGTCTGCATCAAAGCTTCTGCGCTCGCGCTAACCGTGTGAATGGAATCATACGCCACCATCAAGCGTTCTTCACTTTCTTCCGCATGGTAGAACTGGGGCGAAAGGGTTCGCAGGCGCCGCGCAAACCACAGCAAAAGTCCCGCTTCCACATGACGGCTCGTCTTTTCAACCGAAATCCCGCGCAAGTAAGAAAATCCCCAACGAAGCACCACAAGCACAAGCGTCACACATAGCCACTCCGCAATCGACACCGAAATCGTCTTTTCGAGAATCTGGATAAAGTTACGAATTGCGTACAGAAGTGCCGCATCGGCGAGGCTTGCGAGCAATACAAGCGGAAATAACCGCAAAAGAGCGGTCATCGCACTGCTTTTTAGCCATTTCGAAAGGTTCATACAAATAAAAAATAGAATTTTTACAAAACACCCTTGACAGACGTGGAGGAATATCTATATTTGGCACATCTAAACGATGCCCCTATCGTCTAGTGGCCTAGGACTCGGGATTTTCATTCCCGCAACAGCGGTTCAAACCCGCTTGGGGGTACGAAAAAGAACTCGTCAAATTGACGAGTTCTTTTTTTATGCTCTGAAATCGTTAAAGCTTAGAGCCCTGCTAGCCAATCCCTTTTATAATGTTTAGCTTTTCGGCGCATTCTAAAAGGATGGCATTATGTTGTTAACAAAATTCTCTCAATTTCTTTCCAAATATACCACGCCAGTTGTTTTGCTTTTTGCGGTCGTGGCTTTCATTTACGCTCCTTCCTTCGCCTGGGTCAAAGGCGAAACCCAGACCATCATTTTAGGCATTATTATGTTCGCCATGGGGCTTACCCTTTCCCCGCAGGACTTCGCCATTTTGGCCAAGCGTCCGGGCGATATTCTCCTCGGCACTTTGGCACAGTTTACGATTATGCCGCTCATCGCTTTTACGCTTGTGCATTTAGGACTTCCCAAAGGCATTGCGATTGGCCTTTTGCTCGTCGGCACATGCCCGGGCGGTGTTTCTTCGAACATCATGTCGTTCCTCTGCAAGGGCGACGTCGCCTTTTCCGTGGGCATGACGGCGGTAAACACGCTCCTCGCTCCGGTTCTGACGCCTATCCTTATGAAGGTTCTCGCCGGTGAAATTGTGGAAGTGAACGCGTGGGGACTTTTCAAGACGATTCTCTGCGTCACGATTTTCCCGGTCGTCGGCGGCTTTGTTCTGAATTACCTGTTGAATAAAAAGCAGTCCTTTCAGACGGTACGTTCCTGGATGCCGGGCATTGCGGTACTCGGCCTTGGCGCAATTGTCGGCGGCGTGATTTCGCTGCTCGGCAGTAAGTTCTTCAGCTCGGGCGTGATGATCTTCCTTTGCGTCTTCCTGCACAATTCCTTAGGCTATGTCGCCGGATATGCAATCGGTAAAATCGCCCGCATGAGCAAGGCAAAGAACCGCACGATTTCGATCGAAGTCGGTATGCAAAATGCAGGTCTTGCAACAGGCCTTGCGACGCAACACTTCCCCGCTTACCCGGAAGCCGCTGTTGCCGCCGCGATTTCCTGCGTGTGGCATTCGATTTCGGGAACGATCCTCGCCGGCATCTTCATTTTGATGGATCAGCACGCCGAAAGGAAAATGCAAAAAGACAAAGACCGCATTTTGAATGCGGCCCAGTCGTAAGTCTTCCCAAATTTTGAATTGAATTTAGCCCTGTTCGAATTCCAAAATCGCGCAGGGCAATTCTTTTTTCAAAAGCTTCACGTAAATAAAGTTTCCGACCGTCGAAACCTGCGGCACGATTTCTTCGCCGAGCTTCACCGGAACCTTGTATTCCACGCGAACGCCTTTCACGTTAAAATCTTCCGGCAAATATTCCGAAGCGATTCGAATGTAATGCGCATTGTTCAAATGCTGATTGTAGTCGATGTCGTTACGGGTGACGGCGACCGGGGCAAAAGTTTTTACTTCTGCATCCGGAACGACAATGCGGCGGTCCTTGTAATTCATTTCGAGCTTCGGCTCGTAAATGCAGGCGTCGATCACTTCTTGCGGGAGCTTCTTCATGTGACCGGTCTTCAAATCGCAAAAGACGCCAAGGCTCCACGTTTTGTAGCAGGGATTTCCCGCTTCATCGTAGATGAACGTGTTGCGAAATCCGAAGAGCGGTTCGCAGCCAAAAACTCCCGTTTGAATCGTGAGCTTTTCCTTGTAATTCGGCACACGGACGACTTCCACCTGGCGCGAAGCGATCAGTTGCGCAAGTCCATGCGCACGCAAAAAGTCCCTGTATTCCGTCGCGGTATCGAGCCAAAGTTCGGAACAGTCCTGCATCATCTGGAAAGCGGAAAAAAGCTTCAGTTTTCCATTGTGGTCCGTGCAACTGGTTGTCACCTGATCTTGAATCTTAAGCACAAAAGCCTCCTGTCAGCCATGTAAAACCTAGACCCAGTAAAGCGCACACCCCAATCATCTTAATCGGCCCCACCTTGAAAAATTTTGTACAGACAAAAGTCAGCACAAAGAGGCCCACCGAAAAGATAAATCCGACCGCATCATCCGAATAAGAGCCAAAGTTTTCTTTGGTCATCAAAAGGAGCGTCGCCGCCGCCAAAAGCCCCACCACCGCAGGCCGCAAGCTGTCGAGCACCAACCGCACCGAGGCATTGTCCTTGTACTTCATAAAGTAGCGACTAATCAAGAGCATCAAAATCGTCGTCGGGAACACGAGCGCAAAAGTCGCCGTCACACTGCCGAGAATGCAAAGGAGCTCGCTTGCACCTTCATTCTGCAAAGCCGTGTAACCCGCATAAGTCGCCGTGTTGATTCCCACAGGGCCGGGCGTCATCTGGCTAATCGCCACAATATCCGTAAAGTCGCCCGCCGTCATCCAATGATGATTGATCACCACCTCGTGCTGGATCAGCGAAAGCATGCCGTAGCCACCGCCAAAGCCAAAAAGTCCAATCTGGAAGAACGTTATGAAGAGCGAAAGGAAAATCATACTTCACCCTCCTTTTCTTCACGGTCCGCTTTTCTGCGCTTCGCCTTCCCCACAAAGAATCCGGCAAAGCCTGCCGCCAAAATAATGAGAATCGGCGAAACTCCGCAAAGCCAAATCAAAAGGGCGCTCACCACCGGAATCCAAATGGAAAACTTATTCAGTTTCGCCTTCTTCGCCATGTTGAACGTCGGCACCGCAATTAACGCCACGACCGCCGGGCGAATCCCGCGGAAGAGCGCCGCCACATAAGGATTTTCCTTGAACTGGTGAAAGAATAGTGCAATCAAAAGAATGATCAAGAACGAAGGCAAAGCCGTCCCGACCGCGCACGAAATACCGCCCTTCACCCCGCGTAAGCGGTAACCGATAAAGATGCTGATGTTGATTGCGAAAACGCCCGGACAGCTCTGCGCAATCGCGAGCAAGTCCATAAATTCTTCTTTTGAAATCCAGTGCTTTTTGTCGACGATTTCCGCTTCAATCAGCGGGATCATCGCATAGCCGCCACCGAAGGTGAACAGGCCTATCTTAAAAAATGTCCTAAAACTTTCCCAGTAAAGATTCGTCATCTCCACCTTTCTTTTGACTAGTTGAACCTCAACATCAAAGCGATTTCAAACGAAAGAATCTGTTCCGTGTGAGCCGTTTCATCATCGAGCTTTTCATGGATCTGGCGGTATTCGATGTAAGCGCTCATGCTCGCCATTTTGTTGAACTGGTAGCCGGCGCTCGGGCGAATATACCATTCATGAACACGCGACGGCACCGTGCGATCGGTCTTTTCGAGTTTCGGGAAGTACACGGTGTAATCTTTGCCGTCAATCGTCCACTTCTTGTAAACGCCATCCGTTCCGCTTTCCTTATCCTTCGGGTCGTAACCGCTTTCCGGTTCATAGGTATCACGGATCGTCTTCGTGTATTCGTAGCCAGCGGTAAAGCGCAGGTCAATATCGTTCTTGAGCTTAAAGTACCACTTCCAGAACTGGAATCCGCGCTTCGTCTTGAGCGGGTAAGAAATCGTCAGGTCGTTACCCACGTTGTAGCCGTAATCCTTGTACAGCGCCGTGTGAATCCAAGGCGTGTAGAAGTATTCCGTCGTATCCGTCTCATCGACAACCGCATTCGGCCAGTTCGTCTGCGAAATCACTTCCATTTTCGGACGGCGGTCCGTGAATTCAAGCTTTAAGAAGGTGTTGTCTTCAATGCGAATGTTCTGCTGCGTGAGGAAGCTAATGCGGATAAGCGGATTAAAGTTCCATACCGTTGTCCAGGAATCTTCGGCGCTCTGGAAAGGCTTTACAGAACGCGTGTAGGTGTAATCCACACGGTGCGTCGTACTCACGCTGCGGAAGCCGTTCAAGAAGCCGATGCGCTGCGAGAAGTTCGGAACCGTCACGCCCACGCCCCACTTCGGCCAGACAATCACCGAGTCCGTGTACAGCGGATATTCGCGGGACTGGCTAAAGCTCTGCTTCCACTGCATATCCGCGACAATGCCAATGCTCCAGATCGGAAGCGTAAGGCCCGTCGAAAGGTTCAAGGTTCGATCGACGCTGTGCGTAAAGTTACCCTGGTAAACGAGAGTATCCACATGCGAATTGCGGTATTCCGCAAAGCCCGTATAGTCGTCGCGGTGATCAAGGCCCATGTCGCCCGAAACAATGTTCCAAAGTCCACGATTGCGGTAACCGTTACCGATGCCCAAGCCGTACAAGTAATACTGCAGCGGCGTCACACCCTGTTCTTCGTACAACTGCGAAAGGGTAAAGTTTTCACCCACCGTCGAAAGGTCCACCGTCCAAGTCGCCTTCACATCGCGCCAGCGGAGTTTTTCAAAGAAGCTCTGCGCCGCATTCTTGTCGCCAAAGAGCTTCAAGAATTCCACCAGGCGGAACGCCGGGGCAAATTCAAAACGGTTCGTCTGGGAAATCGTCCAGTAATTCTTATCGACCGTCGTCGCATCGTAAAGATCGTATTCATCCGGGATCGTCTTCTGCTGCTTAAACGAAGACGTAAACGAGAACGTCATCGGAAGGAACGGAATGATCGCCGGGGAGAACGTCGTCTTGAACTGCTGCGTACGGGAACGTTCATTCTTCAAGATACCGTAAGAACGTCCGTATTCCCTGCGGCCCACGCTATCGACCTTGTAATAGACCGTGCTGTCGTACAAAATCTTGTACGTGCTCGGATCGTCCATGTCGATGAGGGATGTATCGCCTTCGGCGCTCACGACCGCCACCGTATCGTACGGAATCACGACGACGCTATCCGGGGAAACGTAAATCTTGCGGTCGGTATGGTCAAAGTCAAAGATGTCATCCGAAGCGAACATGCCACCGTTTTGCGTCGTCCAGAAATTTTCCTTCGCAAAGTCTTCCTGGTCGCCACCGCCGAACATGTCACGGGTAATGTTCAAGCTGTAGCTCGTCGTGAGGAACGGGAAAATATTCCAGCGGATATTCGCCTTGTGCGTCAAATCGATCGTATAAGTCGTCGTTTTGTCAACCTGCGGTTCCGTAAAGTCCGGATCGCGTTCCTGGTTCACGTAGCGGATATAGCTCAAATCAAAGAGGGTCAGGTCCACCGTCTGCGGCCACGGTTCAAACGAAGCGTCGGCAAAGCTCTTTGCCCAGGCGGAATTTTTCAAGAAGTCGAACGGTTTATAATTGAAACGGTTGAACGTACCGAGGCTATACTCGATGATCGTGTGGTAAGAATAGGTCGAGTCCGCGGCAGTCGTCGAACGGGATTCCGTTTCCGTGTAGCTGTAACTCCAAGCCGGACGTTCGAGGAAGACCTGGGAAAGCACTTCCTTGATCGGGGTCGACTGCATCTTGTAATCTTTGCTGTAGCTAAAGCTGAAGCGTCTTGTGCGGCTAAAGGACTGGTAGCCCTGAGATTCCGCATCCGCGCGGAGCTCTTCTTCGTCGTCCGCATTTTCAACGACAAGCTTTCCATCCCAAACGTCCTTGGCAAAGTCGCCGAGGTTGTCGTGCGTCAGTTCAAGGTCATCGGTCGGCTTCAAGTACGGGCGTTCCGTGGTGCTGCTGTAGCCCACGCTCATCGGCATGTGGAAGCCTTCATCATCCGGCAAGAACTTGTTCCAGTTCACGCTTGCATCGGCCGCAAGGTCGAGCTGCGAAGCCGCATCCGAAAGCGCGGGCTTCGGAGAATTTCCCGTCGTCGAAAGCGTCGCAAAGTTTCCATCCTGGTAACGCGCCGAAGCCGACACAGAAAGGAAGTCCGCAAAGTTCGCCTGGCCCGCCGTTCTAAAGGCGTAGCCCCAATCGGTATCCATATCCGAAAGACGCAAGTCATCAATCCAGAATTCACCTTCCAAATCCGCAGGCGAAGCGTCATCGTCCGCAATAATCACAAAGCGGATCCAGTCCACGGAAGTCGTCGAAGGATTACCGACAAGCTTCAAGACTTCTTCACGGTCACCGCCGATCGAATCCACCACCGCTTCCAAATACGGCGGGCGACGTCCCTTCTTCAAATCCGAGAACGCAGAAAGCTTTTCTGCAAAGGCGTTCGCAAGCCAGTTTCTTTCGTGGCAGTCCGCTTCACGTTCCGCCGCCGTACAGTTGATCTTGACCGGTCTAAAGCTCCATTCGTAATAGTCCGTCGAACCGTCCAAAGAACCTTCACCGAACTGCAACGCAAATCGCACCGGCGTCTTCGAAGCTTCCGTCTCGTAATGGATTTCCATCTTCAACGTCTTGTACTTCGTCAGGTCCTTTTCGTCGGAATCGAAGACGCGCGTCGCTCCCACGGACTGTCCCGGAGAAAGGTTCTGGTACTTGAGCACAAGAGCCGTTTCCTTCAAAGCCGCATTCGTTTCCGCATCGCGTTCCGTCGCCGTGTTCGGGCTCTTGTAATAGGTTCCCGAATTTTCACGGTTGTTGAGCGTCGAAACGCTCAAGTAAGTCGTATCGGAACTCGACGTTTCCGCCGAGATTTCCACTTCGCTACCGTCCACGACTGCGGTCTGGGAATTGCCCGAAGACGTCGTCTTGAACTTGCTCGAAACATCGGAAGCTTCCCAAGAGTTGCCCATTACGCCGAGGTTCGCAATTTGCACCTTGGCTTCTGCGACACCGTTGTTGATCTTGCCCATCCAAAGTCTCGAGAACTGAGCCTGGGCGAGAATCGTCGCGTAGCTTTCACCGGTTGCCGAAACAATCGTATCGAACTGATCGAGAGGAATCTTCCACTTGCGCCAGCCATTCTTGAGAGTTTCAAAATTCGCATCGTCTTCATCTGTCAAATCGATGCGGTAACGCACAAAGCTGATGTCCGTGTCGAGAGATCCGTTCTTGTTGATGTCTTCCGTATCGTAAGCGCGTTCGCCCGAGTTGCCTTCCGTGCCGTTGATCGAAACCGGCGGATCGCTTTCGTCGTCGAGATCGTCGTCAAAATTATCACGGGCAATATCCGTATTCGTCGCATCGGAATTTGCACTGGTCTTGGTCGTGCTCACGCAGCCGTTCATGCGGCAGTCCCAAATGGTGAGCGTTTCTTCCGAACCGGAAACACCGTCCAAGCCTTTATCGTGCAAGGCGGTCGTCGTGCCCAAATCGTTTTCACCGTCATATTCTCCGTTCGGAGCTTCGCCGTTAATCGAAAGGTCTTCGCTCACAAGGCCCAAATCCAAATAGAGGCTTCCGACGTTACCACGGGCAACGACTTCCACATACTTCATGTCGCTCAAGTCTTGGTAGTAGCTCGAGTTCGGGCGCATAATGCCGCCCCAGCTGTTGCCCGCCAAATTGTCGTTCGGACGAAGCGTCATCTTGAGCACGGTCAAGCGCTGATTGTCCACATCGCTGTTGCCGACAGTCGGGTAAATGTTCTTGTACAGCACCGAGTTGTTGCTGTGCCAAATAAATTCACCCTTGTGCTTGTAATCCTGATTTTCGATATACGTGCTCGGAACCGTATCCACACCGCCCGGAGGAGAAGCCGGATACCAGGAGAGGCGCGTCAGCGGATACACCAGTCCCGATTCGCTGGATTCAAAGTCTTCGAGGAGAGCCGTCTGATCGCTGCTCGTGTTCGCATTGTGATAGCTGCTTGCGAATTCCGTTTCAAAGCGCCAGTTCGAAGTCGCCTTCGTATCGATGCCCGGAATCATGTTCACAAGATCCGTCATCCACTGCGTCGTATCCTGCAAGCGCAGGTTCATGCCCCAGAGGAAGCTCGAATACGGTTCGCTGCCGAGCGTCGGCGTGCTCGCCGTGGTACTCTGGCTCTTGTAAAGCGCCGTGATACCGAAGAGAGAACCTTCGCCGAATCCGTAGCGGGTCAGCGGAAGTTCCGCACGGGCGCCGAGCAAAACCTTGTTGTCGATTTCGAACAAAGGTTCGCATTCGAATTCGACCGTGATTTCCTTGTTCGGGTCAAGAGCCGTTTCGCTCAAAAGTTCAATTTGGCCAAGCTCGTAGTTCACATCGTAGTCCACGCCCCGCGTCAAGACTGTCGAGCCCGCCTTCAATTTTTCAGAACCTTCCGAAATATCCATACAGCTTCCGGAGTTCACCGAGTAACTCGAACTCGGATCGCGGACGCTGATCACCGAATTTCTTCTCTTACCGACGCTTTCAAAGTAGAAGCGGTTCGTGAACTTCGTGCCCAGGTTCGAAACCGGAAGCGTATAAAGCTTTGCCATCGCTGCAGAAGAGTCCACGTTGCGGAAAGGTTCCAAGCAGTTTTCACGTGCACGTGCCGAAGAGTTCGCCCCCGAATACCACGACAGCGGACGGCAAGGCAGCCACATTTCACCCGTGTAAGAACCGGAAGCGTCCTTCTTAAAGATCGTCGCATCGCCCGTGAGGATCGTATTCGTCGTCGTATCGACAAGACCGAGTGTCTTCAAATACGTTCCCGAAATCCCCGACTTGTTCTTGGCACGCAAGACAAAGCTCGAAGCGCTTTCGTCGGAAATGCCAATCGAATAAACGTTACGGAGCATCAACTTGTCAATATCCGTCAGTTCCGAAAGGGTCGCGTCCCATTGAATCAAAACCACTCGGGAACCATGCGTCACCGTCGAGCCAACGCGACCCGTTCCGTCATCGGACCAACTCGCCGCGATGAGCGTATTCTTGGAAGCTCCGAGGACTTTCACAATACCCGTTTTCTTATCATACGAATAATCGCTCGAATCCATCGGCACCAACCGGTCCACCACCTTTTCGATAGGCGCACCGCTTGGAGGCGTATAGACAGCAGTCACCTTTTCCACCACGTTCGTCGTCGTATTGGTCGGAGCGCGTTTGTAAAGCTTTAAGCTCGTCGCCGTATAGCTCGAAGTGCTGCGACCCGCAAGTCCATTGCTGATGTAGTTGTCACGGGATTCATGGTTCAGGAAGTAGTAACGGTAAGCGATGAATTGCTTATCCTGAATCTGGAATTCCGTCGTACTCGAACTTGCATTGATCGTGTACTTTTCCTGACTTCCACCGTCCTGCGAAGCGATTGTCGTAAGCCACCAGTCGCCGAGCTTCCATTCCGCCTTGATACCGAAAAGGCCCTTGTGGTTTTCCGAATAACCGGTGAGTTCCGTACCCGGCAAAGCGAGGGATGTCGTACCCGCTTCAATGCGCTGCAGAATGTAATCTTCGAATTCGCCCTTGTAAGATTCTTCGTAAACGACGCGGATCTGGTTCTTTGCCCCGAGACCGCTTTCCACGTTGTTCACTTCCACCGTAATGTACGGCCCAATCTTACCCTTCACCATAAAGCTCGGGTCATAGGAAAGCGTCGGGCTCGGGAACAGATTGTCCTTGGTGCTGCCCGGAGCGTCATCCTTTTCGCCGCGGCCCGAAAGACGAATATCCATCGTACCCTGCAGCATGAGCTTCGGCTTGTCAAAACCAAAATCCTTCATCCAGGAAGGCATGTTGATCGGAATATCGATATCGTAAAGCGTGCCGGATTCCGGTTCGGAGTATCCACCGCTGCTCTGGCCCGCAAACGAGTTGGTCCACAGGCGGTTAAAGCCCGCCGCATACATATCCGTCACATAGGTTGCGATTTCCGGATAGTTCGAAGACCAGAGTTCCATTGTGTCACGGCTCAGCGGATTCACGTAACTCTTCTTCACTTCCATTTCACGATTTTCAAAATCGATGTTGTGCTCGTACTTTTCGTTCCGAGGCGGCTTCATCAGCGAAGAGTTCTGGCCGACACCGTTTTTCGGCGCAATATCCGAAAGAGGCGTCACATTGGGAGGAAGCGGAATATATTGGACCGCGCTATTTGCGGAACTCGAAGAATTTTCGGATACAGAGGAATCCGCCGTCTCCTGTGCAGAAGACAGTGCTGCTAAAAGCGTAAAGACGGCTAAAAGCCTTTTCATCCTAAACCATATCCGACATCGTTTTCACACTGGTGGCAAAGTGCATTTAAAATACAGAAACACCCTTTTACAGCCCACACAATGTCGGTAGAAAGTAATAAAATTTCAACATCAAAATGGACGCCATGCCTCAGAATGCGACAAAAAGAAAGGCCCGAATCGCTTCGGGCCTTTTCTTGAATCTTTGAATTCGGATTACTTGAGGAACATATCGATGTCGCCCAAGCACTTTTCCCAAGACTTATCCTTCGCAACCAGCATCTGCATGATCTTGTCGTAAGTCGCGGTAGTGCCGAATCCCTTCCAAAGACGGCGTTCGACATTTTCACCCGAATCCTTGTCGATCGTGGTGATGGTATCGTAGTAGTCCTTGTTATCCTTGAATTCGCCGACGAGAATCGACTTGAGATAATCGCTGTAGATGCGGGAAGCATACTTGAGGAGCGAATCGTTGAAGTCGAGTTCGTTTGCCACGAGATATTCAAAGTCCTGGATCGGATTGCCGTAAACGAGCCAGTGGCGAAGAGCAATGGCCACGACCACGTCGCGCACGGCACTGCGGAACAGGAACTTGTCTTCCAAGCGGCCGTTCCACGTAATCTTCGTGAGCGGGTTACCGTCATTCGCTTCAATCGACACGCCCTTACCCGGAACCACATTGCGGATCTTGATCGGGAGACGGGTCAAAAGCTGCCAAGCCTTCGTAAAGGCGATCGTCTTGCGGACGAAATCACGTTCCTTGTCCGGTGCCACGCGGAGGAAGGCGCCGAAGCAGTGCTGATAAAGGCTTTCCTTATCGAAAATGCAGTCGCTCGAACGGCTTTCCGAAATTCGGCCATCCATCATAAAGAGCGTCTTTGCAAGTTCCGGGCGCATACGCACTTCAAGCTTACGGGTACGGGCTTTGAGGCGCACACCGTCCTTGTAAACGTAGGTGAAGCCTTCTTCCTGGTAACGCTGCCAAATGAAGAACTGCAAATCGTCTGCAGCACGGAGATGGTAGCTGAACACCGGGTTCTGACGGTTGTTCGCCATCGTCACCTGACGGAGGAAGGAGTCGGCTTCCGGATACGGAACCACGACCTTCACGAGCACGAACGGGTTCACCGGATTCTTGCTCTTCTTGAAGTACTGTTCGTAAGTAAAGAGGGACTGGGCGCCGTTGATGATCTTCGGGCGTTCAATCTGCAAAACCTTCTTGCCATCGCGATCCTTCAAGCGCAGGTCATCGCCCGTGAGGGTCATACCGTTGTGGAGGAACGGAAAGTCGCTTGCGTCGTTTGCCTTTTCCATTTCCTGGAAGGCGTCGATCAAAGCGGCGTTCGTATGGGTCAAGTTACCGAGGTAAGTACGGATGTTGCTCGAAACGATCGCCATGTTGTGTTTCGTCTTGAGGCGCTTACCGAGGGTCTGGTGATAATCGAAAATCGTACGGATCGGGCAGAAGCCGACAAAGAGTTCGCCGCTCTGGCTTGTCATGTGAAGCGGTTCGTCCTGCATCACGATGTCGAGCTTGTCGTCGTTATTGCGGAAATCCTTGGCGAGGTCATCGTGTTCGGCGCGGATTTCGAGCTTCGCGCGGATATCGGACTTCCAGATGTTGAGCTTGCGACGCATATCCTTCAAGGTGCGTTCCATTTCAGCATCGGTCACATAGCGACTGGAAAGCGTGCGGAGAACGGTAATTTCGAGGGTTTCCATGTACGGACGGCTAGCCGGCTGGTCTTCGTCCTCTTCCGGGGCGTCCATCTTGATGACATCCCACGGGTCCGCTTCTTCGCGGAGGGACATGAAGAACGGATTATCCGGATCGCTCGTGCGGAAGACAGCAATCTGGAGCTGCTTCAGATCGTGGGTCAGGTTGTGCATGACCTTTTCGAGCGGGGTCGTTTCGTCGATGAAAATGAAAATTTCAAGGAAGCCCTGGGAATACTGGAAGCCGTGGAAACAGCCTTCTTCATCTAAATTGAGGTGTCTCAACGCCTTAATGCGATCGGTCGGATCGTTCGGGTTCAAGCTGAGCAAACTGGCTACGAATGAAAGTCTACGTTCTTGCGCTTTCGTTAATTCCATTTTATTCCTCTAATTAGCTCCTGATATGGAGTTTCTGATATCCATATACATAGATAATTAAAATATTACTTCTTTTCGAGCTTTTACACCAAAAAATCTTGTTTCAAAATTTTTACATCTATTTTTAGGGCCATTCCTATAAGCGCCCTCTCTTGTTTCTGAAACAAATGAAGCAGGTGCAAATCCCTCCGAAAATTCACTTTAGTCTAGAGCGGGCTCTAAACATTTTGACTAAAAGATAGAAAATTTGGCCCTCTAAAAAAAGACAAATTTCGTCAAAAATTTTCGACATTTTTTGGCGGATTTGACAAATCAGGCTTTTTTGCGACTGAAAGGGCCTTTTGGACGGCTGAACGGGGCCGATTTTTTTGGAATTCGCCGGGATTCTTTATAGTTTAAGAATATGAGATCTTTGCGATTGATTCCTGAACTCCTGACGGCACTCTGCATCCTCGCGAGTGCCGTTTCTTGTACTGGGAATTCCGCAAGCGCGGCCCTCCGGGAGCCACTCCCCCCGCACCACCTCCCCGACGGCCATTTTCGAAACATCGACACCTCCGTCGCCCCGATCCGCGACACCATGGAAGTGGATTCCCTTGTTCCCACCCACCGCACCGAGGTTTACCGCCTCCCGATCGTGCGCGGAAACGAAGAACTTTGGGCGGATTCCACCGCAAGCAGCGCCACTTGGATCGGACACGCCACCTACTACATCAAACTTCAGAACTTTGGAATCCTCGCAGACCCGATTTTTAGCGACCGGGCTTCCCCCGTCCAGTTCCTTTTTGGCCCCAAGCGCGGAACGCCCCCGGGCCGCGACCTCGATTCCCTGCCCCAAGTGGACCTCGTCCTGATTTCGCACGACCATTACGACCATTTAGACCGCGGAAGCATCAAGGATATCCACAAAAAATGGCCCAAATGCGTCTTTGCGGTACCGCTCAAGGTCGGCGAAATTCTCGAAGACTGGGGAGTTCCCCGGTCGCAAATCATCGAACTTGACTGGTGGGAAGAGGCGACCGTCCAGAAGGTGCACCTGACCTTTGTCCCGGCTCACCATACAAGCCGCCGGGGAGCCTTCTCTTCGAGCCGAAATTCCACGCTTTGGGGCGGCTGGATGATCGAATTTGGCGAAAAAAAGCTCTGGTTTGCAGGGGATATCGCCATGGGAGACGGTTCCTACTACAAGGCGATCGCCGAAAAGTTTGCCCCGGTTGACGTCGCCTTTTTGCCGATCGGCAGTTACAAGCCTTCGCGCTATACCCGTGTGCACGTAAGTCCGCGGCAGGCCGCCCAGCTGCACCTGCTCGTCGGCTCCAAGCTGAGCCTTGCCATGCACTGGGGAACCTTCAGTATGGTGTATGAACGTTTAGAAGACCCACCCAAGGACCTCGCCCGGGCCAGAAAAGAGCTGGGCATTCCGGATTCGAGCTTCCAAGTGCCTCAATTTGGGGAGATCGTGCCTTTATTCATTCCAAATTGGACTAAATATTGAAACCTCTTTTCGCACTTTTGAGCAAATTGACCTTTGAAATTTTGCAAAAATGCTATCATTCTAAAAAAATGGAGTTGGATTTATGAACATTCTCGAAGTAATTGCAAAAGCGAAAGCTGAAAAGGCGAAGAAGTTGGATTTGTCAGACATGCACCTGCGTCTGCTCCCGCAGCAATTGTTCGAGCTCGAAGACTTGGAAGAACTCGTCCTCGACCAGAACTTGCTCGTAGAACTTCCCGATGAAATCGGACGTCTCCAGAACTTGAAGAGCCTCTCGGTCAGCGAAAACGACCTGATGGAACTTCCGGAAACCGTCGCCGAGCTTTCGAAGCTCGAAAACCTCTACCTCGGCTACAACAGCCTTTCCGAAATTCCGAAGGCGCTCGGCAAGCTCACCCACCTGAAGAAGGTGAACATCGCCCGTAACCAGCTCCTCGACATTCCGGAATCCATCGGCAACTGGACCGAAGTCGAAAAGCTTTCCCTGCATGACAACATGCTCGCGAAAATACCGGAATCGATCGGCAACATGAAGGGCCTTGAAAAGCTCTACCTCGACAACAACGAACTTTCGACTCTTCCGGCAAGCCTCGGCAACCTCGAAAACCTCGAAGTGCTGATGGTCTCCGGAAACAGCCTCGTTTCCATTCCGACAGCCCTCGGCAACTTGAAGAAGCTGCACGAACTCGTGCTCGATGAAAACGAACTGGATTCCATTCCGGAAGAACTCGCCGAATGTGATTCCCTGAAGTCGCTTTCCCTCGTCAACAACCCGCTTTCCGGCTCCCTGCCGAAAGCACTCGTTACAAAACAAGGTCTTCAAATCGATTCGTAATATGCACATTTCTCAAAAACTTCTCCCCGTTGTTTTTAGCGCCGCGCTTGCGGCGTCTTTTTTAGGATGTTCTTCCGACACCGTTTCCCATGTGGAAGACACATCCGGAGCAAGCGATGAGCTCAAAGAAACTTACAGCATGCTCTATTACTACTACTATCTCGCCGACACGGAACTCGGCGAACTGAGCACTTACGTAGACAATCCGTTGAACGTTTACATCAACGACACCTACGCCGATGTCGCGGACGTCATCACCATGTTCTACGCGATGAGCGATAAGCTGACCCGCTACTTCCCGAGCGCTTTTTACGAAAGCCTTGTGAAACAGCTGACCGGGTCCGATGTCGAAAACAAATCCTTCGGTATGGAAGTGGATTCGAGCCTTGTCGTGAAATACGTTTACCGGGAAGGTCCGGCGGTTTCTGCAGGCATCGAAAAGCGCGACCAGATTCTTGCCGTGGACGGAAACGCGCTTGAAACTTTGAGCGAACTCGACAGCTATCTGGAATCGGTTGAAAATCGAGATTCCTTCCTGTTCGCCCTGGAACGGGACGGTCTCACCTATGAAGTTTCCATGACGCGTGCCGAGCTGAACGTGCCGACCGTTTACGTCGATACCCTCAGCGACATTCCCATTATCCGTGTGACGGAATTTACGAACACCACCAACGGCTATGAAGACGAAGGGACGCTTCAAGAATTCAAGGACGCCTTGGAAGCGACAGACGGAGCGAGCTCCACGATTCTCGACTTGCGCGGAAACGGTGGCGGTTACGTTTCGCTCTGCACCCAGATGGCTGGGGAACTTTTAAGCGACAACGACACCATCATCTACGAAAGATCCTGGGAACCGGAACACAATCGCCGCAGCTATAGCTCGACGGGCTACCTGGCAAGCGGTGACGGCATCGGTAAAGGACGTTACTATGTTTTGATGCTCGACTCGAACAGTGCAAGCTGTACCGAAATTTTTGCGGCCGCATTGACCGCGAACCTCAAGACGCCAATCGTGGGAACGAACAGTTTCGGCAAGGGCATTGGACAGCTTTACCTGACCACCGAAACAAAGGGCATTTGCGGCATTACCTCGGTCCTTTTCTACGACAAGGACGGTTACGCCTACCACACCTACGGTTTTGTTCCGGACTTCTACGAACCCGATAGCCTTGAAGCGCTGAACAAAGCGGTGGAACTTGCAAAGGCAGGTTCTTACCAAAGAACGGAAGGTTACAGTTCCGAAGTGCAACCGTACTGGGCTTCGCCAAAGACTCTCGGCAAAAAGTCCATTTCGATTGATCCGGAAGAATATCTGCAAGACGCTTTGCGCGGCCTTGCGATTGTGGACTTCAAATAATTATTTCGAAACGATCTGCTGTTTCACTTTGACGGTCGAGCCTTCGATTTCCTGAGGCTCGGTCGCTTCGAGCTTTTCCAAATTCTGTCGGATGCCTACGATTTGCTTGGTGAGGCGAGCCATTCGTTCGCCTTGGAGCTTTGGCGTTGCAATCATCGTTTTGGACTTCGGATTGATCCACTGTCCTTGAGCATTCTTAAAGCCTAAGTGCAAATGCGGACCCGTGCTGCGGCCTGTGCTGCCCACGCGCCCGATCACCTGACCGCCCGTCACCTGGGCGCCGACGCCCACTCCGCGGGAACTCAAGTGCATATAGTAACTTGTGGAATTGTCCGCATGGCGAATCGCGATTTTATTTCCGCTGTACTGATCGTAACCGGAGACGACAACCTTACCCTTTGCCACGGCATAAACAGGCGAACCTGTCGGGCTTCCGTAGTCGATACCGTAATGCATTTTACGGGCGCCTGTAACCGGGTGAATGCGCACGCCGAACGGGCTTGTGATGTGCAAGCGGTCGAGCGGATAACGGAGGCCGTCAAAGATCAGAGCTTCACCCTTTTCGGTATAGTGGGCGTTGTAAGTGCTCTTGGGATCCGGATCGTTGTAAAGGAACGCTTCGTGATGACCGACGACGCGGCCGTCGAATTCCGCGTAAAGAACCTTTCCCGAAATCCAGATGCTGTCCTTGTAAAAAGATTCTTCGAGCATAATGCGGAAACGGTCACCCGGCTGCACGCTGGAGAATGGAATTTTGCACTGGAGAACGCCTGCGACAACGCCCGACATGCGAGCGGGAATGCCGACGGAAATAAGCGTCCCATGCAAGGTTCCCCCTTGAACGATGTGGCCCGAAAAGATGGACTGCTTGACCGTCAAAGGTTTTTCGACAAGCTTGTATTCAAACTGCTTCGTGGCAGGATTTTTGAAAAGCAAATGGACGACCGAAGGATTCGGCGCAAAGCGGAAGACCTGGGTCGCGCCATTTGCATCTTTAGCGACATGAAATTTTTGCCCCACGCGTAAGTTGGAAAGTTCCACACTGTCCTGAAGGGCGAGCACGATCGCGCCGCGGTCATTGCGTTCGACGCCCAAACGTTCGAGTACCTGGTAATAGCCTTCGTTTTTGCGAACGGTATCCATCAAAACGGTCAGCGGCTGCGGACGGTTCTTTTCGTATTCCGCAACGGCTTCGTTCACCTTCGAAAGTTCTTGATTCAGCGAAACGATCTTTTCATCGAGATCTTCAATTTTTCCAGACTCAAAACAGGCCGTGCAAAAAAACGGCACGACTCCCAACAGTAGCAAGCAAATTTTATTCATGATGTTCAAATAATAAAAAAGCCCGCCGTAAAGCGGGACTTTTGAAATGCGGGAGAATTACTTCGCCGGAGCTGCCGGAGCCTTCACACCGAGCAATTCCACTTCGAAAACGAGGAGGCTGTTGCCCGGAATCACCGGCTGACGACCGTTCGGACCGTAACCGAGATTGCTCGGAATCCAAGCTTCGACCTTGGAGCCGACCTTCATCGTCTTGAGAAGTTCGGTCCAGCCCGGGATCACAGCCTTCACCGGGAATTCAGCCGGCTGGCCGCGCTTGATGGAGCTGTCGAATTCGTTGCCGTTCAAAAGCTTGCCTGCATAATGGACGGTCACAATGGAAGAATCCGTCGGGGTTTCACCCTTGCCTTCGGTGATCACCTTGTACTGGAGACCGCTTTCGGTGGTGATGACGCCTTCAACCGTCTTGTTCTTGGCGAGGAAAGCTTCCTGGTCTGCCAAGTTCTGAGCGGCGATAGCGCTGTCCTTCGCAATCTTCTTCTGCTGGAGCTTCTGGGAGAATTCGTTCAAAACGGCGATCACGGCGGAATCGTTCAAAAGGTACTTGGAGCTATCCTGGTAGTAACGATCCTTGAAACCCTGGAAGAACGCGTTGAGATCGAGTTCGATCGAGTCACGTGCCACGAGCTGGCCATGAGCCTGCATGCCGAAGTTGGCACCGAGAGCATAGCTGTAGTTATCCTTTTCCGTCACCAAAGCGGACTTGCCGGACTGGCCACCGATTTCATTGCAACCGGCGAGGAAAGCGGCGCAGAGGCCGAGAGCGATCAATTTTTTCATTTTTTTATCCTTTTGCGAATCTTTTTCGTGTGCCTATAAGATAAAATTTTCCCCCAAGAGAAACCTCAGGGAAATGTCTCAATTCTGTCAAAAATCAGCCTTCAAAAATCGCAACTTATCGGTTGCAGGATTTCTTCAAGCATTTTGATACCATTAAGTGGCAATGAAAGAACGCCCGCTCGCCAGTCGTATCTTACGAGACGTCCTAATTCAGATTCGCAATGAACTGGACATTAGCCAAGAAACCTTGGCCAAGTTGAGCGACGTATCCAGAACCCATATTTCCCGTTTAGAGACCTGTGCGGAATCCGCGACTCTCGAAACCCTTTCCAAAATTCTCCAGGGAACAGGCACGTCGTGGGAAACTTTTGGCGCTCTGATGGAGCAAATGCAGCAAAAACAGCTCGGAAATAAGCCTTTATCCATGGTTGCGGAGCCCAAGGGGCCTCACTGGAGCGAAAAATTGTAATTTGAGGGGGTCAAAAAGGAGATTTGACCTATGATGTTTGACCCTCTTTATATGGGCATTTTGCTCTTCACCCTCGCGGTTTCCGGAATTGTTTCGGCGATGGTGAAATCCCGATTCAATGCGGGCCAAAAAGTACGCATTCAAAGTGGACTGACCGGAGCCGAAGTCGCTTCGGCGATTCTTGCGGACGCAGGCATCTTTGACGTGCGCATTCAGGAAACCCGCGGTTTCCTTTCGGACTTTTACAATCCGATGGACAAGACGTTAAACCTTTCGAGCGAAGTTTTCCACGGTCGCAGTGCAAGTTCTGCGGGCGTCGCCGCGCATGAAGTCGGCCACGCGATTCAGCACGCCCAGAATTATTTTCCGATGTGGCTCCGTTCCGCGATTGTGCCGGCGGCAAATATCGGTTCGAATTTTGGACCTTGGCTTGTGATTCTCGGCATCATTTTGATGTCGGCGGGTAAGCTTGGCATTGGACAGAACGTGGCGATCATCGGCGTTTTGCTGTTCGGCATTGCGACGCTCTTTACGCTTGTGACCGTGCCTGTGGAATTTGACGCGTCTTCCCGTGCAAAGAAGTGCCTTGCCCGTTTGAACATTCTCGCTCCGGGTCGTGAACGCGAAGTCGTTTCGGGCGTTTTGTTTGCGGCAGGGCTCACCTATGTGGCGGCTGCGGTCTCTTCCATTTTGCAGCTCCTTTACTGGGCGCTCCGCGCAGGACTTTTAGGCGGAAGGAACGACGACTAATGGCAAGCTCTAGACTGGAAATTGAATGCCCGATGTGCCACGGCACGATTGTAATCGACCGTGATACGGGAAAGATTCTTGAACATCAGGAAGTCAAAAAGGAAAAGCAGTCCTTGGAAGACTTCCTTGCCAAGGAAAAGACGCGCACGGAAGATTTGGATAAAAAATTTGCCGAAGCTCGCGAACGCGAAAAGAACCGTCTTTCGGAAATCGAAAAGAAGTTCCAGGCTGCGAAAAACAATCCGAATCTGAAAGATCCGCCGCCCAGCATCCAGTGGGACTGATTTGTCGTTAAAGATTTTCTTCCGCGGAATCGGCGTCGTCCGGTTCCGTTTCTTGTAGGAGCTCTTCCGGAATCGGAGGCTCTACGTTTTCGGCGAGGCTGGCCGCGATTTCTGCTTCTTCAACTTGCGCGGCGGCTTCGTCCAAGGCTTCATCTTCTGCGCGGATTTCGACGTCTTCTTCTGCGGCAGGGACGGTCGATTCCTCGGAAGGGGCTGCTACTTCTTCGGACGAATCCGTTACATCAGACGGGGCTGTTACTTCTTCGGACGAGACTGCTACTTCTTCGGTTGGAACCGTTACTTCGGACGAGACTGCTACTTCTTCAGTTGGGACCGCTACTTCGGACGAGACTGCTACTTCGGACGGAACCGTTACATCAGACGGGGCTGCTACTTCTTCAGTTGGAACCGCTACTTCGGACGGGGCTGCTTCCTCGGAAGGAGCTGCGACATCTGCAGGAACTGTTACATCGGAAGCGGGCTGCTCAGCGACTTCGGAAGTAGAGGCTTCGCCGGATTCCGACGGAGACTGTTCGCCGCCTTCAGCCTTCGACTGTTCCGCATTCAGTTCCGCTTCGACGGCAGCCACATCCAGTTCACCGTTCAGCATCGCCATGATGTCGTCATCCTTGATCGCCTTGCCGTGAGAAGCGAGGAGCGATGCGGTACGCATCACCTGATCGAGAGTCGCCTGCTGATTATCGTTGCGGACCAGTTCCCGTTCGCGAAGCTTTTCCAGAATGCCCGGTTTGTATTCGTGTTCCGGTTCGTAGATGCGCGTTTCGTTCGCCATTTCTTCGGCGAATTCCGCGTTGTCCTTTTTGCGGTAAAGCCAGATTGCGCCAAAGAGTTCGCTCTGACGGAACACGACTTCATCGGTTTTGATCATTTCCATCAAAGCCATGAACGTCACCACCGTCACGATCGGCAGCGGATCACGTCCCAAGAGATCTTCAAAGAGGACGCGGCCTTCGCGGTGCAGCGTATTCGAAATGAACTGTTGGCGGTCTTCAATCGTCACGTCGTCGAGTTCAATGTGATGCACGCTTTCGCTGTTGCGCGTCTTGAGCATTTTCTGGTAAGCGCGGAAGAGCTGCCAAATGTTCGCATCGGCGAGCGTGTCTTCTTCGCTTTCCGTCTTTTCCATGCGGCCGCGGTAACAAGATCCGAAGTTGTCATTCTCCATGCCCTGCAATTCCTTCGCCACCTGTTTGTAGCGTTGGTATTCGAGCATCTGCTGAATGAGTTCATCACGGGAAAGATCGATTTCCGCTTCATCCTGTTCGGTGCGCTGATCCTTGGGCAAAAGTTCGCGCACCTTCATCGCCATCAGGCGACTCGCCATGAGCAAGAAGTCCCCAGCCTGCGATAGATCCGCCTGGGAAATATCCTTCATCCATTCGAGATACTGGTCGGTGATTTCCGCAATCGAAATATCGGCGGGCTTCACTTCACTCTGCTGCACCAGATACAGCAAAAGGTCCATCGGGCCTTCAAAAGCGCCGATGTGTACCTCGTAAGATTCTGGGACTTCGTGATTCAAATTATTCTACCGTCACACTCTTTGCCAAGTTACGCGGCTGATCGACATCATTTCCGCGGAGCACAGCAATGTGGTAAGCCAAAAGTTGAAGCGGGACGCAAGTGATGAGCGGCATGAGCATCGGATTTACCTTCGGCACATAAATGACGTCATCTGCGTATTCCGAAAGTTCCGTGCAATCTTCTGTCGTCACCGCAATGATGCGGCCACCACGAGCCTTGATTTCGCGCACGTTCGAAAGCACCTTGTCAAAGAGGCTGTCCTTCGGAGCGATCACGACAACCGGCATGTTTTCATCGATCAAAGCGATCGGGCCGTGCTTCATTTCGGCAGCCGGGTAACCTTCCGCATGGATGTAGCTGATTTCCTTGAGCTTCAAGGCGCCTTCCATCGCGACCGGGTAGTTGTAATGGCGGCCGAGGTAAAGGAAGTTGTGCGCGTCCACATACTTCTTCGCAATTTCACGGATCTTGTCCGAAAGTTTGAGCGTTTCTTCGACCAGTTCCGGAATCTTCGCAATCGCATGGGCGAATTCAATTCCCTGTTCCGCCGACACGCGACGTTCGCGTCCGAGCAAAAGAGCGATCATCGCAAGGACAGTCACCTGCGAAGAGAAAGCCTTGGTACTCGCCACACCGATTTCCGGACCCGCGTGCAGGTAAACGCCACCGTTGCTTTCACGCGCGATCGTCGAACCGACCGCATTGCAAATGCCGAGCACCGTTGCGCCCTTCGTCTGCGCTTCGCGAAGTGCGGCAAGCGTATCCGCCGTTTCGCCAGACTGGGAAATCACAAAGACCAAAGTTCCCGGCTTGATGATCGGATTGCGGTAGCGGAATTCCGAAGCATATTCCACTTCAACAGGAACGCCGGCGAGATCTTCGATCAAATATTCGCCGACCATGCCCGCGTAATAACTGGTACCGCAAGCGGTGATGATGATACGGTTCAGGCTGCGCAATTCAAGACGGTTCGCGTCGAGACCGGCAAGCTTTGCAGAGCCATCGGCAAAGAGCAGGCGCCCGCGCATCGTGTTGCGCAGAGCTTCCGGCTGTTCAAAGATTTCCTTGAGCATGTAGTGATCGAAGCCGCCCTTGCTCGCCGCGTCCGCGTCGAATTCGACTTCTTCCACATTGCGGTTCACCGTGTGACTCGAAACCGTCATGATTTCATAGCCGGTGCGTTTTGCAACGACCACATCGTCATCGTTCAAATAGACGACCTTCTGCGTGTAATCGACAATCGCCGTCACATCGCTCGCGAGGAAGTATTCCCCTTCGCTACCGAGGCCCAAAACAAGCGGACTTCCGCGACGTGCGCCAATCATCGTATCCGGTTCATCGGCACAGAGAACAGCCAGGCCGAACGTGCCTTCGAGCTTGTTCAATGCAGCCAAGACAGCCGACTTGAAATCGCCCTTGTAAAGCTTGGCGATCAAATGAGCGACGACTTCCGTATCCGTTTCGGACTTGAATTCGACGCCTTCGGATTCGAGCTTGTTCTTGATCTGGACGTAGTTTTCGATGATGCCGTTGTGCACCACCATGAACTTGCCGTCAAAGCTGACCTGCGGGTGAGCGTTCGCTTCGGAAGGCACACCGTGCGTTGCCCAACGGGTATGCGCAATGCCGATGTTTGCAAAAAGAGGATGTTCCTTCAGCTTCTTTTCGAGTTCGACGATTTTACCCGTCGCCTTTTCGAGTTCAAGCGTTTTGTTCGGATGCGCGACGGCGACTCCCGAGGAGTCGTATCCACGATATTCCAAACGTTTCAGTCCGCTGACGAGAACGCTGACCGCGTCCCGGCTTCCGATGTAGCCAACGATTCCGCACATACTTCCAAACCTTTATTTGATCTTCGCTTCAACTCGTGCACAAAGTTCTTCGGCTTCCGCTTCCGTCGGAGCTTCCGAAATCACGCGGATTACCGGTTCCGTATTCGAAGCGCGGACATGGACAAAGCTCTTGTCCTTTCCAAGCCAAAGACCGTCGCGCGTATCCGCAGTCCAGTCCGAGAAATCCTTCGCCACAGCGTCGAAGATTTCCTTCACCGGCTTGTCGCCGAGCGGGAACTTCTTCTTCGGCATCGCATAGCTCGGATGTTCCGCCTTAAACTTTTCCGGGCCGCCGTTGTTTTCGGCCATCCAGGCGAGGACGAGCGCTGCAGAAACGAGAGAGTCGCGACCATAGTGGAGCGCCGGCAAAATCACGCCGCCGTTCCCTTCGCCGCCAACGACACAGCCTTCCTTCATCATCTGGAGGCTCACATTCACTTCACCGACTTTGGCACGGGAGAATCCGACGCCGAACTTTTCTGCGACGTCCGCCGTCATGCGGGACGTGGAAAGGTTCACGCAGACCGGGCCTTTCTTCTTCGAAAGGACACCTTCCGTCGCAATGGCAAGCGTATATTCTTCGCCGATCGCAACACCGTTACCGTCGACGAGAGCGCAACGGTCCGCATCCGGGTCCACAGCAAAACCGACCGCGCAATGATTGTCGCGCACAGCCTTGCCCAAATCCACCAGGTTCGACGGAATCGGTTCCGGTCCACGCGGGAACGTACCGTCCGGAGTGCAGTTCACGCGCACGACTTCGCAGCCGAGCTTTTCGAGCAAACGCGGAACAATGTAAGAGCCTGCACCGTTCACAGCATCGACTGCCACCTTGAAATGCTTGGCACGGATCGCTTCGACATCGATAAACGGAATGGCGAGCGTATCGTCAATGTGGAAGGCATCCGCATCCTTCAAAATTTCGGCGGAGCCCATCTGACGGTAATCCGGGTAAATGAACTTTCCCGAGTCCGCGATTGCAAAGAGTTCCTTGACTTCATCCGGTCCAAGGAAAATGCCCTTCTGGTCGAGGAACTTGAGAGCGTTCCATTCGAGCGGATTGTGGCTTGCTGTAATGATGATGCCCGCGTCTGCATGGAGACGGGTGACGTAGAGTTCCACGCTCGGAGTGGTCGCGAGGCCGACGTCAATCACGTCGGCACCGGCGAGGCGGCAAAGGCCCGAAACGTACGAGACGATCGCATCGCCGGTCGGGCGGCTATCGCGGCCGATCACGACTTTACGCGCACCGGTCACTTCCAAAAACGCCTTCACATGATTGGTCAAAACAGTCGGAGTCAGGGTATCGCCAACGATACCACGGATCCCTGAAACAGAACGCATTAAAACGGACATAGTATTCCTTCCAAATAACTTCCCTGTAAAGTTACAAAATTCCTACCAGAAGTAAGTTTCTATTTTTGGCGCATGGCTTTACTTTCCGTCAAAAATCTGACTCTCCGTTTTAGCGACCCGGCTCTTCTCGATTCCGTGTCGTTCGACATCAACGAAGGCGAACGCGTTTGCCTCATGGGCCGTAACGGAGAAGGAAAAAGTACCCTTCTCAAAATCATCTCGGGCGAAATGGAAGCGAATTCGGGTGAAATCATCCGCAAGAACGGTTTGCGCGTCGCCCGATTGATTCAAGAAATCCCCGCCCACATCGACGGCACGGTCCGCGACATTGTGATCGGGAACACTGCGGAAAGGCACACCACCGGCGAAGACATTCTCGGCAAAACGGGCATTGACCCGGAAGCCCCTTACGATTCCCTTTCGGGCGGTCAAAAGCGCCGCGTCCTTTTTGCCAAGGCAATCGCCCAGGAACCGGACTTGCTTTTGCTCGACGAACCGACAAACCACTTGGACATTCCGAGCATCCAATGGCTCGAAGGCGTGCTTGCACGCACCCAGTGCACCGTCCTTTTCATTAGCCATGACCGTGCATTCGTTCGCAGGCTCGCCACGCGCATTCTGGAACTCGACAGAGGCCGTGTCCGCTCCTGGGATTTTCCCTACGATGAATTTGTACGTCACCGCGATGCCGCCCTCGAAGAAGAAGAAAAGGCGAACAAATTATTCGACAAGCGCTTAGCCGAAGAAGAAGTCTGGATTCGCAAAGGCATTCAGGCCCGCAGAACGCGCAACGAAGGCCGCGTCCGCGCCCTTATCCGCATGCGCAAGGAACGCGCCGACCGCAGAAATCGCACGGGCAACGTAAAGATGCAGATCACCGAAGCCGAACGTTCCGGAAGGCTCGTCGTGCGTGCCGAAAACATTTCGTACTCCTACGAAGGCAAGCCTTTGATCCAAAACTTCTCCACCGAAATTTCCCGTGGAGACCGCGTCGGCATCGTCGGTTCAAACGGCTGCGGCAAAACGACCCTGCTCAAGATTCTCCTCGGAGAACTCGCACCTGCCACCGGTTCCGTTCGCCTCGGCACGAATCTGCAGATCGCTTACTTTGACCAAATGCGCACCCGACTTCGCGAAGACAAATCCCTGATCGAAAACATCGGCGACGGCCAGGAATACGTCGTTTTAAACGGTCAAAAGCGCCACGTCTTGAGCTACTTGCAAGACTTCCTCTTTACCGCCCAACGCGCCCGCGGCCCGATCAGCGCCCTCTCCGGCGGAGAACGCAACCGCTTGCTCCTCGCGTGCCTCTTTTCGCATCCGTCGAACGTGCTCGTTCTCGACGAACCGACGAATGATCTCGACATGGAAACGCTTGACCTCTTAGCGGACCTTCTCGCCGAATACAACGGCACGGTCATCACCGTCAGCCACGACCGAGATTTTCTCGATAACGTCGCCACGGAAATCATCGGCTTTGAAGGCGTCGGCAACATCCACGAAAACGTCGGCGGCTACTCCGATTACGCCGACGCCAAAAAGCTCCGCGAAAAGGAAGCGGAAGCGATCGTCACCGCCGCCAAACAGGAAACCGCCGCAGCCCGCGTCAAGGAAAAGAAAAAGCGCAGCTACAAGGAAGAACGCGAATACCAGGCGCTTCCCGAAACCATCGAAAAGCTCGAAACGGAAATCACGGAACTGCAAACGCTCCTCGGCACTGAAGAGGTTTACACAAACGCGACAAAGCTCATCGAAGTGCAGGGAAAGCTCGCCGAAAAAGAAAAGCTCCTAGAAAACGCATACGAACGCTTTGAAATTCTCGATAACATCGGCTAAAAGAAAAGTTTTATCTATTTTAAGCCCAGAGGTAGAATCATGAAAATTGCAGTCATCGGCGGTGCCGGCTATATTGGATCCCATACGGTGCGTGAACTTTTGGACGCGGGTCATGAAGTCCATGTTTTTGACAATCTTTCTTCTGGGCTCGAACAGAACCTTTTCCCGGAAGCGGGATTTACCAAGGGTGATATTTTGAACCCGGCTGAACTCGATGCCTTCTTTGAAAGCTTTAAGCCGGAAGGCCTTGTGCACCTCGCCGCCTTCAAGGCAGCAGGCGAATCGATGACGAATCCGGAAAAGTACAGCGTGAACAATATCACCGGTTCCGTGAACATTCTGAATGCCGCTTCCGCGCATCATGTGAAGTACATCGTCTTTTCGAGCTCCGCCGCCACCTACGGCTCCCCGAAATACATGCCGGTCGACGAAAAGCACCCGACCGATCCGGAAAACTATTACGGCTTTACGAAGCTCGCCATTGAAAAGTTCCTCAAGTGGTACGACGATCTGCGCGGCATCAAGTTCGCCGCCCTCCGCTACTTTAACGCCGCAGGCTATGACGTTCAGGGCCGCATCACCGGTCTCGAAAAGAATCCAGCAAACCTGATCCCGGTCGTCATGGAAGCTTTGACCGGCAAGCGCAAGGAAGTGCTCGTTTTCGGTAACGACTACGACACCGCCGACGGAACGGGCGTCCGTGACTACATCCACGTGAACGACCTCGCCCGCGGTCACAAGATGGCATTCGACTACTTGCAAAAGAACAACCAGAGCCTCGTCGTGAATCTCGGCACGCAGAGCGGCGCAAGCGTTCTCGACATCATCCACGGCGCCGAAAAGGCATCTGGCAAAAAGGTTCCTTACCGCATCGTGGAACGTCGCCCGGGCGACCCGGCAAGCCTCATCGCAAACCCGGCAAAGGCAAAGGAAATTCTCGGTTGGGAAGCCAAGTACTCCGACCTCGACACGATCCTTTCCACAACCTGGAAGGCTTACCTCGCCAACGGACTCGGCAAGTAAAGTTCGCCATTTTTCATTTTGGATTTCCAACAGAAAAGGCTCCCGAAACGGGAGCCTTTCTTGTAAGCTTTCGAAATTTCGAAATTAGTCGCGGAAGAGAACCTTCTTGGAACCTTCGACAACTTCACCCACGTGATAGAACGGTTCGTTCTTCGCCTTGAGGTGAGCTTCGACATCAGCCATGTTGGCGTCGTCCACGAAGAGGAGCATGCCGATGCCCATGTTGAACGTGCTGTACATTTCGTCCTTTTCGACAGAGCCAGCTTCCTGGATGAGCTGGAAAATCTTCGGAACCTTCCAAGAGGTACGATCGATCACGACGTCCACGTTGTCCGGGAGGATACGCGGAATGTTGCCCTGGAAGCCCGAACCCGTCACGTGTACGAGGCCGTCGAGCTTCTTCGCGTTCGTGAGGTCGATGAGGCTCTTGTAGTAGCTGCGGTGCGGAACCGTGAGAGCTTCACCGATCGTCTTGTCGAGACCTTCCACGCGGGAATCCACCTTGTAGCCGGCGACGTCGAAGAGAGCCTTACGGGCGAGGGAATAACCGTTCGTGTGAAGACCGGTAGACGGGAGACCGAGAATCTTGGTACCCGGATGAATGCGGGAACCATCGATGATGTTTTCGCGTTCGACAACACCGACGATCGTGCCGGAAATATCGTAATCGCCAACCGTGTACATGCCCGGCATTTCAGCGGTTTCGCCGCCGATCAAGACCATGTCATTTTCGCGGCAAGCCTTGGACATGCCTTCGACGATGCCGGTCATCACCTGCGGGTCAAGAGCGCCCATGGCGACGTAGTCGAGGAAGAAGAGCGGACGTGCACCCTGAACGAGAATATCGTTGCAGCAGTGGTTCACAATGTCCTGGCCCGGGAGCGTCGGGGTGTTCATTTCGATATCGACCTTCAGCTTGGTACCGACACCGTCCACAGAGCTCACAAGGACCGGATCCTTGAGACCAAGATGCTTCAGAGTGAAGAGACCACCGAAGTTTCCGACGTCGCCAAGGACACCCTGGTTGAACGTGGAGCGGACGGACTTCTTCACGCCGACCATTGCCTCGTCTGCACGAGAAAGGGAAACACCTGCGTCTGCATAATTCATACGATTTTTTCCTTTGGTTGAATTAATTCTTTTGCTGGGACTGCTTTTCGTCGATATTTCTCAAAGCGTCCAAAATTAAACTGGTCGTGTCGGACTGCTGACTGATGTTGATTGTATCCGGCATCAGGTGCGTGTCCAACTTAAAGAGGGTATCATCGCTCCAAGAGAGCATCAGTTCCAATGCGTCCGGACCGGTAAGGCGTCCGCTCTTGGCACAGCAGATACGGCCTTCCTTGAACGCGATAAAGCCCGTTGCGCCGTTGCATTCAAACAAAACGGTACCTGTCACGCGGCTCTTTTCGAGAGTCTGCGCAAAGTCGATAAACGGGAGAACCTTTGCACTTGCGAGAAGGGAAAGGCTTTCGAATTCGTCGAGAGCCTGATTCTTGGCGCGAAGACGGTCCGCCGCAATCTTGTACAGACCGACCATGATGCTCGGATTCTTTTCGAGGAACTTGATGAACGAATCGCGGGAAAGATGCAACACGGTGCAATCTTCCAAAGCGATAACGGTATTGCTCGTCTTTTCGTTGCAAAGGATCGACATTTCGCCAAAGCATGCGCCCGTTTCGAGCCAGCCGAGGGAATTGTAATGTCCATCCGCCTGCATTTTGCCACAAATCTGGGCACGGCCGCTCTGCAACACACAGAACGATTCGCCTTCACGATCGCCAGTGATAATCACATCACCCGCTTCATATTCGCGAATCTGGGAATTCAGCAAAAAGAAGTCAGCGGATTCACGCGGAATCTGCTGCAGAAAGGGAACTTCCCTTTCGTAAGATGCTGAAATCCAATCACCGATGCTAGAATGAGCTGCTGTCATATCACCTAAATATTAGAAAGTTTACGATACCATTTGGACGGGATACTTTTAAAATAAGCCGGATGAAGCATTTTCGCCACGTCTAACAATAGAGAATCCGGTTTTACGACGGCACTTTCGTAAAAATCGATCCCGCCTTCCGGGCCTTGTCGCAAATCGTACTCGTAAATTTCCCCCGTTTTCCACACCGGCAAACGTTCCACGCGAGAATCCCGCGCATAGATTTCCTGCATATTCTTCGCCGCTCCCGGATTGAACCACATCTCCGCCTTTTGCGCATCAGCAAAAGCCTTTTCAAACGGCAACGAGAAAGACGCAACCGAAGAATCCTCGCGCCACAGATATTCGCCACCCGCATCGTGGATCAAATTCGCCATAAAGCTCTTGCCCGGAGAAGCGTACCACGTTCCCGAAGAAGGCGTTCCCGTCATCACCACAGGACGTTTTTCATTTTGCAAAAGCGAATCGAGCTTTGCCTGCAAGTCTTCGTACCGTTTTACTTTATCTGTAAAGAGGGATTCCGCAAGCGCTTCCTTCCCCACGATCAGGCCAAAGAACTTGAGCCATTCCGCCTTGGAAAGCGGACTGTTTTCCGTCCATTCCGAAGTCAGCACCACGGGCATCTTCAGTCGCGCGAGCTTCGGGAACGCATCGTGAATCGACTCGCCCATCGAAAAGGCAAAGATCACATCGGAACGGGATTCGTAAATCGCTTCCGCCGAAGTCGCCATGCCTTCGCCGACTTCAATGATTTTCAAAGAATCCACGCGGGCATAGAATTCCGGATTCGCAATGTACTTCTTCACATCGATCACGCCCACGCGATCTTCTACGCCCAGCGCCGTCAAAAATCCGAGGTACGTCGAAGAGAGAATCGCAATGCGCTTCGCCGGAATTTTTACCGCCGGAAGCTCTGCCAAATTCTGCGGCACGCTCTCCGGAGAAAGGGAATCCTTGAGCAGCCAGCGGAGCGGTTCCGCGGTCCCGTTCTTGACCCACAAAACGCGGAATTCACCGCAGCGGTTCACGCCAAAATTTTCGGCATGGGAAAGCGTCATATCCGGAACTTCGGTACAGTCCTCCGCATGTGCAGGAACGACCGCTTCGGGAAGCTTCAACTGGACAAAGAACAAATAGAGGATTCCCGCAACGAGCAGGACAAGAAACAGACGGAGCAGATTTTTCTTTTTCACAGCCCAAACATAAAAAATTGGCGAGAAAAAGCATCAAAAGTCGGAATCCGCTATCTAAATGACCCTCTTTCTTGGACTTTTCCCGCGGAATTTTATAGAGCATTCGTTCGTAAAAGGATTTTTAAGCTATTTTAATGTTATGAAAAACAGAACACTTTCCATTCTTCTTTTCGTCGCAAGTCTTTGCGCAATAACGACTTCCGCATTCGCAGAACCTGAAGAAGGTTTCTATGAAAAGCATGATATCCGCGGATTCATTTCCTTTGGTGCAGACTACCGCGGCATGCGTAGCGCTTACGCAGACTACCTGAACAAGGTGCTCTTCAACAAGAACCAGGGCTACATGGTTCAAGAAGTCA
>JAILDK010000112.1 GCA_024689485.1 Fibrobacter sp.
TTCTAACGTACCGCTGCCGATTTCCTTGGCGGTATGCTCGTCGTCAACGATGAATTCAATGCTACCTGTGAGACCCTCTTGTAATCGAGACATCTTTGTCAAAATCCTTGGCTGTGAAAATTCCGGATAGATTTAACATGGCTAATATAGTTATTTCACTTTTTGCCAAAAGACTAGGGCCGTTTGCTGATACTGGAATTCGAGTCGTTGCATTTTTTGCAAAGATTCCGTTAAAATTTGTTTATATTCTAACTATGATAGATTCTGGATTGTCGAGGGAAGATTCGCTAACTGTGCTCCGTTCAGCGCTGGAACACGTGCATGAAGGGGTGTACTGCGTCGATAATGATCGCCGTATCTTTTTCTGGAATGCGGCTGCTACCAAAATCACAGGTTATACAGCCGAAGAAATGATCGGCAAGCGTTGCTTTGAAACGAGCATCAAGCATATTGACCACAAGGGAAATAACCTTTGCGCGGCCATGTGTCCGCTCGTTGCAACCATGTTCGATGGACGAATTCGCACAGAGCCCGTCTATGCGCACTGTAAAGACGGTAGACTTGTTGAAGTCGTGGTGAATGCTTACCCGCTGTTAATCGGCGATCAAACCATCGGCGCCATTGAAATCTTTACCCAGAAAGCGGTGGTGGATGCGCACCAGACATTTTTGCGGAATGACAAACAGCAGAAATCCGATGAATCCGGACTTCCGAATAGCGACTATGTGAATTACTTCATCGATGTGAAGATTCAGGAAAAGCGCCATTTTGACAGCCCGTTCGTTTTCCAGATGATCCGTTTGGATAACTTTGACGAAATTGCTGAGGATCGCGGCGATGATGTCGCCGAAGGCCTTGTGCGCCAAATGGCGGAACTGTTGCGCTCGGAAATGCGCAGTTCGGAACTTTTGGGTCGTCTCAAAAAGAACATCCTTGTCGGCGTTTACATGTCGGCGGCGGAATGTGATGTGCCGGTCATTCAACGTCATACGGATTATGTAATCCGCAAATTGATGGAAGATGAAAATTTGAAGATTTCGGTTGCGGGAAGCTCTGCGACAGCGGAGGATACGCCTTCGAAATTGATTGGCCGAGTGAATGAGTTGTTAGACAAATCAGCGTTGGGATAGTGACGTGGTGAACTTGGAATTTACAGCTACAGATTTTGACAAGGAGAACCTGAACAATGCTTTTACCTCGATGCCTGGTGGTATCTTTGTTTACCAGGCGAATGAAGAGGGAAGGCTTTTGTATGCAAATTGGGCTGTCCTCGATACATTTGAATGTAAATCCGTTGATGAATTTTTAGAACTCACCGGGGGAACCTTTGGCGGAATGGTCTATGAGAAAGACCGCATTACGGTGGAATCCGCCATTTGGGAACAGGTGCGTAATCACGATGACCGCTTCGATCATATTACGTTTCGAATCCAGACGAAGAATGGCATTGTCAAATATTTGGAAGATTATGGCCGTTTAGTCGAAGATGAAAAATTCGGCCCGGTCTTTTATGTTTTTTTAGTCGAAGGTAAGGCGAAATACCTCGCTTATGAACAAGATGAATTGAGCGGTTTTCCGGGCATGCGAAGATTTTTGCAATACTCGGCGAATATGCTCGAACTGGTTCGCAGCAATCCGCAAGAAAACCATTATGCCTACGTCTATTTTAACCTGACGAATCTCAAACGCTTTAACGCTTCGCATGGATTTGAAGCGGGCGACGCCGTCCTAAAGACGATGGCCTGCGTATTGAGTAATACCTTCCCGAATAATTTCCTTTCGAGATTTTCGGAAGACCATTTTGTCGTGTGCTGTGATGCGCAGGATTTGGTGGAACGTATTACGCAGGTGCGAAATGAAGTAGAGGTTGCGACGGAAGGCCTGATGAAGGTGAAGGCGGGCATTTACCATGTGACGGCGAAAGATGTTTCTGCTGCTGTGGACTGTGACCTTGCCAAGTATGCTTGTGATTTTATCAAGGATGATCCCAGCCGTTTTTACTGCGTCTATGAGCCGGGTCTTGAAAAGGAAGACTCGAAGACCGCTTACGTTCTGGAACATTTGGATCAGGCGATTGCGGAAGGCTGGATCGAGCCTTTTTTCCAGCCGGTGATTCGCACCTTTTCGGAAGAAGTTTGCAGTGCCGAGGCTCTTGCCCGTTGGCGCGATCCGGAACGCGGTTTGATTTCACCGGCGGATTTTATTCCGCAATTGGAAAAGAAGGGACTTTCTTACAAGCTCGACATGTGCATTGTGCGCCGCGTGGTGAGCATGTTGCAACGGCGAATGTTGAATGGCCAACCGGTGATGCCGATTTCGGTGAACATTTCCCGTTCGGACTTTGATTATTGTGACCCGGTTGAAATCATTGCGAATACTTGCGATTCGCATCATGTACGCCGTAATTTAATTTGTGTGGAAATTACGGAAACGGCTCTTGTTTCGGATATGGGCCTTTTGCATGAGGCAATCGACCGATTCCACAAGGAGGGTTTTGAAGTCTGGATGGATGACTTCGGCAGTGGATATTCTTCGCTGAATGTGTTGAAGGATTTTGATTTTGATGAAATCAAAATCGATATGGGATTCCTTCGGAACTTTAATGAAAAGTCCAAGAAGATTGTGACCGCTGCGGTGCGTATGGCAAAGGAACTCGGAATCCATACGCTTGCTGAAGGTGTAGAAACCAAGGAACATGTGGACTTCTTAAAAAGCATCGGCTGCGAAAGAATTCAAGGCTATTACTATGGCAAGCCTCAGCTCGTCGATGAATCGGTGGCACATTTGATTCAGAACGGCATTGGTCTTGAATCGCGAGACCGTGCGAAAATGTTCCAAAAGGTCGGGCTGATCGATGTGCTCTTTAAGCGAGCCTTTGCCATAGTTTCTTGCAAAAATGATCAGTATCATTTCTTGTATTGGAATACGCAGTTCCTCGAAGAGCTTTTGCCGGCGGGCGGGGCGGATATTACGGTTGTCGAAACCGCTTTGAATCATTCCGGTTCTTTGCGAGAAGAATTCCGAAACCTGTGCAATAAATCCGATATCAATCAAAAACGCGAAATCGGCACCGTGATCCTAAAAAATCGCTACTACCATGTGTCGGTGGAATTGCAGGCGACTTGTCGGGATGAAAAAGTCTTTTCCATTTTGGTTGATGGAACGGTTTACGAAGAACAGCAAAAACATCAAGAGCTCGATAAGATGATCCGTTACATCAGCTCGGCTTACGACTGTGTTTACCTGTTTGATTGTAAAACGGAATCTCGCAAGGTTTATCGGAGCGTTTTCCCCACAGAGCGCAATGGAGATGTGATCCAAGGTTCTTTGGGCTACTTTAGCCGCTACAGCGACCGTGTGATTCATCCGGATGATCTTGCCCGTTTTAAAAAGATGATGAACGCGGAAAAGATCTTGAAGCGTTTGCAAGAATCCAAGCGGGGAACTTTTTCGGAATTTGTACAAATGAAATTCCCGAACAGTTCTGGGATGTATGTTTGGACGGAATTGCTTTTTGTGGGCCTTTCTGATACGGAGCAGGAATTCTTGATGTGCGTCAAGCAGGCTTCTTTTGATGTCCAGGAAGATCAGGCGCATTCCGAAAACTCCGACGCTTTGGAAACTGAATTTGATTGGCGCCGTTCGTTCCTGACAATTTCGAATTTGAAGCTCTTCTGGAAGGATAAGAATCGACGGTTCTTGGGCGCAAGTCAAGCGTTCCTCGATTATTACGGTTTTGAATCCTTGGATGAAATCCTTGGCAAGACCGATGAAGATATCGGTTGGCATGTGAACGATTCGTTCTTTGCGAGCGACGAAAAGAAGGTCTTGGAAAAGGGCGAGTGCATTTGTGATGCTCCGGGCAAAAATGTGGTGAACGGTGTTGTTTGCGAT
>JAILDK010000005.1 GCA_024689485.1 Fibrobacter sp.
GCGTTGTTCACCACCACACCGATAAGCATCACGATAGCCATCAAAGCGATCATCGACAAAGCCTTGCCGGTGAAGATGAGAGCGAGGAACACACCGATTGCACCCATCGGGATTGTCGTCATAATGATGAACGGCTGGGCAAAGCTTTCGAGGAGTGCGACGAGCAAAATGTAGGTGAGGATAATGGCCATCACGATGGCGGTCATGAATTCCTGCACCATGTCATTCTGCATGTCGGCGTTACCACCGAAGCCGAAGGAAACGCCTTCCGGAACTTCGTCCTTCATGTCGGCGGTGAGCTTGCCGAGCTTGCCCATGATTTCACCGGTCGTGTGTCCCGGCAAAAGGTTCATGGAAATGTCAATTCGGCTCATCTTGCGCTTACGGTCAATTCGGGTCGGACCTGCACCGTCTTCTACGTAGAAGAGTTCACTTGTGTTCACATAGCCCTTCGGGGTGAGAATCGGCAGGGTCTCGATATCGCTGTGGCTCTGACGGTCTTTTTCTTGCAGGCGAACATACACGTCGTATTCTTCACCATCTTCGGTGTACTGACCTGCTTCGTAACCGCTCACGGCGATGTAGTTATATGTAGCGACAGTCTTGAGGGTTACACCGTAATCGGCAAGAGCCTGACGATTCGGGATCAAGCGAATTTCCGGCTTGCCGGCTTCGTAACTGGTCTTGATGTCTACGATACCGTCGATCTTATCCTTGATGCGATCCATCACGATTTCGGAGGCCTTGACCACGGAATCCATTTTGAGACCGCTCACTTCGAGCACCACGTCTCCGCTTGTGTTGCTGCTCATTTCAGAAGCGGAAGTGGATTTGATCGAAATGTAGGCATCCGGGATGTCGGCAAAGTAAGGACGCAAGGAGTCCACAATCTGGTCGGTACTGCGAGTTCTTCCTTCCCAGTCCTTCAAAAGCTTGATACGAAGTTTTGCCTGGTTCACGGAAGTCATACCATTGGAACCACCGACAGTCACGCTGTAATGCTTGATTTCCGGCAGAGGCTTGATACGTTCTTCAATGATGCGGGCCACACTGTCCGTGGTTTCCACGTTCGTTCCCACAGGCATTTCAAGCGTAATGTTCATCATGCCCTGGTCCTGCTTAGGAGCAAGTTCCACAGTCATCTTGTTTGCGGCCATGTAGCCTACGAACATGACCATGGCCACGAGGGCCACAACCTGCAGAAAAACACCCGGAACAGAAAGGCAGAAGGAAAGGGTCTTCAGGTAAATGGCACGGATGATATTCAAGGCTGCGGGGAAAATGCCGAACAGCTTTTCTCCGAGACTGCGATGGTTTTCAATGATGTTGCCGTTTTCATCTTTCTTTTTACCCTTGAACAGGTAGGCTGCCATCAGCGGCGTGAGCGTAAAGGTCATGATCAAAGACACGACCGTTGCGAACACCATGGTCATACCGAAAGTACGGAAGAAGATACCCACGATGGACTTCATGAAGGCAATCGGCACGAACACGCAGACGTTGGTAAGAGTCGAAGCCATGATAGCCACCATGATTTCGCTCGTACCCTTGTAAGCCGCTTCCTTCGGATCCAGACCTTCACCAAGCTTTGCGTTAATGTTTTCAAGCACCACGATCGAGTTCGTCACCAATAGGCCCACAGACGAAGATAGCGCCATGAGGGACATCATGTTGATGCCGAAACCAGCAAAGTACATCAGGGTAAAAGCACCGATCACGGAAATAGGCATCGTGAGGGCGGCGATGATCATCGTCGAGAATTTACCGAGGAAGAGGAGCAAGAGAATAGCGGTCAAGGCAATGGCAATCATGATGTTCTGAATCACGTTGTCAATGGATTCGTTCACCGCTTCACTCTTGTCGTAGACCAGGTGAAGTTCAAAGCCTTCCGGAAGGGTCTTGTTAATTTCGTTCATGCGCTTCAGAACGCCTTCCGAAACTTCCACCACGTTCGCATCGGAACGCTTTTTAATATCCAAGGAAATCGAGTTCTGACCGTTGAAACGGGAAGCAGAGGTGATGGTTTCGACGGTATCCTTGATCTCGGCGATTTCGGAGAGCTTGATCACGCCCATGGACGTCGGAATGTCCAAGTTGCGCATTTCATCGAGAGTCTTGAACTTACCAGCCGTACGGACAGAGGTGTTCTTGTGCTTGCCAATGACTTCACCCACCGGGTTGTTCACGTTGGTTGCGCCATAGAGACCCATAATCGTGGCAATGTCCACATTACGGTCGATCATCTTTTCCTTGTCGAGTTCAATGGAAATCTGACGCGTCGTACCACCGAACACGTCCACGCTCGCCACGCCTGAAACGGAAGTGAAGAGCGGTTCGATTTCGTCTTCCACCTTCTGGCGGAGTTCTGTTGAGTTCAGCGGACCCGTGAAGGAAATGGACATAATGGCGGATGCGTTAATGTCCACCTTTGAAATAATAGGCGCTTCGACTGCGTCCGGGAAGTCGGCCGCGGCGAGTTCGATCTTCGAACGAACGTCGTTAGCTGCCACGTCCACGTCGATGCCCATGTTGAACATGGCGACGACGATACCGTAGTTTTCCATACAGATGGACTGCACGTAGTCGATACCGTCCACCAGTTCCACCTGGTCTTCAATCGGCTTGATAATGGTGGTTTCGATTTCTTCCGGGTTAGCGCCCGGATACACGATGGTACCGGTGACGACTGGAATGTCGAATTTCGGCATCAAGTCCACCACCATCATGGAGTAGGTGTAGAGACCGAACACCACGATGGCCAAAATGACCATGAGCATGGTAATCGGTTTGTAGATACTTGCCTTAATCATTCGGTAAAATCTCCCTTATTCGACAACCAGGACCTTGTCGCCATCGTTCATGCGGGACATGCCTTCGACGATGACCGTTTCGTTGCCTTCGAGGCCTTCAGTGATCTGGATGAATTCCTTGGTCTGCACGCCGAGCTTCACGAGCTTACGACGGGCCTTACCTTCGTCATCCACGATCCAGACGGCGTTCGAACCGTTGCGGTAGACGACAGCTTCGGTCGGTACAGCGATGCCGTTCACCTGGCGAGCGTCGAGTTCTGCGGTCACGTACATGCCCGGAAGGAGCTTCTTGCCTTTGTTGTTGAAGGTGACTTCCACTGGGAAGAAACGGGTTGCCGGATTGGCGGCGAGAGGAATCAGGGAAACCTTACCCTTGAGCTTTTCGCCTGCGACGGTCACCGTTGCGGATGCACCCTTCTTGAAGTAACCGATGTCCTGGCTTGTAACGTTGAGCTTCAAGATGACCTTGTCGAGCTTCGCGATCGTGGCGAGCACGCCGCCGACACCCGGAGTCTGGCCGACCTTGAACTTGAGTTCCGTGACGACGCCTGCTTCCGGTGCGAGGATAAGCGTTGCGCGGCGAGCGGTTTCCAAGTTCATCTTGGCAATCTTCAACTGCGTTTCCTGAGCGTCCATGTCCTGCTGGCTGATGCCGCCCTTGTCAAAGACGTCACGCATACGCTGGGTGGCGGCTTCGAGGAGCTTCACCTGTTCTTCGGCCTGCTGGTACTGGGTGTTGTCGCCGGTGAAGAGGTATTCGGCAAGGACCTGGTCCTTTTTCACGGTGCTGCCAACCTGAACGTTGATCTTGGCGAGCGGATCGCCCATCTTGCAAATGGCGCTGTTCTGCTGCATGCCTTCGATCGAGCCGCTGAACTTGCGGACGTCGGTAATCTTTTGAGAAGAGGCTTTTACGACACGAGCCGGCTTACCCTTTTCCTTTTGGATTTCTTCGATGGTGGACGCTTTCTTAGCGACCGGTTCCGTCTTTTCTTCTTTCTGGTCGCAGGCAACCAAAAGCATGGATGCCGTTGCAATGGTCAGGAGGGTTTTGAAAGTCTTGTTCATGGATTCCTCTACTTATTAATATTCACCGGTGGCCTGAAGGAGTGCGTTGTAAGCCTTGTTCCAGTCGACAATCGCCTGAAGGTAGTCGTTCTTTGCAGAGCGGAGCTTGAGCGATGCGTCGAGGAAGTCGAGCTGGGTGGATCTTCCCACCTTGTACGAAGCTTCAGTCAAATCAAAATTGCGCTGAGCCAAGCTGACTTGATTCTTTTGAATTTCCAGCTGGTTGTTGGCGTCTTCGAGCGTGTTCGCGCAGGATTCAATCTGCATGCGGAAGCCGCGTTCGGCGGATTCCTTTTGAATCTGGACGCTGCGCATGCTGGACTTTGCCTGGACGACGGATTCCTTGGTCTTCATACCGTTGAAGAGGTTCATCGTCAGGTTCAGGGCGACGTACTTGTTGATGTTGTCGTCCCAGTCCGGAGCGTCCCATTCGTGGAACTTGTTCTGGTTGTTCGAATACTTGAGACCGCCCACGAGAACGATTGTCGGCTTAAAGCCGCCTTCTTCGATCGTGATGTTCTTTTCGGCCATCTTCTGCTGGGCATCGAGAAGGGCGAGTTCCTTGCGGCGCTTCTTCACGTTTGCCATGGCGGTATCCGGATACGGGAGATTATCCGAAGGGAAGCGGAGTTCGCCTTCGAACTGTGCATCGGAATCCCATTCAAGGCCCATGGTGTTCAAAAGATTGTTGCGGGCGAGAACGCGGCTCTTCTTCGTTTTTTCGAGAGTCGATTTGAGCTTGTCGAGTTCGAGCTGGGCGCGGATCTGGTCGAGTTCCGAAGCAAGGCCGCTTTCGACGGACTGGTTCACGAAGTCGATGTGCTTTTGCGTCTGGTCGATGCTCGTTTCGAGAATCGCGATGGAAGAATCGAGGAAGATGAGCTGGTCAAAGGCGTTTTCGACGTCATAGCGGACGTTTGCCTTGGCGTTTTCGAGGCTCACTTCTTTCAAATTCCTGTAAACCTTGGCGATTTCAATGCCGGTACCGACCTTGCCCTGGGCGTAAATCACCTGGGTTGCGGTCAAGCCCACGCTGGATTGCCAGCGGTAGCCCTGGCTTTTCATGCCGTAGATCAAGCCGTCCATGGCGGGGGCGAGAACGTTTGCGGCGTAAGGTTCGTTCGTTCCGGCGTCCATTTGGGAGGCGGCGTTTGAAAGATCGTTGCTCTTTTCTACGTCATCCAGGCCAAAAATACGGGTCACGGTAGCGTCAAGGTCAATCGACGGGAGTGCGTTGCCGTATCCGGCGTCCACCTGGGAATTTGCCGAAATCAATTCTTCTTCGGCGGTTTTGATGGTGGAGGATTTTTCGAGCGCAATCTTGACGGCTTCATCACGCGTGTAAGAAGTTGCCCATGCCGGAATCGCGGCGAGCACTCCTACTCCAAACAGCGTGAATTTCGAAAGGAATCGACTCATTCGGTAATCATCCTTTGTTGTTCTTTGTTTACATTAAGCATTCTGAGCTCCAAAATTAACAAAAAAGGGTATTTCAAAGAATGGGGGGAAGGCTCCTAAGGCGATGAAGTGCTTTATGTACGGATAGATGACGGGGGTATATAAAAAAAGCGCCGCATAGATGCGACGCTTTTGTCAATTTTGACCTAAATGAGGGCTTTATTTCTTTTGAAATTCGCGGCTGGAATCCCAGAAATCCGGTTCGAATGCGTCGCCCATCGACGCCAAAGTCTTTCCGCGAGCGCAAAGCAGGAATCCGAGAATGACCGCATCTTGCAAGGCAAACATGATCGCTACTTTGTACGGCAGGCCAAAGCCGACCGGTGCACCGGCGAGGTTTTCCGGACTCACCCAGAAAATGTAGGCGCAAACGATAAAGGTCATGAACATGCACGGAATCAGGGTAACCCAGAAGTTCTTCTTTTTGGCGCGGAGGTAAACGGTCGAAACGCAAAGGCTACAAACCGCCATCACCTGGTTAGACCAGCTGAAGTAATTCCAAAGAATGTTAAAACCGTCCTTGTTGAAATTGCTCCATAAAATGAGCAGTGCACAAATGGCGAAAATCGGCACGGTCAAAATCAAACGGTTCTTTGCACTCGACTGGTCAAAGTTCAGAAGTTCCGCAATGGTCAGGCGCAGGCTGCGGAGGGAAGTATCGCCGCTCGTCACCGCGAGAATGATCACGCCGATGACTACGAGAATTGAAATCGGGGCAAACGGAAGAACGGTCGTCACAAGTTCGCTCAGAACGCGCACGCCCGAAGCACCGGAGATAAGTTCCGGCATCTTGTGGTAAATGTACATACCGCCAGCGGCCCAAATCATGCCGATCAAACCTTCGACAATCATCATGCCGTAGAAGGTTTGACGGCCGACGTGTTCGGACTTTTCCGTACGGGCGACGATCGGGCTTTGGGTGCTGTGGAAACCGCTGATGATACCGCAAGCGATCGTCACAAAGAGCATCGGGATAATCGGCTGGCCGGTCGGATGCTTGTGGAAGTTACTCCAGAAATCCTTGAGGTTGAATTCGTCCAAGATGCCGATTTCCGGAAGAATTCCGATGAGAACGGCGATGGAAGCAAGAATCAAAAGTCCGCCGAAAACCGGGTAGATGCGCCCGATAATCTTGTCAATCGGGAAAAAGGTGCTGATGAAGTAATAGGCGAAAATCGCGATGACGGCAATCCAGAAAATCGTCGGGGATGTATTGCCTTCGCCGACAAGAACCGGTGTATTGATAAGGCCTGCCGGCGTATTTGTAAAGACCGCGCCGACAAAGACAAGCGCGACCGCAATAAAGATCATCACGACTTTCGAAGGACCTCTTCCGAGGAACTTGTGGGAAAGGGCTGGCACGTTCATACCGTCATTTCGCATGCTGACCATGCCCGAAAAATAATCGTGCACAGCACCGCCGAGGACGTTGCCGAGAGGCATCAGCAAAAAGACGATCGCGCCAAATTTAATGCCGAGAATGACACCGATGACAGGTCCGATACCTGCAATATTGAGCAGTTGGACGAGGACGTTTTTCCAGTGGGGAAGAACGATGCGGTCCACACCGTCAGGGTGGGCGATGGCGGGAGTTTTTCGGTCGTCAGGGCCGAAAACGCGCTCCACGAATTTTCCATAGGTAAAATAGCCCCCGATCAGGATGGCTACGCCGATGAGGAATGTGATCATTTGAATAACCTCTAGGTCTTAGAACACTTTTGCTGTGGAATTCGCAAAAAGCGAACAAAATTGAGTAAAATTCAGAGCGTTCGGCAACTCGGACCGGGCGTGCTTTTTGCACCGGATTTCGGGTGGTTTTGGGTTTTCATTTGTTGCGTTCCATAATATTTGTTAAATTTGAGCAAAATTCAAAATCGAGGCTTATATGACTTTTGAAGAAATCTATGCACTCGCCTGCCAGCGTAAAAAAGAAATGCCGGAAGGCAAGGGAACCACTGAACTCTTTAAGAAGGGTCCCCATGGCATTGGCAAGAAGCTCGTGGAAGAAGCGGCTGAATCTTGGATGGCAGCCCGTTTTGAATCCCATGACGCTCAGTGCTTGGAACTTTCTCAGGTCCTTTACTATGTCGCCGTGATGATGGCAGAAAAGGGCATCAAGCTCGAAGAGGTGTACGCTAAATTATGATTAAAGTCGCACTTCCCAATAAAGGCATGCTCTTTGAACCGACCCAGGAACTCCTGAAGGATTGCGGTTACAAGGCTTCGAAGCCGTACAAGACTTTGACCCAGCTCGACTCGAAGAATGGAATTGAATTCTTCTTCCTCCGTCCGAGCGATATTCCGATGTACGTCGGCCGCGGCATTATCGATGCAGGAATTACCGGTATCGATTTCAATGCAGAAGCGAAGAGCCCGGCGGTGAAGGTTCTCGATTTGCCGTATGGCGCAAGCAAGATGTGCGCCGCTGTGCCGAACGAAAGCCCGGTGCAGTCCCTCGACGATCTGAAGGATGCGACGATCGCGACGAGCTTCCCGAACATCGTGAGCAACTATTACAAGAAGGACATGAATTTCGTCGTGCTGGAAGGCGCGGTCGAAATCTCGGTGAGCCTTGGCGTGTCTGACGCAATCGTCGACGTGGTGGAAACCGGTACGACGTTGAAGCAGGCCGGTCTCCGCATTGTGGGCGAACCTTTGTTCCGCAGCAATGCCGCTCTGTTCTGCCATCCGCAGAAGCAGAACCTCGAAGAAGTCCACACTCTCATCCGCCGTATCGAAGGCAAGCTCGTTGCCAAGACGTACATGATGATCGAGTATGACTGCCCGGCTGAACTTCTCAATAAGGCTTGCAGCATGACTCCGGGTCTGGACGCTCCGACGATCTCGAAGCTCCACGGCCGTGACTGGTATGCGGTGAAGGCGATGGTGCCGGAAGAAGATGCGAATGCAGTGATGGACAAGCTTTGGGACATCGGCTGCCGCAGCATCCTCCTCTTCAGCATCAAGTCGGCTCGCATTTAATAAGGAATTGGATGAGCCCCGTAGAATCTCCTGCGTATTTGGCCCGTCAACCGATTCTGGATTCCCATCAGGGCATTTTCGCCTATGAACTTCTGTTCCGAGATTCGCCGGATAATAAAACGGCGGTGATTCGGAATGGAGTTCGCGAAACGGCCCAGGTTCTGGAAAACGTGTTGAACAACATCGGGCTTTCGCGCCTCGTGGGGAACCACAAGGCGTTCATCAACTGCAGCCGGGAAATGCTGCTGGACAATATCTTTGGTCCGCTGGACTCCGACCGTTTTGTTTTGGAAATTCTCGAAACGGTGGACGCGGACGATGCCGTGGTGGCGGTCGTTAAAAAGTATCATGACCGCGGCTATGAATTTGCCCTCGACGATGTCGTCTTTGATGCAGAAAATCTGAAACGCCTCGAACCGTTCTTCCCATACGTCAAGTATGTGAAGCTCGACTTGATCGAAAATTCTCCGGAAGCTTTGAAGGCGGCTGTTCCGTACTTCAAGGAACGCGGCATGATCTTGCTCGCGGAAAAGGTGGAGACGGAAGAAGATTTTGCAGCCCGTCTGGAAGACGGCTACGATCTTTTCCAGGGATTTTTCTTTGCAAAGCCGGAAGTCGTTCGCGGTAAAAGAATGGACGGCTCGCTCGCGACGATCCTTCGCCTGTTGCAGTTCTTGCGTGGCGATCCTTCGCTTGCGGAAATTGAAAAGACGTTCTTAGAACATCCTGCCGTGGCAAAAGCTTTGGTGCAGTATGCGAATTCGCAAAAAACATTCCGCCGTCGTCCGGTGGAAACGGTCCAAGACGCCATCGCTTGGCTCGGCGTTCCGCATATGCAAGACTGGTTGATGCTCTTACTTTATGCGCAACCGGAAATGGGCGGTTCGACTCAGGGAAAGCCTCTTTTCCAGAATGTTTCGCAGAGAGCCCGCTTTTTGGAAGCGCTGGCTGATGTTTTGGATCCGGATGGATGCTTGCCCGCTCAGGCTTTTATCACGGGCATCATCAGCCGCATGGACGCTCTTGTGAAGGCTCCGATGCCGACAATCCTCGAAGATTTGGACGTCGATAAGGAAATCACGAGTGCGCTGTTGCACGGTTCGGGAAAACTCGGAACGCTTCTTGCCTTGGCGGAAGCGGTGGAAAATGACCGCGAAGAACGCATCGGTACGCTGATGAAGCGCCTTTCCCTTTCGAACAAGGATTTGACGGCGAGTTTGAACGCGGCTTACGGATGGAATCATGGTTGAGCCGCCAAGCCTTGAAAAATTGGTGCAGGAATTTGCATCGCTTCCGGGAATCGGTAAAAAGACCGCCCGGAGACTCGCTTACTTTGTGCTCACCCGTCCGCGGGAACGCGCGGAAGCGCTTTCGAATACAATCGTCGAAGCTTGTGACAAAGTCAAGCGCTGCAGCAAATGCCATTCTTTTGCGGAAGAAGATCCGTGCCCGATTTGCAAGGCTCGCGAAGGCTCTAAATCCATTTGCGTGGTGGAAAAGTTTTCCGACATTCTCCCGTTCGAAAATGCGGGAATTTATCACGGCCTGTACTTTGTGCTCGGGGGAGTCCTTTCTCCGCTCGACGGTGTAGGCCCCGAAACGTTGCACATTCCGCAACTGATCCAAAGAATTCAAACGGAAAAGATCGAAGAGGTCATCTTTGCCCTCGGATCGAGCCCGGAAGCGGATTCGACGATCCTTCTCATCGATAAACTCCTTTCTGGAGTGCCTGTAAAGCGCTCTAGCCTCGCAAGGGGTATTCCCATGGGCAGCGAATTGGAATATATTGATGAAGTTACCGTACTTCGCGCATTTGAATCAAGGACTGGAATATGAATCCGAACGAAAAGAACGAATTTCGCCCGACGATGGAGGCTGAATTTACCACCGCTGCGACGAATGTTTCGCAACTTCCGACGGATGGACTTCCGCAGGTGGCATTCCTCGGTCGTTCCAATGTGGGAAAATCTTCCCTGTTGAATGCGCTGACCGGGCGAAAGAATCTGGTGAAAATCAGTTCCAAACCGGGCAAGACGAAGGAAATCAATTTTTTCAAATTCAACCAGGCATTTTACCTGGTGGACCTACCGGGCGTCGGCTTTGCGGGCGTCAAATTTGAAAAGGTCTCGGAAATGCAGAGCGGCATTCGCGCTTATGTGGAAAATTCCAAGGAGCTGAAGGGAATCGTCTATTTGATCGATTCGAAACTCGGTCCGCAGCCGATTGATGTGGAAACCATCGAAGGCATTCGCGCTTTGGGCTGCCCGGTTTTGCCGGTGATGAGCAAATGCGACAAGGCGAACCAGTCGGAGCTTGCGAAAACGCGGAATGCTCTGAACCAGCTTTTTGAAAATCAGGTTCGTCCGCTGCGCCTGAGCACGCTTCGCAAGATCGGTCTTGGCGAACTCTGGCAGGAAATTCTTTCTACTGTAGCAGTCGAGGCGTAATGAAAGTTCATCGGACACTAGACGATTGGACTTTACTCGGTTCGGTGTTCGATAAAATCGGCCGTCGTTTTCTATCGACGGTTTTTGGAAAGCAACTTCTTTTATTTTTCAGCGCTCTGTATTCCTTTTTTGCGGAAGGGCGAAACCTGCGCAGTGACCTGCGGAACATTATCCGTCAGATTTATTTTACGGCAGTCGAAGTTTTTCCCGTTTTGTTTGTCGTTTCCGTTTTGACGGGAACGGTGACGATTGTCGAAGCGCTGACCGTGATGCCGCGTGTGGGATTTTCGGATGCGTTCGGCGGTTTGCTGGTCGTGGTGATGGTGCGAGAAATTGGGCCGATTCTTACGGCGTTCCTGGTTTCGGGCCGTAGCGGTTCGGCTCTCACGACGATGATCGGGACGATGGCGATTAACTCGGAAGTGGACGCCTTGGCGACGCTCGGGGTGAACCCGGTGCGGTACTTGGTGATGCCAGCGCTTTTGGGCGGTATCGTTTCGATGCTCCTGGCAAATCTTTTGTTTTCGGTTTGCGGAATTTGCGGCGGTTTTGCGGTGGCGAAGTTGCTCGTGCTCGCTTCGGGTGAGTCGTTGAACCTGAACCTTTCGTGGCATTACATTTCGGAATCGATTCTGCTTTCGCTGACGGCGACGGACTTTGTGATGTCGATCTTAAAGCCGATTGCTTTTGGAATTATCATCTTTATCAATGCTTGCTATCACGGTTTGAATATTCGCCGTGATATTCGTCAGGTGCCGAAAGCGACTTCCCGCTCGGTCATTTATTCCTTCTTGTTTGTGATCGTGATCGACGTGTTGTTCTCGCTCTTCTACATCTTTGATTATGCCAATCAAATGTCGAGGATCATCTAATGGATTTGACGCAAGGGGAAGCACTTCGCATTGAAGATCTGCACTTCCGTTATCCGGAAGAAAACGTGGATACCTTGGATGGCTTGAACTTGGTGCTTGGCCGTGGAGAAACGCTTTGCATTGCGGGAGCTTCGGGAAAGGGAAAGAGCCTGTTGCTTCGCCTGATTGCAGGTCTCGATAAGCCGGATTCGGGTGCCTTCTATTATTTTGGGGAGCACTTGCCGATTTCTCAGCATACGGCTTTGGAAGTGGCGCACCGCGGTGTGGAATTGATTTTTCAGAACGGCGCTTTGATTTCGAACTTGACCGTTCGTGAAAACATTTCGGTTCCTTTGTATTACCATCACCGGGGCACGGAAGTAGAAATCGAACGCCGTGTGAACATGGCTTTGGACTTGATGCGTGTGCGCGATGAACAGGAAAAATATCCGCACATGTTGAGTTCCGGTGTGGCGAAGCGTGTTGCGATTGCACGTGCTTGGGCCATGGACCCGCGCCTTTTGCTGATGGATGAACCGACCGCAGGTCTCGACAACTACAACCGCAACACGCTATTGCCGCTGATCGACAACATGCAGGCGCTGTTCAAAACGTCGATGATTCTTGTGACGCATGACCTTTTGATTTCTAGAGAACTCGGCGCGGATCTTTGCTTTTTGGAAAATAAGCGTTTGAGCAAACGCATGAAGTTTGAAGAATGGCTGACTTCCGATACGCCGGTGGCGCATGAAATGTTCCGCAATTTGCGAGATTTTCAGTCGGATTTCTCCCTTTCGTAGCGAAAAAAGCGTATTTTTTTGAAGTCCTTAAACGGACGTTTTGGATAAGGAGATTGCTGGTTGCTTAAACCGGTCCGGAAAATTAATTGGATGGATTTGTCTGGCCTCTTGGTCGGCGTTTTCATTACATTCTCCGTGATGGTCTTCTTGTTCGTCTTGTATGCTCGTATGACGACCGCAGGGGTCATCGGCATTGAAGAATACAAGCTCTACAGTAATTTTGAAAAAGCGCACGGCTTGCATCCCGGAACGGATGTGCAAATCAGCGGCGTGAGCATTGGACATGTTTCCGACATGAAAATTGAAACGTCGGGAATGGTCCGCATGGAATTTACGATTCGAAAAGAATTCCAACCGTGGATCACAGACCGCGCTACGATCTATGCCATTCGTGACCAGAACGTGATTTCGGAACGTGTGGTGAACGTAGATGTGCGCAAAGGCGAAGGTCGCATGCTGGACGACGGCGAAACGATTACCGCTGGAAAATCCCAGGACATTGAAACGGTGATTGAAACGCTGAACGATGTGCTCGAACATGTGACCGTGCTGATCAATCAGGCCGATACGCTCGTCGCTTTAACGATGGATACGAATACGACCATCGGTGCCCTTCTCGGATCGAGAACGATTTACGAAAAGCTGAACCGCCAGCTGGACCGCTTGGATTACTTCTCTTACGAAGGCATTCAGCTGCTGGATATTTTGTCAGGAACTTTGCCGGGAATTCTTTACCGCACGGATTCGCTCACGACAAAGCTTTCGGCGATGAGTGTTGAAATGGAAGATACTCCGCAGAAACTCGATAATGTTTTCCTTTCGTTGGACGGCGTCTTTGGTCGTTTGAACGGAACGATGGATTCCCTCGGCAGGGTCGTGGGGAATATGAATGGAATCGTTGCCCGTGGCGAAGAAACTTTGCAAAATGCGGATGACTTGATGGAAGGCGTTTCGAACATGTGGATTATTCGCCGTTCGATGCCGAATCGAGACTCGGTCCCGTTTGTCGCGGAGGATGCATGGTAATCCGTCGCATGTTGATGTCGGGGTTGCTCGTTGCCGTATGTGCTTTTGCTGCATCGGAATCCAAGGATCTTTCGTTCCGCGCAGACAAGGCTGTGCGAGCGGGGAAATTCGCCAAGGCTTACGGTTTGTACGAACGCGCTTTGCTTTCGAGCCGCAAGGAATCGGACATTTCTTCGGAAGGGCGTATTTTGATTTCGATGGCGACGCTCCGTGCGCAAAGCTTGGATTTGAAGTTTGCCCAGGATCTTCTTTTGCAGGTTCACAAGGCGGAGCTGGATACGAATACGCTTGCCGCTTACTACCTCGCCTGGATGGAAATCTTCCTAGAAAAGAAGGATTACGACAAGGTCATTGAACTCAAATATTCGATGTCCGAAAAATTTTTGGAAGAGATTCCGGACGCCCTTCGTGGAAACATTCTCTGTGTCGCGGGCATTGCCTTTGCAGGCAAGGGCGACCGTGCGAATGCTCAAAAGTATTTGGAAGACGCCGATGATGCTTTGGACGGTGATGCTCCGGGCAAGCTCGCCTTTACAGCCGCCCGCATGGCGAACCTGTTGCAGGAATCCAAAGCGGATTCCCTTTATGGAGTCGCCTTGCAAAGCTCGATCGAAGCTGACCGCCCCTTTATGTCGGCAACGATCCTTTATTACCGCGGTCAAAATGAAAAACGTTCCGATGTCGCCAAGGATTACTTTGTGCGCAGCGCAAACGCCTTTGAACTGATGGGACTTTCCCGCAATAAAGAAAGAGCCTCGCAGGCTGCGGGGCGTTAAGTCTTTCTTCTGAATTTCTGAAAGTTAGTTGGCGACGGCTGCTGTGTCGTTCACTATTGCCGTGTCCGGTTCTTTTGCAGAAACGGTATCGGCAGGTTCTTCTTTTTTGAGAGAGAGCAGGCGATGGTATGCGTAATTCGGATCGATCGCATGTTCGCTCAGCTTTTTCATGATGAAGGAAACTTCGTTGACGATGTTTGTATCCGGTTCTCCCTTGCGATGCAGGGCGCGCAAAGTCTTGGGGGTAAAGCCTTTGATCAAGTCTTTGTATTGCGGATTCAAAGCGTCGTTGATGATCATTTCGAGCGCCATTTCGGTCTGCATCGTGTTCAGTTCGAAGTTGCGGTAGATCGATTTGATGTGCGGCGGAATGGTCGTGTCTTTGGAAGTCGAAAAATGCTTCATGATCGTTGCTGCTTCCGCATAATTGTGCGTGGGACCGTTGGCAAGACGCAGGGCGAAGTAAACCGCCAAGCGCCAGTCATCCGGGAACACGCGCACGGCACGGCGCATCACGATAAAGTCGGTGGTGTCCGGCTCGTCGTTGTTCGTGATGCTGCCGACAACATTATACGGCGTGCGGAAAAGCGAATCCAACTCGGTAGAAAGGTTTCCCACATGGGAAAGCCATGCGTAGGAAGTCCCGTACAGGTAACTTTCCCCGAGATCGATGATACCGCCAATCCAAAAAAGACCCGATGCGGTCACGTTGTGCCCCATGGCGAGCGCTTTCGCGTATTCCGCCTTGGGCAAGAATTCTTCTTTTTGGGGTAGCTTGGGCAACGGCTCTGCATAGTGGAATGCGAGAGCGACGATTGCGCAAGAAAGAAGAATACAAACAAGATGACGCATACTCAAATAATGTATTTAATCTGAGCGTTAACGGATCGCTTCGGCCAAAGATTCGATGGCATCGACGCAAGCAGAAGCGTATTCGGCTTCCTTGCCCGTGCGCTGCCAAGCGAAATTCAAACCGCTCGAGCTGTTGAGAACATGGAACTTGCGCTTACCGCCACCGTTTGCAATCGCCTGCAAAACGGTCTTGGCGTCGCCGCCTTGTCCTCCCGGAACGCCCGGAATGGAAACGCCCGGAATGAGGAACGGAATTTCATGGTTCGCTGCGGCAAAGAATGCCGTGATGCGTTCCAGCTCTTCCGGGTGCGTTGCACCGACGACAGCGCCGAGGTTTCCATTGTCCCATTCGATCAACTTCTTCGCCACCGAGAAGAATGCGGTGCTGCCTTCGACAGGAAGATCCTGGAAGTCAGCGGCACCCTTATTGCTTGTGCGGAGAAGGGCGTAAACGCCCCCGTTTGCCGGGTGTTCGAGGAACGGACCGACGGAATCCTTGCCCATCCAAGGGCTCACGGTCACGGCGTCTGCACCGTAAACGTTAAAAGCGGCGTCCGCATAAGCGGCGCTGGACTTTCCAATGTCGCCACGCTTGGCGTCGAGCACAACAGGAATGCCTTCGCCCTTGTAGGCAGCGATCAGATCGTGCAGAACCTGCATGCCCTGAATGCTGATGCGTTCATAATAGGCGCTGTTCGGCTTTACCACAGCCGGCTTCACGTTACGCTTGGCGCATTCTTCCAAAATGTCCATGTAGAAGAATTTGATCTTTTCTTCTTCGGACTGGACTTCACCATGCTTGCGTTCCACAGGCATCAAGGAAAGCTTCGGATCCATGCCGAGGCAAATCGGGTTGCCGCATTCCTTGATTCGAGCTTCAAGACGATCGGAGAATTTCATTAGAGGTCCTTCTGAATCTTAGCCATTTCGTAAGAGAGAATACCGTGGGCGACGGAGACGTTCAGGGATTCGAGATCGCTGGACATCGGGATCTTTACGGTTTCATCGGAAATGTCGATCAAATGCTGGTCCGTACCTGCGCCTTCGTTGCCGACGAGGAATGCGACCTTGCGGAGCTTGCGCGGTTCGATTTCAGAGAGGCTCTGATGACCGTGCAAATCCGTAGCGATGACCGTGTAGCCGAACTTGTGCAATTCGTTGATGGCTTCGATCAAGTCGCGGTCCTTTTCAAACGGAACGCGGAGGAACGTGCCCGAGGAGCCGCGGACGACCTTCGGGTTGAACGGGTTCACGGAACCCTTGCCGACGATCACGCCCGAGGAATTGAAACCGAGGCTCGTGCGGAAAATGGCTCCGAGATTACCCGGATCCTGCACAGCATCGACGAGGGTGATGATGCTGCGGCTCTTTTCGTAATTCGGCTTTGTGCTAGCGGAACGGCAAACGGCGAGAATGCCCTGCGTCGTCGTGGTCGAAGAAAGACGCTTGATCTGATCTTCGCTGATGACGTGGATGTCCACCTTGAGTTCGCGAGCCTTGTCGACGGTCGGCTGGAGATTTTCGAGCGGGGTGAAGGTTTCTTCACCGAGGGAGTTCAAAATCGGAGCGCCGTTTTCATCGAGCTTCTTCGTACCGGCGACATAGACGCCGATGATGACGTCGATGTGGTTCGTGAGAATTTCTTCCACGACGCGGACGCCTTCAGCGAGGAACTTGCCTTCGCGTTCACGGCCCTTTTCCGTAGTCAGGGCGAGAAGGCGACGGAACCATGCCGGATTTGCGCCTGCGGATTCCGGAGTGATATCCGGTGCATCGGCAAAAGAAAGAACGGCTTCTTCATCGCGGACGACTTCATCGTCGTCGAAAAGCTTGCGTTCCGGCTTCTGACGGAAAATTGGACGGTTGGCTTCGTCGTCGAACGGACGGCGGTTGTCGAAGCCATGACCGCGACGGGCGTCACGGTTGAACGGGCGGCGTTCGCCATCGCGGTTAAACGGTTTGCGGCCATCGCGATCGCCGAAGGAGCGGCGTTCGCCACGGTCACCATAAGAACGGCGTTCACCGTCACGGCTAAAGGAACGACGTTCGCCACGGTCACCGAAGGAACGGCGTTCGCCATCGCGGCCAAAAGATCTGCGGTCATCGCGATCGCCGAAAGAGCGGCGTTCGCCGCGGTCACTGTTGAACGGCTTGCGGTCACGGCCGCGGTCGCTGAACGGTCTGCGTTCGCGGTCGCCAAAAGATTTGCGATCCTGGGAACGGCCGTATTCGCGGCGTTCGCTACGGGTTTCCTGTGCATCGGGATCCGGAGTTTCCGGACGACGGCCAAAGCCGTGGTCGGCTGGATTATCGCTCACGCCGAACTTGCCTTCGAAGGTCTGCTTGACTACACGCTTGGGGGAATTGTTGTTTTCTTCTGTCATAGGTCTTTCAGTAGTTTGTTTGCAATGGACGTGCCGTCAATGCCAAGCATACGATACAAGTCCGGAATTTTACCGTGTTCCACAAATGCATCCGGCAAACCGAAGCGAATCAGTTTCTTGTCGTGGAGATCCATATCGGCGAGAAGTTCTGCGATTTCAGAACCGAATCCGCCGACGATGGTGTTGTCTTCCAACGTGACAATCGTGTGGTGCGTTTGGAACAGGTTGCGGTAGCCTTCCTTGTCGAGCGGCTTCACGAATTTAGCGTCCACGAGTGTGGGATTGAAACCGTGTTCGGCAAGAATCTTCGCCGTCTTTTCAAGCTCATGCAGCATAAAGCCAACGCCCAAAAGCAGAATGTCTTTACCTTGTTGCTTGATTTGGAATTTCCCGTATTCGACGGGTTCTGCTTCTGCCTTGAGTTCCGGCGAAAGAGCCGAACCGCGGGGGAAGCGGATCGCAACCGGACCCTGCATATCGATTGCAGCGGTCACCATATTGCGAAGTTCATTTTCGTCCGACGGAGCCATAATGGTCAGGCCCGGAATCGAACGCAAATAGGTGAGGTCGAGAGAACCGTGGTGGGTAGGACCATCGGCTCCGACAAGGCCAGCGCGGTCCAGCACAAAGACGACATGCAGATTCTGCAGGGCGACGTCGTGGATGATCTGGTCGTAGGCGCGCTGGAGGAAAGAAGAGTAGATGGCGACAACCGGGACGAGTCCGCCGCAGGCAAGACCAGCAGCGAAGGTCACCGCGTGTTCTTCGGCAATGCCCACGTCGATCACGCGATCCGGAAGTTCCTTCTGCATAATATCGAGACCGCAGCCACTCGGCATGGCGCCTGTGATGCCCACGATCTTTTCGTTCTTCTTCGCCAGTTCAAGAATCGTATTTCCGAAGATGCTCGTCAAAGAAGGAATCGGGCTCTTCGGGGAAAGCGGCTTACCGCTCTTCGGGTCGAACGGAACGGAAGCGTGCCACTTGCTCGGATTTGTTTCGGCAAACGACATGCCGCGGCCCTTTTCCGTCATCACCTGAATCAGGCACGGACCCGGAATGGACTTGACGCGTTCGAGAATCGAAATGAGTTCGCCCAAATCATGACCGTCGATCGGTCCGAAGTAGCGAATGCCCAAGTCTTCAAAGAATTGTCCCGGACGGATTGCGTTCTTCACCGCCTTTTCTACGCTCTGCAAGAGCGTGCGGAAGTGACGGCCAATAATGCCTGGAATCTTTGCCATGACGCGGTCGATATCGGAGCGGACCTTGTTGTACATCGGATCGGAAATGATACGATTCAAGTACTTCGGGAAACCGCCGACGTTCGGCGCGATGCTCATCTTGTTGTCGTTCAAGATGATCGTCATGTTCTGCTTGGAAAGTCCTGCGTTGTTCAGGGCTTCAAAAGCCATACCGCCGGTCATGGATCCGTCGCCGATAACGGCTACCACGCTGTTGTGCTGGTGCTGCTTATCGCGGGCGACTGCAAAGCCAAGTGCGGCAGAAATCGATGTGGATGCGTGCCCAACGCCAAACGCGTCGTAAGGGCTTTCGGAACGTTTCGGGAATCCCGAAAGACCGCCCTGCTGACGGAGAGTTTCAAAGCGATCAAAACGGCCCGTGAGCAACTTGTGCACGTAAGCCTGGTGACCGACATCCCAAACCAGAATGTCTTCTGGGGCGTTGAATACGTAGTGCAAGGCGAGCGTCAGTTCGACGACGCCGAGACTCGATGCCAAATGTCCACCATGGGTAGCGACCTGAGTGATGATCTTTTCGCGAATTTGCGAAGC
>JAILDK010000046.1 GCA_024689485.1 Fibrobacter sp.
TACGGAACGCCGAAGGCCACTCTCGAAGAGGTCAACCAGGCGCTCGACGCCGCCCAGTGCCGCGAAATCATCGACCGCTTACCGCAAGGCGTCGACACGGTCATCGGCAGCAAGGGAACGTATCTTTCGGGCGGTGAACAGCAGCGCATCGTGCTCGCCCGCGCCATCCTCAAGAACGCTCCGATTGTGGTGCTCGACGAAGCGACTGCTTTTGCAGACCCGGAAAACGAACATTTGATTCAAAAGGCGTTGCGCACGCTTTCCAAGGGAAAGACCGTTTTGATGATCGCTCACCGCTTAACGAGCGTGGTGGACGCAGACCAGATCTTGGTGGTGAAGGAAGGCTCTATCGCCGAACACGGAACACACCAGGAACTCCTCGAAAAGAACGGCGAATACGCCAAAATGTGGAACGATTATCAGCAGTCGGTCAGCTGGACCATTGGAGGTCGCCATGTATAAGTATCTCGAACAGCGCTTTGCCCTTTCGGAAGAAGGTGCCCGCACTTTTGTAAAAGGCGTTTTCTGGACCGCTTGGCATTACATTTCCCTGATGCTTCCGCTTTCCTTTATGTTCCTGTTCCTGATGGAATACATGGAAAAGTTAAAGAATCCGAATGCAGAAGTGCACAGCCTTTGGATTTACATCGCAATCGCGGTGGCGATCTTTGTGGTGATGTTTGGCATCTATTGGCTCTCTTATGGAGCGACTTACGATTCCGTTTACTTGGAAAGTAAAAAACGCCGCATTTCTTTGGCCGAAAAGTTGCGCAAGTTGCCGCTCGCCTTCTTCGGTAAAAAGAACCTTTCGGATCTGACTTCCACGATCATGGTGGACGTGAGCAGTCTCGAAATGATCTTCTCGCATGCGGTCCCGGAACTCTTTGCCGTGATCATCATGCTGATTGTCTGCTGCATTGGACTTGCCTTTTACAATCCGTATATGACGATCGCCCTTTTCTGGGTGGTTCCGTTTGCGGCAATGATTATTGTGCTCACCAAAAAGAAGCAGAATGCGGCTTTTACGGGAACGTATAATTCGGGCCGATTGGTGGCGGAAGACATCCAGGAAGGTCTTGAAAACGTGCAGGAAATCAAGTCCTACAACGAAGTCGAAAGCTTCTTGAAGGAACTCCACGCCCATGCGAAGGCACATGAAATTGCACAGCTCAAGGGCGACGTCGGCCCGGGCGTTCTTTTGAACGGCGCCCAGATCGTCTTAAAACTCGGGCTCGCATCTGTTTTGATCGTCGGATCGTATCTGTTTGCTGCAGAAAAACTCAGCACGTTCGATTACCTCGTGTACATCGTCTGCGCCTCGACCATTTTTAGCCCCATTTACCTGGTGCTGAACAACCTCGTGGAACTCGCCTTTGTGGACGTGCGCATCAAGCGCTTCCGCGAAATGGACGCTCTCGAAGTTCAACAGGGAAAGACTGAATTCACCCCGAAAAACTTCGACATTGAATTCCAGAATGTGGACTTCTTCTACAACACCGAAAAGCAGGTGCTGAAGAATGTTTCGTTCACTGCAAAACAAGGTGAGATCACCGCTCTCGTGGGACCTTCCGGCAGCGGCAAGACGACTGCGGCAAAACTCGCCGCCCGCTTCTGGGATGTGAACCAGGGTAAGGTTCTGCTCGGCGGGGAAGACATCTCGACGATTGAACCGGAAACGCTTTTGAAGTACTTCTCCGTCGTCTTCCAGGACGTGGTGCTGTTCAACACTTCGATCAAGGACAACATTCGCATCGGTAAGCGCGACGCTTCGGACGAAGAAATTCTTCGCGCTGCAAAGCTCGCCAACTGCGACGAATTTGTGAACAAGCTCCCGCAAGGCTACGACACGGTCATCGGTGAAAACGGTGATACGCTTTCGGGCGGTGAACGTCAGCGCATTTCCATTGCCCGCGCCTTGTTAAAAGACGCCCCGATCGTCCTTTTGGACGAAGCGACGGCAAGCCTCGACGTGGAAAACGAATCGAAGATCCAGCAGAGCATTTCGGAACTCGTGCAGAACAAAACGGTGATCATCATCGCGCACCGCATGCGCACCATTGCCAATGCGGACAAGGTCATCGTTCTCGAAAAGGGAAGCGTTGCCGAAGAAGGTTCTCCAGAAGAGCTCAAGGCGAAGGGCGGACTCTTTACCAAGATGCTCGCCTTGCAAGAAGTTTCGAAGTAAAAAAGGAATCTTGTCATAGTGCCTTCGCGGGGAAACCCGCGGAGGTTTTTTATTGGCAGATTTGCGTATTTTTTTATTTTTGCAAAAATTTAATAGGTTTTGGCATGAAAAATTTATTCGCGTTAGTTTGTCTGCTTTCCATTTCCGCTTTTGCCGAAGGCTCTGTGTGGGAAACCGCTCCCGATTTCTCTAATTTAGAATCGGAAACTTTGGAATCCTCTGCGTCAGAAGAATCGGCGGATGAAGCCTCTGCGCCAGAAGCTCCTGCTGTGGAACCTTCGACGGTTGCCGCTCCTGTGGCAGAAGAAACTTTGCCCGCCGCAAAACGGTCCGCACCGCGAATTGCAAATCCGAAGGAACACCGCGGCTTTTACAGCAACTTCAGCACGGGCTATTCGTACGTGAATTTCCACGCCGAAAATGTGGATGGTGCGGATTACGAAGAAGTTTCTTTTGCGGGATCTTCTTTTCCGTTGATGGATTTCCGCTTTGGCGTTGCCGTGGGGAACCTGGTCGCCTTTTATTCGGAATTCAATTTTGCGTTTTATCTGGGTGAAGGCGATGATGTGGAAATTTACTGCTATAGCTCGGAATGCGATGTGGAAAAAGGTTCGGATGACAATGCGTTTTTGGCGCGCACTTATGTCGGCTTTGGAATGGCGGTTTACCCATTCCGCGATACGAGTTCTGTGTTGAATGGCTTCTTCTTGGGAGGATCGATTGGTTATGGTGCCGATGCCGTGTATGGAGCTGATCTAGAATCTGTCGATTCCGGAGTGAATGTGGATTGGGGCTATACGGTAGAACTCGGTAAAGATTGGTGGGTGAACGATCATCTATCGATCGGTCTCAGTGCAGCGTATTTCCATGCAACGCCAAAGGTCAATGTAACGGGCAGCGACAATGGCGTTGATGGCTTCCACATTCTGTTCCGTTTGACGCGAGGCTAAGATGAAAAGTCTCCTTCGAATGGGCCTCTGTGTAGCTTTGCTTTCTTCTGTTGCCTTTGCCCGCAATCCGCAGGAACACCGTGGCTTTTACTTTAGCGCGGGCATCGGTCCTGCTTACCTGTCTTATCAGGGAAGTGAAGAGTATTCGGATTACCGGTACTCCTATGGTGAATCGGGCTCTACTTATACACCTACACGCGTCAAAGAAGAAGGCTCTTATGACGCCTTCGTATTCCCGGCGTTGGATTTTCGCTTCGGAAAATCGGCTTTCAATTTGCTCGTATTCTACACCACGTTTGACTTGATGATGGATACGGGCAACTGGGAGGCCAAATACGAGGAAACAAGTGAAGATAGCTTGTATTATGATTCGTACAAAGCGGATGCGGATCGTTCGTACTTGCTCTCGTTTGGCGGGGGCTTGGGGTTTGATATTTACCCGTTCCTCAATCCCCATTCGGTTTTGCGCGGATTCCACCTGGGCGAATCGGTTTCCGTTGAAGGGGTGTATATCGATGCGTTCGGTTCGGATGTATCCCAGGGTGGCGGCGTTGCCATTGCGAATCGCATTAATGTGGGCATGGACTGGTGGGTGAGCGATACCTGGTCTATGGGTGTGGAATTTTCCTATACGAACTTTTCTTACAGCGACGGCAATTATGAAGATGCCTCGCAGCACCTGTTCCGTTTGATGTTCCGCCTAACGCGCGGCTAACTTTGTGACTTTGTTTAGAAGGTAAGCGATCAAAAGAATCAGGAGGAAGGTGACTGCCAAAAGGGCGGTTACGTTCCATTCTGTAAAGGGCAGGTGCAGTTTAGCGAATAGGCGGATATAAGCCGCTTGAGTCCAAAGAATTGCCACGTGCTGTACCAAAAATACGCAGTAGGAAAGCGGCGCGATTTTTTGAACGGAGGTGCTGACCGCTTTGCTGCGGAGCAGATACGGGGAAAGGTAAAAGCCAAAGGCGAATAGGGCGATGGCGGCGATGGTTCCCAGGCAATCCGTATTGAGTCTTCCGGGAATGTCGATAAAGGTCAGCGCGATAAAGACAATGGCAGAGACGATCGCCGTACGCGGGTTCCGGAGCTTTTCCAAGTTCTCCATCAGGGCAAATCCCAGGCAGAACTTGAACAGGAGCGTGAAGGGATAAGCGCTCAATAAAAAATTCTTGTCCGCAGGAATCCAAAACTGCAATGCATAAAGAACCGTCAAAATAGACAGGGTAACGACAGGCGCTTTGCGATAGGCTTTGGCGAGGAGCGGATAGAGAAGGTAAAGGAATACGATCGCTCCCACGAACCAGTCGCCGCAAAAGGCGTAAGTGTTCACCCCGAAAAGCTTCACGTAACCGTCAAAACCGATGAGCGTAAGCAAGAGCGTCAGAGGATGCGCCAGGGCAAAGGCGTTCCCATCGGTCAAAGCGTGCCGCAAAATGCTCAAAGGAATGTAAAGGCTCAAAATCCAGAAGGGCGGGTAAATCGCCAAGGCTCGTTTCTTAAAAAAGCTCTGGAGGGAAGTGGAAAAAGTTCCCTTGGAAGGGTCGCCTGTAAAATCCCCATATTTCTTATAAAGTAACCCGCCCGAAAGGATTAAAAAAATCGTGACCGCGACGTTTCCAAAATCGTAGTTCGGAGTGGTGCAGAACAAGTTCAAAACAGGAATTCCGGCCGCCGCGTATTCGACACCAAAATGGTAGGTGACGACAAACAGCATCGCCAAAAGACGCAGAACATCCAATTCCTGAATTCGCTTGATCATACGGGCAAAGATACAAAAGATCTGCAACGCTTTAACAAAAAAAATCCCGGGTCTTAAAGACTCGGGATTTTTCAAATCAGAATGGAATCCTAAAAATTAGGCTTCTTCTTCAGACTTCTTGGACTTCTTAGCCGGAGCAACAGATTCACCAATGGTGGTTCCGTTTTCACCCGGCTTGTGGGAATCCATCCAAGCCTTGAGCTCAGCGGATTCGCGGTTCTTGAAGTAGTCCACCACAGAGAGATAGATCTTGCGGTTGTTCTGGTCGATTTCCGTCACAGCAGCTGGAACTTCGTCGCCGACCTTGAAAGCGTCTGCCGGAACCTTGATGTATTCAGCAGTGAGCTTGGAGACCGGGATGAAGCCTTCGAGACCGTTCGGGAGTTCCACCACGACGCCACGGTCGAGGAGACGAACAATCTTGCCCTTCACTTCGGAGTCAACCGGGAAAGCCGTTTCGACGGAATCCCACGGGTCTTCGGTGAGGTGCTTCATGGAGAGGGAAATGCGACGCTTTTCCTTATCGACAGCGAGAACGACGCATTCGACCTTGTCACCCTTCTTGACCATTTCGGACGGGTGATTGATCTTCTTCGTCCAGGACATATCGGAAACGTGGATGAGGCCGTCAACGCCGTCCTTGATTTCGACGAATGCGCCGAAGGAAGCGAGGTTACGGATTTCGCCCACGACGCGTGCGCCCGGAGGAAGTTCGTCATCGATGTGTTCCCACGGATCTTCTTCGAGCTGCTTGAGACCGAGAGAGATACGTTCCTGTTCTTCTTCGACCTTGAGCACGACAGCTTCCACTTCCTGGCCAACGGCGAGGATCTTGGACGGGTGCTTCACGTGCTGAGTCCAGGACATTTCGGAAACGTGGATGAGGCCTTCGATGCCATCTTCGAGTTCGACGAATGCGCCGTAATCGGTGATGGAAACAACCTTACCCTTCACGACCATGCCTTCCGGATAACGGGCGGCAACGTCCTTCCACGGATGCGGCTTGAGCTGCTTCATGCCGAGAGAGATACGTTCCTTCTTGTCGTTGAAGTCGAGAACCATGACTTCCACTTCGTCGCCGAGCTTGACGATTTCAGACGGATGGCTGATGCGCTTGTAGCTCATGTCGGTGATGTGGAGGAGGCCGTCTACGCCGCCGAGGTCAATGAACGCACCGAAGTCGGTGATGTTCTTGACGAGGCCCTTGCGGACCTGGCCCTTCTCGAGAGTCTCGAGAACGTCGCCACGCTGCTTGTTGCGTTCTTCTTCGAGAACGACGCGACGAGACACGACGATGTTGCGACGGGCCTTGTTGACCTTGATGACCTTGAGGTCGAATTCCTGACCGATGAGGGCGTTGATATCCGGGATCTGACGGAGGTCGATCTGGGAGCCCGGGAGGAAGGCGTCGATACCGAAGAGGTCGACAACCACGCCGCCCTTGATGCGCTTCGTGAGCGTACCACGAACAATTTCGTTGTTTTCGAAAGCCTGGTGAATACGTTCCCAAACGCGCACGAAGTCAGCCTTCTGCTTGGAGAGAACGAGACGACCATCGTCGTCTTCGAGCTTTTCGATGAAAACTTCGATTTCGGAACCGACTTCAGGAACTTCACCTTCCTTGAATTCGTTGCGAGAGATAACACCTTCGGACTTGAAGTTCACGTCGACGAGCACTTCCTGATCGTTCACCTGGCTGATCTTGCCGGTGACAACCTTGCCCGCTTCGAGGCCTTCCATGCCAGCATAAGCTTCTGCGGCTTCGTTCGAACCGATGGAACCGAGTTCCTTTTCAGCTTCGAGGATTTCTTGGAGGTCTGCGTCTGTACCGAATTTGAGTTTTGTAGACATATGTTAATTGGGTTGTGGAAAAGAGATCGAGGCTACGCCACTACACCTACGCGGTCTTCGATCTTCTTTACCTGTTGTTCAATTGAGAGTTGTGTAGTGTCAATTTCAATGGCGTCGTCCGCTTTTTTGAGCGGAGCGGTCGCGCGGCTGGAATCGATCCGGTCGCGTTCTGCCAAATTCTTCTCGATTTCTTCGAGCGTCATCGCAATGCCTTTTTGCAGGCATTCCTGGTAGCGACGTTCGGCACGAACCTTCAGGTCCGTGACGAGGAAGAACTTAAAATCTGCGTTAGGGAATACGACTGTACCGATGTCTCGGCCGTCGAGAATGCAACTGCGTTCGCCCGCGATTTCTCGCTGCCACTGGGTGAGGACGGACCTGACCTCGGGGATCGCGCTGTACGGGCTGACCGCTTCGGAAACCTGCTTGCCGCGGATTTCCTTTTCACGGTTGACGCCGTTGATGACAATCTGGTTGCTGTCGTCAAAGCGGATCTTGGTGGACTGGAGGAGCTGGTCGATGCCCGCCTTGTCGGTCGGTGCAACGCCTTTTTCGAGAGCCGCGAACGTAATGGCGCGGTACATGGCCCCGGTATCCAAATAGGTAATTCCGAGGTCTTTAGCGACGATCTTCGCGGTGGTGCTTTTACCGGTTCCGCTCGGACCGTCGATGGCGATAATGATATGCTTTTTCGTATTCAAGATTTGCCAAATATAGCTATTTGGCTGTCGAATTCAACTTTAGAAGTCGGAAGTAGCACCGCTTTCGTCCGGTCCGTAGTAGCCGTCTTCTTCGACATTCGAATTTTCCGGTTCAAAGACCTGTGCCGGTTCGCTGTCGGAAGAGGTTTCGGACGAGTAGGAGTCGTCGGAAGAGCTTTCCGAGGAGTAAGAATCTTCCGAGGATTCTTCAGACGTGTAGGTGGCGGTCGTTTCGACTTCTTCCGGTGCGCGGAGTTCGCCCGTGCTGCCGTACTTGCGCTTTTCGTCTTCGGTCAACTTGTTCGTGATGACTTCGACTTCCGGTTCCTGGTTCGCCTGTTCTTCTTCGCCAGCCATGATGCGCTGACCGCGTTCCAAGGTGCGCTTAATGCGTTCTTGACGCATCTGTTCGAGGTTCGAACCGATCTTTTTTTCGTCTTCGCTCACGACGTACTTCTTGTTGAAGTCGTCAAGAACTTCCTTGATGCCGATAAGACGGCCCTTGCCGTCGACCTTCCACGGCATGCGCTTGAGAGCGGAAATGCGGAGACGGCTTGCTGCAACGCGGTATTCTTCTTTCATCAGACCGTTTTCGTCTGTAATTTCATCCGCTTCGTCCGCGGTCACAAACCTCAAAGCTTCCGGCCAGCGCTCCGCCTGAGAATTGACGGTGAAGCCGACAAGTGCGTCGTTGATTGCAGTCGGATCGTCAGACTGGACGCCTGCACAGCCCACGAGACATGCAAAAATCAAACCCAATGCCATCTTTTTCATCTCAAATCCTCCGAGATAACAATTTGGGTAAAAAATATAAACAAATTGCGAAAGTTTTTGGAAGCGTTTTTTAAAAGTTACAGATTCGCCATAGGGGGAATTTCTATCATTGCGCATATGAGCGAAATCAACGAAAATACCGATATTTACCGGATTACGCGTGCCGACGGCAAGGAATATATCCTCGTCGGAACGGCGCATATTTCCCAGGAATCGAAAGATTTGGTCGCGAAAGCGATTGCGGAAGAACATCCGGATACCGTATGTGTGGAACTCGATGAAGGCCGTCTCAAGTCTTTAGAAGACCCGGACCGCTGGAAAAAGACCGATTTGCGCAAGATTATCCGCGAGCACCAGCTCGGCACTTTGATTGCAAACCTCGTCCTCGGCTCTTACCAAAAGAGAATGGGCATGCAGACGGGCGTCCGTCCGGGCGCGGAACTCTACGGCGCCATTCTGAATGCGCGTGAAGCGAACATTCCGACCGTTCTCGCCGACCGAGATATTAAGGTAACGCTCCGCCGGACATGGAGCTGCACCCCGTGGTACCGCAAGTTTTCGCTGATCGCTTCGCTCTTTGCAAGCCTTTTCGACAAGACGGAAGTCTCCGAAGAAGAACTCCGCAAAATCAAGTCGCAGGATTCCCTTTCGACAATGATGCAGGAATTCGGCAAGACCTTCCCCGAAGTGAAGACCGTTCTGATCGACGAGCGCGACCAGTACTTGGCGAGCCGTATTCGCAATGCTCCGGGTAATCGTGTTCTCGCCGTCGTGGGTGCGGGCCATATTGCGGGCATCCGTAAGATTATCGAAGATGACCGTCCGCTGCCGTCCGAAGAATCCCTTTGCGAAATCAAGCCGTCCTCGGCGCTGTTCAAGATTTTCGGCTGGGCGATTACCGCGGCGATCATCCTTTCGATCGTGTTTGTGGGCTTCCAGTCCGGGCTTGAAAAAGCGGGCGAGCTGACGCTTAACTGGTTCCTGTATACGGGCGGCGGTGCCATGCTCGGTGCAATCATTGCGGGCGCGCATCCGCTTGCGATGCTCACGGCCTTGGTGATGGCGCCGTTTACGGGCCTCACTCCGCTGATCGGTGTGGGCTTCTTTGTGGCGCTCGTGCAGGTTTACATGCGTCCGCCGCGCGTTTCGGAATTCGAAACGGTGTCCGAAGATATTTGGAAAGTCACCCGTTGGTGGCGCAACCGCGTGACCCGTGTCATTCTTTGTTTTTTGCTTCCGGGATTCCCGGCGATCATCGGCAAAATCATAGCACTCGTTGGAATTTATAAAGCGTTTTAACGTATTGCGAACCCTATCAACTTTGTATATTTTCCTTGAAAAAGGAAGGAGCATTTATGAATCTTGAAAATCTGGACGCGCTGTCCCAAAAAATTCAGTCGCTTCTCGAAGCGACTCGCCGCTTTAAGGCCGAAAAGGCTGCCGCCGAACAGAAGGTTGCGGAAAAGTGCGCTGAAATCGAAGCTTTGCACTCCGAAATCTCGAACAAGTCCTCGGAAATCGAATCTCTTCAGGGCGAAATCGCTTCGAAGAACTCGGAACTCGGACAAAAACAGGCGACGATCGACAGCACTTTGAAGGATTATGAATCGGTACGTTCGGAACTCGACCAGATTTCTTCGGAACTGGACAACAAGATCGCTGAAATCGAATCCTTGAACACCAAGATTCAGGAACGCGACAACGAAATTGAAACCCTCAAGGCCGATGTCGCCGAAAAGGATGCGAAGATCGAAGAAATGGAAAGCGTCGTGAGCGAACAGGATAGCGAAATCCAGTCCGCCCAGGAAAAGTTCCAGAACCTCCTTTCGACCATCGAAAACGAACTCGGCACGGAACTCCAGGTCACTTCTCCGGAAGAAGCTTCCGAAGCAGCCGAAGAAGTTGCAGAAGAAACCGCAGAAGAATCCCAGGAAATCGCCGAAGAAGACGTGAACCAGGATCAGCCGAAACAACAGGAGTCTGCACAGACCGATTTTTTCGCCTGAGGTGGTTCGCAGCCACCGATTCGTTTGGCGTCGGAATAAAGGATGAATGAGGAAAAAATGGACGAGAAGGAACCTGCCTTACGCACTGCCCGAGTTGAAATCGGTACGGACCGATTCCAAATTCAGACAGACCTTACCGATGCTGAACTCTCTGCGATCGTCACCTATGTGACGAAAAAGATGCAGGCTTATGTAAGTTCGGATGCCCGCATGGATATGCGCAAGCAGCTCTTGCTGATGGCGATGGACATCACGTCGGAACTCTTCGACATGAAGCGTCGTCACGCGAGATACAAGGATTATTACCTCGAAAGCCAAAAGGTGGCGCAGGTATTATCCTCCATGTTGGACGATGAACTTGCAAAAATCAATCCTACGTCCGATATGACAAAGAAATGACAAAATTGTGGAAAGAAAAAGACACGAAAGCATTGTACGATTTCTTTTTGCAAGCTATATTATAAGTAGGCATCCATCGGAAGTTATGCCCGATCTAACAAGATTCAATCAGCTCCGAACTCTTTCTTGAATGTTTATGCCCGGTCGCTTGACCCTGAAAAACTGCAAAGGAAGGAGGGCTATCTTTTTACAAGAGTAGCTTCGAGCGTATAGACCCGATAGGATGCCAAATTTTTAAGAAAAAGGACCGGCGAATGCCGGTCTTTTTCTGTTTGAATTTCGCTTGAGAAGTAAAGATCAATCCTTTTGGTAAATGCGCAGTCCAAAGAGCGGAAGCTTTGCCATGAGGAAGTCCACGACGTTCGATCCGAAGGTTTCGTATTCGGCCCAGGATGTGATCTTGGTGAACATGTAGATTTCGAGCGGAATGCCGTAGCCTTTGGATTCGAGTTCGCGGGCAAAGAGCGTTTTTTGCGGATCGACATCGTCCAAGGAGCGGATGTAGGTCGCGGCGAAGGCGCGGAAAAGTTCCATGTTCACGACCTGATCCTTTTCGGTCATTTTTTCAAGGCGCGTTCCGAGCATCGCGAGTACGGTCTTGTCGGCTTTAAGTGCTTCGATTTGCGCTTCGTTCAGATAGCCGAGCATTCTGCCGTCGATCAGAATGGAACGTTGAATGCAGCGGCGTCCGGAGTCTTGCATGGTGCGCCAGTTTTTAAATGTCGTGGAGACAAGCGTGTAAGCGGGGAGAATGCTCGTTGTATTGTCCCAGTTTTGAATGCGGATGCTCGTGAGCGAAACGTAGTCCACGGTACCGTTGATGTTTTCTTTGGGAATTTCAATCCAGTCGCCTGTACGGACAAGGTCGAGAATCGCGATTTGCACGCCTGCCGCAAAGCCGAGAATCGAATCCTTAAAGACCAACATGAAGACGGCTGCGAGAGCGCCAAGGCCCGAAAGCAGAATGACCGGGCTCTTGTTGGTGACCTGCGAGATCACGAGAATCGTGCAAATCAAGAAGCCTAAAAGGAGGCCCGCCTGGCGAACGCCTTGAATCGGAAGGCCCTGCTTTTTCGGATTCAGCAGAATCAAGTCCGCAATGGCGCGGAGGCAGGAATCGTAAACGAGATAGCCGACGATGATGAAGTAGATGTTGTTCAGCGTAATCAGAACTTGGAACAGGTCCGGCGAATTCGAAAGAACGCCCGGAAGTCCGCGGTAGAGAATGATCGCCGGGACGATGTGGGCAAAACGTTCAATCGCGTGATGCTTGACAAGAAGATCGTCAAACTGGCCTTTGCTGCGTTCCGCGATTTTTTTGAAAATCGGCATGCAAATGTAGCGGCAAACATAAAGCGACACAAAGGCGATGCCGCAGAGAATTAAAAGGGCTTGGTATTGTTGAAACAATTCTATCATATTTCACAAGATAGAAAATTGCACGGGGTGAAAAGGGCCGTTCCGACGAATGGTAAAATTTCGGGTCTCGGTAGAATTTCTATCTTGCAGAGCCATATGGATTCGAAGAAATTTTCTATTCCGCGCGTGGTGAAGGCTGCGTTACGCGAAGTGATCGTGCCGATTGCGTGCGCGCTGATTGTGATTCAGTATGTGATTCAGGCGTTCCAGATTCCGAGTGGATCGATGGAAGATACGCTGCTCACGGGTGACTTTATTTTGGGCCTCAAGTTTACCTACGGTTCTCCGGTGCCGTTTACGCATGCGAAGTTCCCGGGCCTTACCGATCCCAAAGTGGGTGACGTCATCATCTTCCGCTATCCGGGGGAACCTGCTTACCCCGATTACGATTATGCGCGTTATACGCATCTCGCCGACGGTCTGATGTTTGGAAACTTCTATTGGGATTCGAAGCCTTTGCAGGGAAATCCGCACCTGGTGCACTTTGCCGATGGCCCCAAGGACTTCATTAAGCGCTGCATTGCGGTCTCGGGCGATACGATCGAAGTGAACCGCGGCGTGCTTTCGCAGAACGGGGTAAAAAATGCAATTCCGGGAAAGGGCAAGTACACGGCTTATTACCGCACAGGCATTGCCCGCGATTCCTTGGAAAAAACGCGCGTGCCTGCTCCGGGTGACGTCATCGATCTTTCGCAGCTTTCGCTGCCAAGGCTCTGGTGGATCCGCTCCCTGATGATGCAGGAAAATCCGGAAAAGAAGATTGAACTGGAACTGAACCTTTACAAGGATTCTGTTCTCGACAACCATCATCATTTTGAAAACTTCCGCGTGCCTGTGGAAAATGACCGCGGGCTTTTGCTGAACGCGGTGATGTCGCAGGGGCAGATCGTGGGACAGGCGATTCACCAGGGCGATACGATTGCAGGCCCTGCGAGCTTTATGCTGTTCAAGCAGCTCGCTCGCACCGGATTCTTGCCGCGCTTTGATCCGAATGCCCATTACAAGGGGATGACGCGTCCGGTGAGCTACGATTATTTTGAAGGTTCCCAGCTCGGCGATCTCGCTTATAACGTTTCGCTGGATTCGACTCTCCGTTTGGAAGCGAACATTTTGGTGGACGGTCAAAAGACGACCGCGTACACGGTGCAGTATCCGGTGTACTTTATGATGGGCGATAACCGCGACAATTCTGCGGACAGCCGCTATTGGGGCTTTGTTTCGAGAAGGAACATTAAGGCGAAGGCTTTTGTCGTGTACTTCTCCTTTGACAATGCGGACGGAAGCTTCTCCTTTGGAAATCCGTTCAGCTGGTTCAAGATTCCGTTCCAGATTCGCTGGACGCGCATCGGTAAGATCATTCACATGATCGGGGATTAGTCGAAGATGAAGCTTCGAATTCTTGCACTTTTCTTCTTTGCGTTTGTTCTTTTGAACTGCGCGACGTCCGTCGCTCCGGGTGGCGGTCCAGAAGACAAGTACCCTCCGCGGGTGGCTGGGGTTTATCCGGCGCCGAATTCGACGAACATGCCGTTAGAACTGAATATCCATTTGCAGTTTGACGAATGGATTGCGACGAGCGTTCCGCGGAGTGCGGTCACGATTTCCCCTCCGCTCGAAAAGAAGCTCAAGTTTGAAGTCGATGGCGACGAACTCTATGTGACGTCTCGGGCGCGCCTCGACTCGAATACGACTTATACGGTGACGATTGCGAGCGGTCTCAAGGATTTGCACGGGAATGCGGTGGCGGATCCTTTCCGTTTGACCTTCTCCACGGGCTCGATTATCGATTCGCTTTCGGTGTCGGGATATGCCATGGTGACGGCTTCGATGATCCAGAAAAAGCAGTTCCCGACGGTCGGTCTCTTTTTGATCGGTGCAACGGAACGCGCTTCGCATCATTACCTAGAAAAGTACCGCGATTCGACGCAGACGGTGGACGCGGATTCGATTCCGAAGCTCACCAAGGAACAGCCTCTCTTTTCGACGCAGACCGATAGTCTTGGAAGATTCCACCTGGCAGGCTTAAAGGCGGGGCATTACCGCGTCGTCGCCTTCCTCGATGTGAACGGAAACCAGAAGATTGAAACCTCGGCGGAACTCGCCGGCGTCGCGGTCAGCGATTTGAACTTGACCCCGGAATTTGCGGATACGCTCTGGATTCCGCTCTCGGACCAGGATACGACTCCGGTTTCCCTCGAATCGATTACGCAGGTCGGTAAAAACGCTCTTACGGCGAAGTTCTCCAAGAATCTTTTGATCGACAGCACACTTCTCGACAAAGAGAACTGTGTCCTTTTGACGCCGGACTCGACCCGCATTCGTCCGACGTGGATCTTCCGCGCTCCGCGCAGTACCGACATGGAATTCGTCTTTGACTCTTTGCTGAACCGCGATTCCTCTTACACCTTCCGCTGCACGACCGGCAAGGATTCCGTGGGGCGCGTTTTGGATTCTCGCCTCGCGTCGCTTTCGATCGATTGGACAGAACAGAAGGGCGATACGCTTCCGACGAAGATGGTCGCTTCGGCGCCTGCGATGAATGCGAAAAACGTTTTCCCAAAGGATTCGATCGAAATTACCTATGACAAGCCTGTGGCGGATTCCGTTTTGGATTCTCTCCGTCGGGTGCTTGTTTTGGTGCAGAACCAGGATACGCTTCCGGTGCGCATTGAACGCAAAGATCCGGTGCGCTTTATGGTGTACGGCGATGAATTCTTCTTGACCGATGCAAAGGTGGAACTGCTCGAACGCTATGCGGATTCGACGCTTTCTTCGCCGGACTCGGTGACGGGTATTCGCGATACCATTGTAACGATGAAAACGCGTGCCTGGGTGAAGTTTGAAACGGTCCCGAAGCTTCAGTTGGCATCGCTTTCGGGAAAAATTCCGGGAGGCTCGACGGATACGCGCGTGCGCATTCGAAAGGCGGACTCGGATCGATTTACCACGGTGACTTGTGCGCCGAATGGAAACTTCCAAATGGATGATCTGACGGAAGGAAAGTACCTGATGGAATACTTCCGCACCAAGGATTCTTTGGATGTTCCGTACGCGGGTAAGTTGTTTGATTTTGAATATGGAATGCCGTGGCGCGCCTTGGCCGATACGCTCGTCATTGAGCGCGGCGCGAATGTGCTAGAAGCTGATTTGAAAGGACTCTGATGAAACCGAACGTGTACATTGCCCTGGATTTGGAGACGACCGGGCTTGATTTTGAACACGATGAAATTATAGAAGTGGCTTTGGAAAGGTTCGAAAATGGGGAACCTGTTGAAAGCAAGGATTTTTTGATCAAGCCGAAGCAGACGCTTCGCCCGTTCATCGCTTCGCTCACGGGAATTTCGGATGAAGATCTGAAGAACGCTCCGGACTTTGCGTCTGTCGCAGGTCAGATTCGGCAGTTCATTGGCGACTATCCGCTGGTCGCTCACAATGCGCAGTTCGATTCCAAATTCTTGAAGAATACGTTTGCCAAGGTCGGCATTTCGATCGATTCGAATCCGGTTCTCGACACGCTCATCCTTTCGCGTATCGCTTACCGTCAGGTTCCCAATCACAAGCTCGAAACCTTGGTGAAGTATTTGAACATTCCGCGGGAAAGGGCGCACCGCGCGCTCCCGGATGCGGATGCCTGCGGAAAACTTTTCTGGATGGCGCTTTTGGAAGTCGAAAAGATGGATTCCTTTGTGCGCCATCACCTTTCGCGCCTTGCTCAAGGTACCGCTTGGGAAAGCGTCTTTGACGACTGCGTTCCGGATCACGAAACGCTCTCGCCGCTTGAACCGGAAACGGTCACCCCGCCGATGTCTTCCAAGGAACGCTTACCGCGTGTAAACGAGTTCTTTGAAAAGGGCGGCAAGCTTTCGCAAGTCATCGAAAATTATTCTCCGCGTTCTTCACAGCTCGACTACGCAGAAATCGTGGAACGCAATATGCACAAGGGCGGCCTTTCGATTCTTGAAGCGGGCACCGGCATGGGAAAGACCTTTGCCTACCTCGTCCCGGCAGCGATCAAGGCCGCATCCGGGGAACGTGTCGTCATCAGCACGGCGACGCGCACTCTCGAAGAACAGCTTTGCCATCACGATTACCCGGCGATCGCTCCGCTTTTTGGAAATCGCGTCTCTCCGGTCGTTTTGAAGGGCCGCAGCAATTACATTTGCCTGCGCAAATTCGAAGAACATTTGAAGTCTCCGGACGTGTTGCTCGCTCCCGATGAACGGGAAACCTTTATGACGCTCCTTCCGTGGATTGAGCATACCAAAACGGGTGACGGCAATGAAAATACAGGCTTTAACCTTTCCCGCAACCGTTTGCTGTGGAATAAATTTTCGAGCGATGCTTCGACGAGCCTTGGCGAAAAATGCCCGTTCTACGAGAAATGCTTTGGTTTGAATGCGCGCCGCCAGGCGGCCAAGGCGAACTTGCTCTTTATCAACCATTCGCTGTTCCTTTCGGATCTTGCACTGGACTTTGCGCTGCTCCCGACTTACGATCATATCGTGTTCGATGAAGCGCATCGCCTGCCGACGATGAGTCACATGACCTTTGGCAAAATGGTGCGATTCTTCCGCTTGCGCAACATTACGAAGGTGCTTGTGCACCCGAAGGCGCAGGATAAGGGCCTTGTTGCGGAACTCGAAACGCTTCTTTCCAAGGCGAATGCAGAAGCTTCGCTTTTGGATGCCTGTGCAAAGCTCCGCGAAGCGACGGTCGAATGTGAAAAGTCGCTGCACCGTTTCTTCTTGAAGCTCGGTAAGAAGGTCTTTAAGCATAAGCCGGACGGTTTCCGTTTTGCCAAGGGAATCCTTGCGGAATACGATACGGACCCGCGTCCGGTTCTCGACGCCTGCAACACGGTGAAGGCGATTTCGGAAGACATTTCTTCGAAGCTCCGCGAAAATCCGGCGTTTGTGCTGGTCGCACGAAATCTCGAAGGCGCTGCGATGGAAATTGGACGCTTTGCCGAAGACTTCGGATTCATTACGCAGGCGGGCAAGGAAGACTGGGTCTTTTACATGGAAGAACCGGGCAATCCGCATACCGCAATTCTTCGCGCGATTCCGCTGTACCCGGGGAATAACTGGTCCGAAAAGTTCTATCCGTGGATTAAAAGTGCGACGTTCACCTCGGCGACGCTTTCGCTGCAGGGATCCTTTGACTATTACGAACAGCGCATGGGCATGCAAAATCCGAGCCTTGCCAAAGCCAAGACTCCTTTTGTGCGCTCGTACCCGTCTGCATTCGACGTGAATGCTAAACGTCGGGTGATTATTGCTGACTTTTTGCCAAAGCCGAATTCGCCGGATTTCCAAAAGGCGCTTGATGCGACCTTGGCGGAAATCTTGCCCGAAAACAAAAAGAATGCCTTGGTGCTTTTTACAAGCATCATGAGCATGAACAAGGTGCACGACGCTTTGGCACCGCGCTTTGCAGAAAAGGACAAGCTCCTGCTCTGCCAGCATTTAGATGGAGGCATGGACAGCCTTGTAGAAATGTTCCGCAAAAAACGCGAAGCATGTTTGCTCGGCTGCCAGGTATTCTGGGAAGGCATCGATTTGCCGGATAACGCACTCGAACTTTTGGTGATTCCAAAGCTCCCGTTCCCGAATCCGTCGGATCCTTTGATTGCAAGCCTTGCCGATAAAATGAAGGAACGGAACGAGAATTCGTTCAAGAACCTTTATATTCCGGAAGCACTGCTTGAATTGCGCCAGGGTTTGGGGCGGCTGATTCGCAGTGAATCCGATACAGGAACGGCTCTGTTCTTCGATAACCGTTTAGTCCACGAAGCCTATGGCAAGAGCTTTACACGCCTTTGGGGTGCAAAGCACGAAGTGGCACACAACTTAGAAGAATTAAAGTCCTTCCTCGGTCTATAAGGCCGTATAGTTTTCTATCTTTGGCCTCTGCTTGTTGGAGAACTTATGCTCGCTGTTAAAGATTTTTTAAACGAAATGTCCAAACCCCAGCTGAAAGAGCTGCACGCGAAGGCGTTCAGTTCCAAAGGCTTGCTGAACAACGCTAAAATTCTTTCGGAAACGAACACGTTCTTTACCGATACCGCCCGGTTCGAAACGTTCTACACGTCTTTGGAACCGTGGAAAAAACTTTGCTTGTTCTTGATTTACCATAGTGAAAACCGTGGTTTGGAAATGAATGAACTTCGCTTGGTGGCGCCTGCCAACAAGCGTGAAGAGCTGGAAACGTTCCTTCTCGACTGTGCCAAGGACCTTTATATTTGGCGTTCCCGCACCGAAAAGAACACTTACGTCTATTTTGGCTTTGATGACTTTTTGAAGGGCATTCTTCTTTCTCCAGAAAATCCGGTCGATGAAAAGACCCGCTTCTTTAGCTACGAAGACATGCTGATTTGGCACCTTTGCCAGATGCTCTCCTTTGTGCGCCTCGGCAAGATGAAGATGAACGGGACGGGTAATTTGCACCGCCGTTCGATGCAGATTTGCGAAGAAGCCTTCAAGTATTCGAAGCAGCTTTCCCCGGATGCCGTGCGTGAAGAATGCACGCTCCTTCTCGAATTCCTTTCTTCCCATAATTGGATCGAACAGCGCGGCATGGATCTTCTCGTGACCGAAGAAGCGTTCGAATTTTTGAAGCACAACGGCTTCCGTCTAAAGAATGAAATTCTCGAATGGTGGATCAAGCGTCGCTTCCATGGCGAAGATGAATTCTTTAAGCATGTGCTGTTCTCGATCAAGCGCGACGCTTCGGCGGTGAATGCACAGCGTATCCTTTGGACGCTCGACCCGACGTTCCGTTTGACGCTCTCGACGAATGAAGTTTACTGGTCTTCGATGCCGAAGCCGCTTGCGGAACTTTGGCTTATGGGCATGGTGGAATTTTCGGCGAATGCGGGCGCGATTACCGCGATCCGCTTGAGCGACTGGGCCAAGGATTGGCTCTCGGCGACGGCGGCTCCAATGCTCGGGGCGCAGATTTCGACGCTTCCGAACTTTGAAATGATCATCTCGGTTAAGAGCGCGCCGCGCGTTCTCTTTATGTCTGCGTGCCTTGCCGATGTGCAGAACGATGAACCGTACTTGCGTTTTTCGATTTCCCGCGACACGTTCTTGAACGGTCTCAAGACCGGATTTAACCGTGAAACGACGGAAAGCTTTGAAGGCTGGATCAGCGCTCCACCTAACGTTCAGGAAGCGATGCGCGAATGGTCTTCTTGCTATTACGATTCCTCGTTCAGTTCGGTTCGTTTGTTGAAAATCGACAATGGGGAAGTGCGTGAAGCTCTTGCCGCGTTCCCGCAGTTCATGGAAATGGTGAACGAAGCGATTCCGGGCTACGGATTTTTGATCAAGCCGGAATGTGAACCGAAGATTCGCGAACTTTTGAAGCACTACGGTTTGGAACCTGCAAATCCGGTGAACGAAGCTCCGGTGGAACAGTTCCACAATACCGATTGGAACAAGGCTTTCTGGCTCCGTTGGACTCCGGAAGGCACTCCGGATTCCGCTTTCAAACCGGAAACGGACGGTTCCACGGTTTCGGCAGCTCTGGGTACGACCAAGTACGGCGGCGACTTCCAGAAGTTCGCCATGGTGGACCTTTTCAAGGTGCTGCGCTACGCCCGTTCCACGAACGGCTCGATCGAAGCCCGTCTTTCGCAGAAGCCTATCGATAAGAACATCAAGCTTCCGAAGCTTCCTCCGGTGATCCGTTTCAAGGTCGAAGCCTTGCACTTTTCGAAGGTGCCGTTTGTGGCGAAAATCACGCTTGAACCGAGCGGAAAATCGCTTGAACTTCCTCTCGAATCGATTGCGGAACTTCGCATGGCGAAGGACTAAAATTTCGTTTATTTTTGCAGGAAACGAAAAGAGCGTGACAGCGGTCGCGCTCTTTCTTTTTGGCGGTCTCCTCCGCAGAATTTTTTAAATTCCCCAGTATGAGTTTTGTCCATCTTCAATTGCATTCCGAATTTTCCATTTTGCAGGCGGCCGCACGTCTTGACGATATTTTTGACGCCGCCGCTGCCGATAACGCTCCTGCCGTCGCCCTGACGGATCATGGGACGATGTTTGGAATCTTGGAGTTCCAGGAACGCGGCAAAGCTCTCAATAAAAAGCGCAAGGAAAAGGGTCTTCCGCCGATCAAGACGGTTCTCGGCTGCCACATCTACGTGGACACTCCGGGGGCAAACTTTAAGGAACCGGGCGGCTATGAACGTTTGACCCTGCTTGTGGAAAACGAAAAAGGCTATTACAACCTTCTCCGTATTGTCAGCTACCGCTACGAGGAATCCAAGCGTTGGGAACAGATCCCTTCCGTTCCACTCGAAATCATCGAAGAGCACAAGGAAGGCATCATTGCGATTGCAGGCGATTACGCGAGCCGCTACGGCATCAATGTGACCGCAGGCCGCGACGCACAGGCTAGAGCCTTTATCGACACTCTCGACAAGATTTTTGACCACGACCATCTGTACCTTTCGATCTGCGACAACGGAATTTCCGCCCAAAAGACGCTCAACCTGTTTACCATTGCCCTCGCGAAGGAATTGAACCGCGAACTCGTCGCGGTCGGTGATGTGCACTACATTAAACGGGAAGACTCCGCCGCTCATAAGGCTCTCCGCTGCATTTCGCTCGTGGAAAAGTTCAAGGAATTCAACGATAAACGATTCCCGACGGACCAGTTCTACTACCGCACCGAAGCGGAAATGCGCGAACTTTTCCCCGACCATCCGGAAGCGATCGACAATACGGTCAAGATTGCGGACCGTTGCTTCTTCGAAGTCAAAACGGGCATCGGTGACGACTTCTGGCCGCGTTACGAAATTCCGAAAGAATTCCTCGAATCCGAAGAATGCAAAGAAATCTACCGGGTCATGGAAGACGAATACAACAAGGGTTACCCGGAAGCCTTTGAAAAAGCGGCGAAGGAATTCTGCAAAAAGAATGAAGGCAAAACGATCGAAACGCTCACGGACGAAGATAAGGCGGCCGTGGAAAAGATCATGGAGCACAACAAAACGAGCCGCCACGGTGGCGACGCGGATGCTTACCTGATCCATTTGACGCGTGAACGTTTGCACTGGCGATTCCCCGATGAAAATACGCAGTACCCGAGTCACGATTCGGAAGTCAGCGATCGTATTTACAAGGAATTGAACTGTATTCGAAACATGAACGTCGCAGGCTACCTGCTGATTGTGTGGGACTTCATCAACTGGTCCCGTGAACACGGAATTCCGGTGGGACCGGGCCGTGGTTCTGCAGCAGGTTCCATTGTCACGTACATCATCGGTATTACGAACATTGACCCGCTCAAGTTCGGCCTTCTTTTCGAACGATTCCTGAACCCGGAACGTGTGTCCATGCCGGATATCGATACGGATATTGCGGACCGCGACCGAGGTCGAGTGATCGATTACGTGACGCGCAAATACGGCGCGGATTGCGTGGGCCAGATTATTACTTACGGTATGCTCAAGTCCAAGGCGGTGATTAAAGACGTTGCCCGCGTGTTGAGCATTGACCACCGTGAAGCCGATGCGATCATTAAGCTTTTCCCGCAGCGCGTTCTGAACTTTAGTTTGAACGATGCGTGGACCGGTAAGGATAAAAAGGGAAAGCCCGTCGCTCCGGATTACGATCCTGCTCCGCTCCAGGCTTTGGTCAACAGCCGAGAATCGTACAAGGAACTTTGGGACATTGCAAAGCGCTTGGAAGATCTTCCGCGTCAGACAGGCGTGCACGCTTGCGGTGTGGTGATTACGCCGACGCCGATTTACAACTTGGCGCCTCTCTACCGTGCCGCTCCGCCGGATACGCCGGTCGTGATGTACGACAAGCACTATTCCGAAACGATCGGCCTGTTGAAAATGGACTTCTTGGGCCTGATCAACTTGTCCATCATTCAGGATACGGTGAACCTCGCCAAAAAAACGCGCGGCGTGGACATCGATATGGACAAGGTTCCGACCGATGACAAGGAAACCTTTGAGCTCTTGAGTAAGGGCATGACGACGGCGGTGTTCCAGTTTGAATCTCCGGGTATGCAAAAGTACCTGCGCGAACTCAAACCGTCCCGTATCAGCGACTTGATCGCTATGAACGCTTTGTACCGTCCGGGCCCGATCGATCAGATCCCGCACTTTATTGCCCGTAAGCTCGGCAAGGAAGAAATCGACTGTTACCACAAGGATTTGGAACAGGTTCTGGGTGAAACGTACGGCGTGATTGTTTACCAGGAACAGGTGATGCAGCTTGCCCAGATCCTCGGCGGATATTCCCTGGGCGGCGCTGATAACATTCGCCGTATCATGGCAAAGAAGATGCCGGAAAAGATGGCGAAGCTCGAACCGGAATTCTTCCAGAAGTGCTTGGACAAGGGCTACGACAAGGCTATGATTCAGAAGGTCTGGAATGCGGTGCTTCCGTTCTGCGGATACGCATTCAACAAGAGTCATGCTGCCGCTTACGCGTATGTGGCTTACCAGACCGCTTATTTGAAAACGCACTTTGGCCCGGAATACATGGCTGCGTCCATGACTTCCAAAATGGGCAAGACCGAAGATATCGTGACGATTGTGCAGGAATGCCGCCGCATGAATATCGAAGTGCTCCCGCCCGATATCAACTCGTCCCTCGGCGTGTTCTCGGCGAATTCGGAAGGCAAGGTCGTTTACGGTCTCGCCGGCATTCGCAACGTCGGTCTCCCGGTGATTGAAGACGTGGTCGCCGAACGTGAAGCGCATGGCCCGTACACGACGCTCTTTGACCTTTGCAAGCGCGTCGGCGATTATCAGGCGGCCCAGCCCGAAAAGCGCCCGCCGCTCAACCGCAAAACCCTCGAAAGTTTGATCATGGCCGGAGCCTTCGACAAGATGTCTCCGACTGTGCCGAACCGCCCCACGCTCCTCGCGAGCGTCGAAAAGGCTCTGGAAGTGGCGAACCGTCACCGCAGGGAACAGGACGCGGGACAGACCTCGCTCTTTGACATGTTCGGCGGCGCAAGCGAAGACGCTCACATGGACGAAACCTACGAAGATGCTCAGCCGTGGGGCCTCATGGAACTTTTGAACAAGGAACGCGATGTCCTTGGACTTTACCTTTCCGCACATCCGCTCGATGAATGCCGCCCGGAACTTCGAGGCTTTACCACGAACAGCCTTGCGGAAAGCGAACTGAATGAAATCGTCGAAGCGAACCCGAAATCGATCGTTTGCGTAGGCGGTGTCATTACAAAGCTCCGCTCGTTCCAAAGCAAAAAGGATGAGACGAAGACGATGGGATCAGGAACCTTGCAAGACTTCCAGGGGGAAATCGCCATCTTCTTCCCGCCGGATTCTTGGGAACGTTGCCGCGATCACTTCGGTGAAGACGACCGTGTGATTGTGAAGGGTAAACTTTGCCCGCAGAACCAGGACCCTTCCGCATTGCAGATTATTGTGGACAAGGCTTTCTCTATCGATGAAGTGCGCACGCGCCTTGTGAACTTTATCCATGTGAATGTCTCTTCGATGGAACTCGTCGATGAAAAGATGACGCAGATTCTCGACCGTATGGATATGGCACAGGCTTTGCCGGGCGAACATGCGGCAGAAATGGTTTTCCACGTGGAAACGGTTTCAGGGCATATTCACACGCTCCGTTCCCAGGTGACGAAAATCGCTTATACGCCGGACTTTTTCGAATGGCTGCAAACGGAATTTGGACCTTCGAACGTTTGGGTTTCGGCAAAGGTCAAGGCTTAAACTTTCATGCGTCCGTACTGGCTTTTTTGCGCAGGCGAAGATTCCGGTGATGTTCTGGGAGAATCCTTGGTTCAAGAGATTCTGGGAAAAGGCTTTGACGCTCTCGGGGCGGGCGGAAGACGTATGGAAAGGGCGGGCCTTTTGCCGCTTGTGCCTTTTGACGATTTGCCGGTGAATGGATTCGGGGATGTCCTTTTGCATTCCTGGAAACTTTCGAAAGATTTTAAAATATTAAAGCGCGCTCTGCAGAACGAAAACTGCCAAGGTTTGGTCGCCGTGGACTATCCAGGCTTTAACTTAAAACTGATGCAGCTTGCGCTTCAAATGGAAAAGCGCGTTATCTACGTGGAGCCTCCGCAGATTTGGGCATGGAAGCCCAAACGCGTCCAAGCGTTCCTTTCTCCAGAAGCCCAAAGGCTCGTGGAACTGCGGGCATTGTACGACATCGAAATCGAAGCGTACCAAAAGTTCGGATTGCACGTTCAAAAGATTCCGCATCCGTTTTTGCAGTCCAAAAAATCTTTTGCAGAAGAAACATCTTCTTGGACGGCAAAAGAAAATGCTCCTGCTCCGATTCTCTTCTTTCCGGGCAGCCGCCTTTCGCAGGCGAAGCGTAACTTGGAACTTTACCGCCGGGTGGCAAATAAATTAACGTCCAAGGGTCAAACCGTCGCCTTTGTCGCCTCTCGAAACGAGCTGTTCCAATTCTTGGAAGGGGAGTTTTGCGGGGAATTCCGCGTGCTGCTTTCCCCGCAATCGGCGGAAGAAAGGTTTGCCCTTTTGCAGTCGGCAAAGTGCGTCGTCAGCGGACCGGGCTCTGCGATGATGGAAGCGTTCCTTGCGAAAACGCCCTGCGTGGCCGCTTCGCGAATCGAGCCTCTCACGTTTTGCTTGGGAAAGCTTTTCTTAAAAACAAAGCATTTGACACTTCCGAACATTCAAGCGGATCGGTTGAAAAAAGAGGCTCCCATTCCGGAATGCGTCCAGAGCGTATTTTCAAATGTCGATGCGCAGGCGGCGAAAGTTTTTTGCGCTCTTGAAAAATTCATATCTTTCTAAGCATGGTTTTTACATTATTCGCCATCGTATTCTGCTTGGGCTGCTCCGCGTTCTGCTCGTTCACGGAAGCGGCGTTTTACAGCTTCCCGGCGTCGTCTGTCGATAGTCTCAAAAAGAAAGGCGCTTTTACGGCGCGTTACATTGAACACGTCAAAACGAATATCGACCGTTATATTGCTTCTGTTTTGATTTTTAACACCGTAGCGAATACCCTTGGCGTTTCGCTTGCGACTTCGCTTGCGATTGCGCACTTTGGAACTTTTGGACAGCTCGTGTTTCCGATTGTGCTTTCGGTTTTCATTTTGCTCTTTGGTGAAATTACGCCAAAGACGATCGGGGTGAAGCAGGCTCGAAAGGTCGGGCCGATTTGCGCCGTGCCGATGTATTACATCACGATTTTCCTCACGTACACAGGCCTCATTAAGCTTTGCATGACGATTACCAAGCATTGGACGAAGGGCAAACAGGAAGAACCTGAAGTCAGCGTGGAAGATATCAACAGCCTGGTGAATTTGGGACTCCGCGATGAAATTATCGACGGTCAGCAGGCGGTTGTCATCAAGAACATTCTCGCTTCCAAGTCGGTTCCGGTGCGCAAGGTCATGACTCCGCGTCAGGTGGTTTTTGCCCTGCCGCAAAACAGTACGATCGGCGAAGAACTCGACAAGACGCCGAACTGGCCGTTCTCCCGCATTCCGATTTACGATCCGCAAGATAAAGAAAAATGGCTCGGCCTGATTATGCGTCGTGACGTTTACAACTTGGTCGCGGAAGGCAAGCGCGATGTTCCGATTCAGAATCTGATGCGTCCGATTCAGTTCATTCCCGACAGCTTGACCCTCGACAAACTTTTGATCCGCTTTTTAAAACAGCGCGGGCATGTGGTTGCCGTTGTGGATGAATACGGCTCGATCGCGGGTCTCGCTTCGCTGGAAGACGTTTTGGAAGAAATCCTCGGCCGTGAAATCGTCGATGAATTTGACGTGGCCGTGGACTTGCAGGAACACGCTCGCCGCAAGAGCCGAGCCTTGGCATTTGTCAGAGAACATAAAAGAGAAGGTCGTCGCGTATGATGTACGAAATCGCACCCCGTGTGATGCACAACGAATTCCGTGTGCAGTCGCCGAAAGATTCGGACTATGTGATTTATACCGAAAAGAATCTGGTGCTTTTGAAAAAGAAAGCGGACTCGTTTGAACTGCCGACGGTTTCGGATGTGAAAAAGGAAAGCCCGAGCGCTTTTGAAAAGTTGCATTATCTGTTTTCCGTTGACGACGAAGCGTTCTTTTCTTGCGACGAAAACTTTGCTCCGAATGCTTCGAACTTTGAATTTGTCAAAGACCGCTTTTTCCGCACAATGCCGGATATGCCTCTCGCTTTTGGCGGCGCGGTTGGTGCGCACATTTCGCGCTGGGAACAGTCCAATCGATTCTGCGGTCACTGCGGAACGCCGATGCAGCGCAAGCCCGATGAACGCGCCTTTGTCTGCAAAAATTGCGGTAACACCGTTTACGGAAAAATCTGCCCAGTGGTGATCGTTTCGGTCACGTGGGAAAATAAACTTTTGATGGCGCACAACTTGAACAATCCCGACCGCAAACCGTACCTGATTTCGGGCTTTGTGGACATGGGAGAATCCTTGGAACAGGCTGTGCGTCGAGAAGTCAAGGAAGAAACCGGTGTCGCCGTCAAGAACATTCGCTACATCGGCAGTGAACCTTGGCCGTTCTCCAATTCTCTCATCGCAGGATTTACGGCGGAACTCGACGGTTCTCCTGAAATTACCGTGCAGGAATCGGAACTGGAATATGCGAAGTGGGTGAATCGTGAAGACATCGGCGAATACACGGGCCGCTTGAGCATTTCGGGTGAAATGATTACGCGTTTCAAGGCGGGAACCCTTTGATCGATTTCATCGGCGACATCCACGGTCATCGGGAACGGTTAGAAGCCTTGCTGAAAAAGCTCGGCTATTCCGTGGTGAACGGAGCTTACCGTCATCCGACGAATACGGTCATCTTCCTCGGCGACTACATCGACCGCGGCCCGGACGCCCGTGGGGCTGTTCGCATTGTCCGCAACATGGTCGAAGCCGGAACTGCGCAAGCGATCCTCGGCAACCACGAACTGAACACGCTCTATTTTTGGCAAAAAGATCCGAACGGCGGCTACCTCCGCGAACACACGATCAACAAGATTTTGATCCATTCGAAAACGATGGCCTCCTTCCAGCATTACCAGCCGGAATTCTTTGACCATCTCGACTGGTTCCTTTCGCTTCCGCTTTTTATCGAAACGGAAAGCTTCCGCGCGCAGCACGCCTGCTTTGACAGGGAAAACATCCAGACCCTGCGCACAGAAGGCTTAGAAACCATCGGCAACCGGGAAAATCTTTTCCGCATTCTCGCAAACAAAAAGATTCGCCGCGCCGTGATGGACACGGTCCAAGGCCCAGAAGTGGAACTGGAAAACGGCGCCACATACCGCGACAGCGAAGAAGTGCTCCGCACCCGTGCCCGCATCAAATGGTGGATCGATCCCAAGGGAAAAACGTTGCAAGATCTTTCGTTCCAGCCGGGCGTGAAAATTCCGCCGCAACCGCTTTCCGCCGAAGTCCAGGCTCGCGACTTTTACCGCGAAACGGAACGCCCGGACTTTTTCGGACATTACTGGCTCGAAGGCAAACCGATGCTTTTCCGCTCGAACGTCTGCTGCCTGGATTACAGCGTCGCTTCTTACAAAGGAACGGGCGTTTTGGCCGCTTATCGTTTTGACGGGGAATCTTTTTTAAGCGAAAAGAACTTTTTTTACGTCTAAAAAGAAAATTGAGCCTTTTGGAGGGTGGAATTCATCAAAGGAATTTGGTGAAAGTAGAAGCTGTGTATAAATTAAGGGTATGAAAATGAAAAGACTTTTCTTCGCATCTTTGGGGCTTGTGGCATCTGCAAATGCCGCAGCGACTTTTTACTACAACCAGGTCGGTTACGATGTGGGCAAACCGGTAACGGTCATTGTCAAAAATACGGCCGATCTTTCGGGAACAGCTTTTTCGCTTTTGAAAGACGGAAGTGTCGTTTCGAGTGGTGTGCTTTCGGCGGGTACAAATCCCGACGGCTGGCTTTCGAGTGGGAGTTTTTACACGATCGATCTCGGAACGACGCTTGAAGCAGGAACCTATACGATTCAACTCGCAGACGGTTCGACTTCGGGAGCTTTTGCCGTTTCTGAATATGCGCTTGCGACAAATACGCTCTCCACGGTTCTCGACTATTTTTACGATGACCGCGCCGATACACCGTATATTTTCAACTTGGACGCATCTATTGGCATTTACGGTTCAACGGAAAAGCGCAATGTGCAGGGTGGCTGGTATGATGCGAGCGGTGACGTGAGCAAATATCTTTCGCACCTTTCCTATGCGAACTATTTGAATCCGCAGCAGATTCCGCTTTCGGTTTGGGCACTTGCGTTTACGGCGGGACATATTCCGACGTTCCTTACAACGGTGTCTTCTACGGCAAAGACGGACCCGGTGACGGAAGCTGTTTACGGGGCGGACTTTTTGCTTCGTATGCTCAGCCCGGAAGGCTATTTCTACATGACCGTTTTCGATGTGTGGGGAAATCCTTCGGCAACGCGTGAAATCTGCGCATTCACGGGCTCGGATGGAATCAAGAGCGCCGATTACCAGACCGCATTCCGCGAAGGCGGTGGCATGGCGATTGCTGCTCTTGCCAAGGCTTCGACACTTGCGAAAGATGGCGATTCTACCCGTGCGCAGTATTTGGCGGGGGCTGTTCGCGCGTTTGAACATTTGCAGTCCAAACAGGCGATGGATGGAAGCTGTACCTATTGCGACGATGGGGTAGAAAACATCATCGACGACTATACGGCACTCTTGGCTTCTACGGAACTTTATGCGGCGACAAGCGAGGAATCTTATTTGACTGCGGCGCGAGCCCGTGCAACGCATTTGATGGGCCGTTTGAGTGAAAGCGGTTATTTTTGGAGTGACGATGCGAAGACCCGTCCGTTCTGGCATGCGAGCGATGCGGGACTTCCTTTGATTGCATTGATCCGTTATGCCGAAGTGGAAGCTTCTTTGGGGGAAACGTCGAATGTGACAACGGCTCTGGCTGCGGTGAAAACGCATTATGATTGGCTGTTGAAGGTGACGAACCAGGTAGACAACCCCTTCGGCTATGCGCGTCAAATGTACAAGACCGGCGGCTCGATCAAAGACGGTTTCTTTATTCCGCATGACAACGAAAGCAATTACTGGTGGCAGGGTGAAGATGCACGTATCGCAAGCCTTTCTGCTGCGGTCGCTTATGCGGCAAATGTTTTGAAAGACGTCAGTACTGTGACGGATAAATACGCGACCGATCAGCTGGACTGGATTTTAGGAAAGAATCCTTATGCGGTCTGCATGATGGCGGGCAAGGGACTGAAGAATCCCAAGATTTATGATGGCCAGTCCAGTTATGACGCGACTCTTGCTGGCGGCATTGCAAACGGCATCACCGGAAAAAATACAGATGGTTCGGGAATCGCTTGGGACTCGGACGGAGTCGCTTCCGTCGGCTTTGATTCCTATACGGAATCCTGGCAGAATTGGCGCTGGATCGAACAGTGGATTCCGCATACGACGTGGTATCTGATGGCGCTTGCCGCGCGTTACGACGAAGTGACCCCGTCGATGAACTTCTCCGCTCTGCCCAAGGTCAAGCTCGCACCGACCTTTAGCATCCAACAGCAAGGTCGCCAGCTCACGGTAAGCCTCCAGTCGAATCAGACGGGCAAGGTTCTTACGATTGCGAACCTGAACGGTCAAAAGCTCTACAGCGAAACGCTCCGTTCGACGCAGACGACATTGAACCTCGAAAATCTGCAGAACGGCATTTACCTTGTGCAGGTAAACGGCTTAGGTTCGCACAAGATTCTTGTGAAGTAGAATCCGGTAAGCGAGAACGCAAAAGAGAACGGAGAAAAGCGAACCCGCTGGAGCCGCTAGGCCCATCGGGGTCAGCGTCTCAGGGAAATGCTCGGCGGCAAGCCAGGTTCCCGGAATGCGAAAGAGTACAATCGAAAGCGCGTTGTGCACAAACGATAGAATCGAAAGTCCGCAGGCGCAAAAGTATCCGCTAAAGCAAAAGTGGATCCCTGCAACCAGGCAGTCGATTACGTAGGTTCTCAAGTATTCTGTTCCAAACTTTACCACGGAAGCGTCGCTTGTGAACAGCGCGAGGAACGGCTCGGAAAACGGCTGGAATAGAAGTGCAAAAAAGAGACCGATTCCTGCCGCAATCGCTGTTCCTGTCCAAAGCGTTTTCTTCGCCTGCGCATGCTTTCCTGCTCCGATGTTCTGCGCCGCAATCGCGGAAATCGTCGAAAGCATGGTGGACGGAACAAGGAAGAGGAAGGTGATGATCTTTTCCACAATCCCGACGGCCGCCGCGATTTCAACACCGCGGCTGTTTGCAATCATCGTAATGAACAGGAACGAAACCTGAATGAATCCGTCTTGCGCGGCAATCGGCGCACCGATGTTCAAAAGCCCTTTGAATAAAGCCTTGTGCGGCCTAAAATCCCGGCGGCAAAGTTTGACGCCCCAATGCAGTTTCTTTGTCGCGAAAAGGGAAATCAAAACGCTCATCGACTGCGCAAGGACCGTGGCGAGGGCCGCTCCCGCAGCCCCCAGGTGCATGCCGCCCATGAACACGTAATCCAAAATAATGTTCAGCACGCAGGCGACCGCGATGAAGTACATCGGGTGCTTCGAATCTCCCATGCCGCGGAAAATGGCCGCAATCAGGTTGTACGCCACAATAAAAGGAATCCCGGCAAAGCAAATCTGCAAATAGCGCACGGTGCCATCGACCGCTTCTGCAGGCGTCTTGAGCAAGCTCACGATCGGTCCGCATAAAAGCAAAAGAGCGACTGTCGAAATCACCGCGACAAGGCTAAAGAGAACGATCGTGTTCCCGGTAATCCTCGAAACGCTCCGCAGGTTTCCTGCGCCCACGGCACGGCTTGTCAAAACGGTCGTGCCCATGGCGAGCCCCACGATCATCACCGTCAGAAAGTGCATCACCTGGCTTCCCACGGCTACCGCGGTAATCGCATCCGCACCTTCGAACTGCCCAACGATGAACAGGTCCGCAAGGCCGTAGAGGGTCTGCAAAAAGTAGGCGGCAAAATACGGCGTCGAAAAGACGGCTATATTCTTAAAAACACTTCCTTCGGTCAAATTCACGGGCATGGTGCGAATTTAGAAAAGCGCTTTTCGGTTGCCAAAAGGGCTCCCAAATTGTTAAAAATATTATTATAATTGTATTGATTAGTATAATTGATAGAACTAAAAATGCTGTATCTTAGGCAAAAATCATAAAAATAAGGCTTTTTTGCCCTTGATTTTTGTTGCAGGGTTTCTAATTTTGACGCCGGAACTGCGACACGTTTCTGTGTCCGCAGAAACTTTAGAGGAATGACATGAAAACCATTATGGTGAACCCGAAGACGGTCACTCGTCAGTGGAAGCTCATCGACGCTGAAGGCAAGCCCCTTGGCCGCGTTGCTACCGCTGCTGCTCGCCTTTTGATGGGCAAGCACAAGGCTATCTACTCCCCGAACGTCGACACTGGCGACTACGTGGTGATTATCAATGCAGAAAAGGTTCTTACCACCGGTAAGAAGGCTGAACAGAAGCAGTATTTCCACCACACCGGTCACATCGGTGGCGAACGCTGGATCACTTATTCTGATTTGATCGCTAAGCACCCGACTGCTCCGCTTACCGAAGCTATCTGGGGCATGCTCCCGCATAGCGCTCTCGGCAAGAAGATGCTGAAGAAACTCAAAATCTACGCTGGCGCGGAACAGCCGCACGCAGCCCAACACCTCGAAACCGTAAGCATCGATTTCTAGGACGGAGGATAAAGCTATTACTACCGCAAAATCTAAGAAGATCTACCGTGGCACCGGTCGTCGCAAGAACGCCATCGCTGCTGTTATCTTGAAGCCGGGTACCGGCAAGCGCACCATCAATGGTCGCGATTTTAAGGAATACTTCCACTCTGACGTTCAGAACATGATTGCAAACCTCCCGTTTGCTATCCTCGAAAACGCTGATCAGTGGGACGTCGAAGTTAACGCTCACGGCGGTGGCATTGCCGGCCAGATGGGCGCAGTCCGTCTCGGCATCGCTCGCGCTCTCGTTGCGAACAATGCAGAAGACAAGTCCGCTCTCAAGAAGCAGGGTCTCATGACTCGTGATTCCCGTGCTGTGGAACGTAAGAAGTTCGGCCGCAAGAAGGCTCGTAAGAACTTCCAGTTCTCCAAGCGCTAATCTCCGCTTCTCGAATTGCAAAATTCAAAAGAAAGGCTCCCGTTTGGGAGCCTTTCTTTTTTTATGCACTCAACAGATTGAACACCATTTTCTATATTTCCGCTCGCTTAAGCAATTCCGCTTAAGTACAATCAAGCACCGGCTTGTAAAAATCGCTTCGGTGGCTGGACTCTAACCCAAATCAGGTCCCGCTTTGCGATTTCATTCAGGCCGGGAAGAATAACCGAAAAAAGGAAAAACATCATGGCAAATTTGCCTTCCGTTGAAGAATTGCTCTCTGCAGGCGCTCACTTTGGTCACCAGGCTCAGCGTTGGAACCCGAAGATGAAGCCGTACATCCTTGCCAAGAAGAATGACATCTACGTCATCAACCTCGACAAGACGATCAAGCTCCTCGAAGAAGCTGGCAAGGTCGCTGCTCGTATTTCGAGCGAAGGTAAGAGCGTTCTCTTCGTCGGTACCAAGCCGACCGCACGCGCTATCGTTGAAGACGCTGCTAAGAAGACCAACCACTTCTTCGTGTCCAACCGCTGGCTCGGTGGTATGCTCACCAACTTCCAGACCGTTCGTAAGTCCATCAAGCAGATCGACAAGATCGACCAGATGGAATCTGAAGGTCTCTTCAAGGTTCTTTCCAAGAAGGAAGTTCTCGATAAGACTCGTCTCCGCGAAAAGATGCTCAGCGTCTTCGGCGGTATCCGTGAAATGGCAACCCTCCCGGGCCTCATTGTCGTCACGGACCTCCACCACGAACACATCGCTGTGGCTGAAGCTCGTCGTCTCCACATTCCTATCATCGGCATCTGCGACACGAACGTCGATCCGACCCTCGTGGATTACCCGGTTCCGGCTAACGACGACGCTGTGAAGTCTATCAAGCTCATCGTTGACTACATTGCAGACAACGTAACGACCCGCTCTGAAGTCGCTAAGAATGCTGACGCTGAATCTGCTGCTAAGAAGTATGATGACGCTCCGGCTCCGCGCAAGCGCTCCTTCCGTCCGCGTAAGTCTGCTGACAAGGCAGAAGACAAGTCTGCAAAATCTGAGGAAAAGTAATAATGGCAATTCAAGTTACTGCCGCTATGGTTAATGAGCTCCGTCAGAAGACTGGCGTGGGCATGATGCAGTGCAAGAAGGTTTTGATCGAAGCTGAAGGCGATCAGGACAAGGCTGTCGAACTCCTCCGTAAGCAGGGTGCTGCTGTCGCTGCAAAGCGTGCAGACAAGGCTGCTAAGGAAGGCCGTATCTATCTCGTGGAAACGGCTGACAAGGCTGCTGCATTTGAACTCTCTTGCGAAACCGAACCGGTTTCCAACAACGCTGACTTCGTCGCTCTTGCGAACATGGCTGTCAAGGCTGTCGAAACTCAGGCTATCGCCTCTGTGGAAGACTTGAAGAACGCTGTTGTGGACGGCAAGAAGGTGAACGATGTGCTCCAGGACGTGCTCGTCAAGATCCAGGAAAACATCGACTTCCGCAAGTTCCAGGAAATCAAGAAGGCTCCGAACTCCGTGTTTGGCGTTTACAGCCACATGAACGGTAAGATCGGCGTGATCACCGAACTCTCTTACGAAGGTTCTGCAGACGAAGCTGCCCTCAAGGCTGCTGCAAAGGACATCGCTATGCAGGCCGCTGCTTTCGCACCGGTCGCTTTGAACGATGCCGCTGTTCCGGCTGAAACCATCGAAAAGGAAAAGGAAATCGCGAAGGCTCAGATCGAAGCTTCCGGCAAGCAGACGAAGCCGGAATTCGTTCAGCGCCAGATCGACGGTCGCGTTGCCAAGGTCCTCAAGGAAATCGTTCTCGAAGACCAGGAATTCTTCATGTCCGAAAAGAACCCGAAGAAGCTCTCTGTCAAGGCTTACCTCCAGGAAGTCGTTGCAAAGCAGCTCGGTCTTTCCAGCTTGAAGGTCGTGAACTTCGTTCGCTTCGAACGCGGTAACTAATTGCCGCGCTTCGCTCGCAATGACACTTAACGTGTCATGGCGAAGCCCTAAAGCAATTAAAGCCGTCCCCTCGGGGGCGGCTCTTTTTTTTTATGGATTCTTTTTACGGATTCTTTTTACGCCAAGCGCTTGCTCTTGCGTGAATGTTCTTTGCGAGCTGTTCGCTGTAGAGCCAAGGTTCGCAGCTGTGAATATCGCCGACGTTGATGAAGTCCTTGTAAGGCTTGTATTCCGAGCCGCTGTATCCGCTTACGACAAGAACGTGATGCTCTGGCGAAACGGCAACGGTGATGGTGTCGTGCAGAGTGGCGGGCGTCGAATCGGTTTTCCAGTTCACCGGATTGATGCAGATGTCGGACGCGGAAAGGATAGACTTCACGTATTTGACGTCCTTGACGGTGTTGTAGCAGATGGTAACGCCTGTTCCCGTTTCGTCTTTGGCGGGGCGAATGTGGTTGGATTCTTCCATGTCGGCTTTTGTGACTTTATAGCCTAAAACGTAGGCGGCCGCCAACTGGCTGTAGGTTTCGTCGTCGATGTGCTTTAACAGTTCCACAACAGCCCGGGCGCCTTGGCTAAAGCCTATAATGATGAGTGGGCGGCTCTTGTCGCGTTGGGCGTTGAAGGTGTCGAACGCCTTGCGGACGTCATCCATCGCAAGCTCCAGTCGATGGTTCAAGGAATCTTCGCTTGGCATCATCCAGGCTTCGATGGTCGTGTGGCGGTAGAACGGAGCGTAGAACCTGTTGCCCGGTGTCATGTAGGCGGCCACTCCGTTGATTTCGATTCCCATGTGCGCGCGGTGGGTAGAATCCCATACGTCTGCGTAATGGCTTGTGAGTCCGTCGGCGGTTTTCCAGTCTTCTTCCCAGGTGGAGACGATGTAAAAGACGTCAGCGCCTGTGTTGCTCGAATCGCCGTTTGCGGTGATCCACATGGTCGTGTCGTTGTAATCGGGCGCGTTCGGTATAAATGCTTGGGCAGAAACGCTCTCGGTGCTCGGCGTCTGCGAAGTACAGGATACGGTTCCGCAAATGGAAAGGATTGCGGTAATGCTTGCAAATAGGATTTTAGTATTCATGAGTCTACCTTGCTTTGAACTACTTCCCCTAGGTCAAATTTAATTTTATTAAATTTCCCTAGAAAAACAGCTTTTAACAACGGTTGACTCTTAACTATAACCAGCGACTGGATTATGTCTAAATTTAAGCGCATTCTTTTAAAGCTCAGTGGCGAAGCCCTTGCAGGCGAAAAAGGCCACGGTATTGATAACGTCATCCTTGCCGACATGGCAAGTGAAATCGCTTCCATCGTCAAGCAGGGCGTGCAGGTGGCTCTCGTCATCGGCGGCGGCAACCTGGTCCGCGGAATTTCCGCTTCGGCCGGCGGTATGAACCGTGCCCAGGGCGATGCCATGGGTATGCTCGGCACCGTGATGAACGGCCTTGCCATGCAGGACGCTTTGGACAAGCAGGGCATCGACTCGGTTGTGATGTCCGCAATCCGCATGGAACCGGTCTGCGAATTCTTTGACCGCCGTCGTGCGCTCAAGCTCCTTTCCGCAGGTTCCGTGGTGATCTTCTCTGCCGGTACGGGCAATCCTTTCTTTACAACGGACAGCTGTGCTGCTCTCCGCGCCATCGAAAGCGAATGCGACGTGATCATGAAGGCGACGAAGGTCGACGGCATTTACACGGCTGACCCGGTCAAGGATCCGACGGCGACCCGTTTTGATGACATTTCTTATCAGGAAGTCATCTCCCGCGGTCTCAAGGTCATGGACACGGCTGCGGTCGCCCTTTGCATGGAACACAATATGCCTATCTTCGTGTTCAAAATGGTAAAGGGAAACTTGACGAAGGCTGCCGTAGAAGGTAATTTAGGAACGCTCGTACACTGCTAATCGCAGTCTACATAACTTTTTTTTGAAGAGGCTATTTCATGGCTGAAGAATACGAAGTAAAGATGCAGAAGGCTGTTGAAGCCACCGAACGCGAATTCTCGAAGATTCGCACTAGCGTCGCAACTCCGGCAATTTTGAACAACGTGATGGTGGACTACTACGGTACGCCGACCCCGATTCCGCAGGTGGCAAAGGTTTCCATTCCGGAACCGCGTATGCTCCTTGTGACCCCGTGGGAAAAGACGATGGTCGAACCGATCAACAAGGCGATCCTCGTGGCGAACATCGGCGTGACTCCGATGATGGAAAGCAACTGCATCCGCGTCGCGATTCCTATTCTCACTTCGGAACGTCGTGAAGAACTTGCGAAGCTCGCTCGCAAGCATGCGGAAGAAGGCAAGGTCGCTATCCGCAACATCCGCCGCGATGCGAACGACGCCATCAAGAAGAACAAGGAAATCGCTGAAGATGCAGCGAAGAAGAGCCAGGAACAGATCCAGAAGGTTACCGACGCCTATATCGCAAAGATTGACGAAATCCTGAAGGTGAAAGAAGCCGACCTTCTTGCGGTGTAATTGCCTATGTCAAACGAACTGAGACATGTTGCAATCATCATGGACGGCAATGGTCGCTGGGCCAAAGGCCGCGGACTCGAACGTTTTCTGGGTCACCGCAAGGGAACCCAGGCGACGATCGACGCTGTGAAATTCGGGTGCGATCTGCACTTGGAACATTTGACCCTGTACGTCTTCAGTTCCGAAAACTGGCAGCGTCCCTCGAAGGAAGTCGACTACCTGATGAAGCTCCTCGTGGAAATGGTCCACAAGGAACTGCCCGACCTCATGGAAAAGAACGTGAAGCTCGTGGTCATCGGGAACATCAACCGTTTGCCGGAAGCTCCGCGTTCCCAGTTGCAGCATGCGATTGACGAAACCGCGAACAACACCGGCATGCAGTTGAACCTCGCCATCTCTTACGGTGGACGTCTTGAAATCGTAGACGCCTGCAAGGCGATTGCAAAGGAAATCGGCGAAGGAAAACTTTCGATCGATTCCGTGGACGAAAGCGTTTTCGCCAAGCATCTCTACTTGAAGGGAGCTCCGGACCCGGACCTCGTGATCCGTACCGGTGGGGAATTCCGTCTTTCCAATTATTTGCTGTGGCAGGCTGCTTACAGCGAATTCTACGTGACCCCGACTCTTTGGCCGGACTTTACGAATGAAGAATTCCAGAAGGCCATCGACTTCTACAATACGCGTGAAAGAAGATTTGGGAAGGTTTTGCATGAGTAATCTTGCTCAACGTGTGATCACTGCGCTCATCGCCATTCCGGTGGTGTTTTTTGCGCTGTGGTTTAATGACTTTAGCCGTGTCGGCTTGATGTGCTTCATTGCGGGCGTTGGCGCCTGGGAATGGGCACGCATGGCTTCCAAGATGTACAAGGGTCCGGATACGCGGTATCTCGCCTTTGCATCTTCGTTTGCGCTGACACTCGCCTGGGCTTTTTCCAAGGGTGGGTTCTTTAACCTTTCCCCGGTGCAGTACGTGGTGGGCATGACCTTCCTCGTGATCTTTGCATGCTACATCGCCATCGCCTATGCGAAGGTGGAAATTGATCACTTGTTCCCGTGGCTCGTGATGCAGCTCGGTGCTCCGCTTTATGTGGGCCTTTGGGGCGGCATGAACGTGCTCATGATGGGGAACGGTCAGGGCTTTGAACATTGCTACGCCTTCATTTTGGTGATGACGAGCGTTTGGCTCTGCGATACCGTGGCTTACTTCTTCGGCAAGTTTGCGGCGGGCAAGGGTCCGTTCGGACGTCATCTGTTCGCTCCGACGATTAGCCCGAAGAAGACTTGGGAAGGTGCTGTTGCGGGTTCTGTGGCGACGATCGCCTGGGTGGCTTACTGGGCCAAGTGCAGTTCGGCGCTCGCTTCTTTCGGTGTGGAATTCACCTGGGTTTCTGCGATTATCCTCGGCTTCTTGCTCGCGGTGGCAGGCCAGGCTGGCGACCTTTTGATGAGCGCTCTTAAGCGTTGGAGCGGTACCAAGGATTCCGGCAATCTCTTTGTCGGTCACGGCGGCGTTCTCGACCGTTGCGATTCCTTCTTCCTTGCGGCGCCGATGCTTTATCTGCTGCTCGATTTCTTTAAGGGGATCGCTTAAGCGGAATTTGAGCTTTTGAAAAAAGCCGGGTTTTGACCTGGCTTTTTTTTGTGAAAACGATGTTGTTTGGGTTTACAACGGAGATTTTTCAAATTCGGTGAACTGGAACGTTTCCCATTTTATTTTTGAGGTAAGGAGTTATAAAAGGGATGAGTACAAAAGGATCAAAAATTTCTTTGGCGGCTGCGCTTGTTTTGGGGTCTTCGGCTGCTTTTGCGCAAACGGTTGAAATCGCGACATGGTCGGGCTTTCGCAAGGCGGCGGTTTCGTTCACTTTTGATGACAACGCACCGAGCCAGGTGAACGATGTGGCGCCTGTTTTTGACAAGTACGGCTACAAGGCGACTTTCAACCTGGTGACGGGCTGGAGCATGAGCGGTTTCCAGGATTTGGCAAGCAATGGCCACGAAATCGCAAGCCATAGCGATTCGCACCCGAGTGGAACTATGCCCGTGAGCGAAGTCGCTTCTTCCAAGCAGAAAATCAATGCGGCGATTTCCCAACAGTATGGCTGCTTGACGATCGCCTATCCGAATTGCAACAATCCGGGTGCGAGTGAAGTTTTACAAAATTATATCGCGGGAAGAATCTGCAATGGACAGTGGCAGGGTATTGATGATCTTATGACGGCAGACGGTCCGGCTGACTGGTCGAAGGCTCCGGCGATTATGACGGGTACTCAAGGGACGAGCGATTTCAAAACTTATATGCAAAAGGCGGTGAACCAGGGCGGTTGGGTCATGTTCCTGACGCATGGCATTACGGGCAAAAATAATGGCAATGCCTCTTATTCTCCGACAAACTTGAGCGATATCGAAAGCGCCCTTTTGTGGGCGAACCAGAACGATTCCTATGTTTGGGTAGCGCCTTTCCGCAACGTGGCGATGTACGTGAAGGAACGTAAGGCGGCTTTCATCGATCCGATGGACGGTGGAAATGCGGACAGTTATACTTTTGAATTAAAGCATTCCATTGCGGATAATATTTCAAAATATGATTACCCGCTTTCCTTGCGGATGGCAAAGCCGACAGGCTGGGAAAACATTCAGGTGATGCAAGAAAATGCCGAACTCGAAGCTTCGATGGCTGATGGCTATATCTACTTTGATGCGGTTCCGAATGCGGGAAAAATCACCGTTTCGAACATGGACGCTTTGAGCTCTTCTAGCTCCGCGGAGGAATCCTCTTCGAGTGCAACGACGGCTCTTTTGGATGTACCGAGTGCTTTCCCGTTTGCGGTTTACGTGAGCGGAAATGCGATTATGGTTTCGGGTGCCGAAGGAATGCCCGTGACGGTGTTCAACGCTCTCGGTCACCAGCTGCGTTCGACAAAAGTTTTGGGCTGCGAACAAAAGGTGTTCTCCGGGGCCAAAGGCTTGTATATTGTGAAAGTCGGCGGGCACGCCTTTAAGGTGCGCCTGTAATACGGTTCTCCTGAAAACAAAAGGGATTCCTCTTCGGAGGGATTCCTTTTTTTTATTCTATCTTTGCAATCGGATAACCTAAAATTTCGAGGCTGAAGAATGAAAAATGTCGCTCTTCTCGGTGCCACAGGTTCGATCGGAACTTCGACCATTGGCGTTTTGAAACAGCATCCGGAACGTTTTAAGCTTTACGCAGTCGCTGCCAACCGCAACTGGAAACAGGTCGCGCAGATCGCCCGTGAAATGGACGTGGAACGTTTCTGCATGTTTGACGCGGAAGCCGCCAAGGCTCTTTCGAAGGAACTCGGCAAGCCTGTGCTCACCGGCATGGACGGCCTTTGTGAACTCGCAAGCGATCCGAAGACCGACATCGTTTTGAACTCTCTGATGGGTTCCGTCGGCTGCCTCCCGACCCTTTCCGCCATCCGCGCGTCCAAGCATATCGCTCTCGCCAACAAGGAAACTCTGGTGATGGCGGGAGAAGTCATCACGGCCGCTCTCAAGGCCAATCCGAAGGCTTACCTCACCCCGGTCGATTCCGAACACAACGCCATTTTCCAGTGCCTCGCCGACCGCCCGAAGGAAGAAGTCGAAGAACTGCAGATTACCGCATCGGGTGGACCTTTCCGCGAATGGCCGATTGAAAAGTTCAAGGACATTCGCTTGGAAGACGCTTTGAATCATCCGGTCTGGAGCATGGGCAAAAAGATTACGATTGATTCGGCGAGCATGATGAACAAGGGCCTTGAAATCATCGAGGCGCACTTCCTGTTCGACATTCCGTACGAACAGATCAAGGTTGTGGTGCATCCGCAGAGCCGTGTGCATTCCTTGGTCCAGTTCCGCGACGGCAGTCTCATGGCTCAGCTCGGCGCTCCGGACATGAAGATTCCTATCCAGTGCGCCATGACTTGGCCGGAACGTATTCCGCTCGAAACGGGCCGTTTGGATCTCGCCGAACTCGGAAAGCTCACGTTCTTCAAACCGGACTTTGAAAAGTTCCGCTGCCTTGCCCTCGCTATGGAATGCGGTAAAAAGGGTGGACTTTATACGGCGACGATGAACGCGGCAAACGAAGTGCTCGTGAACGCCTTCCTCGAAAAGAAAATCGGCTTTTTGGACATTCCGAACGGCGTCGAAAAGATCGTGGAAAAGACCCCGACCGTTTCGAACCTCGATTTGGAAACGATCCTTGCCGCAGACGCAGAAGCGCGTAAACTGGCCGCGGAACTCATTCCGTAAGCGATTTTCGCCTAATTTGAAAGGAATTCGACGTTTGTCGGGTTCCTTTTTTTTGTGAAGGTGGCTACAGTTGTAACCACATACGGCAAAAAAATGTGGAGTTTTGTTCCTTTTTGGCATAGATTTGATAAAAGAATCTATCCCATGGAGGCCTTATGTCCGCTAAATTCGGCTTGAAACAGTACGTTCCTTTTGCGATTACGCTTTTGTCTATGGCATCGGCCTCCTTTGCGGCGACAGCCTATATTAACCAGATCGGTTATCGCACGGGTGACGCCAAGGAATTCACCCTTTTCGAAGGCTCTGGCGATGTGGAAATCGTGGATGCAAGCGGCACGACCGTGTTGACCGTGACTCCGTCTGCGGCGACAACTTGGACGCCAAGCGGTCAGAGCGTTCAGCTGGTGGATTTTTCGGATCTGAAGACTCCGGGTACTTATTCGATTCAAGTCGGCGGTCAGGTGCTTCGCTCCGATTTGAATGTTTTGGATGCGCCGTATGTGGATGTGGCGAAGGCTTCCTTAAAATGGTATTACTATCAGCGCGCATCGATGGCTTTGGAAGAAACCTATGCGGGAACGTGGAAACGTGCGGCAGGCCATGCCGATACTCAGGTCAGCTTCCACAGCTCCACAGGTCGCTCTGGAACGACCAGCAGCCCTAAGGGTTGGTACGATGCCGGTGACTATGGCAAGTACATTGTGAACTCGGGCATTTCAACATACACGCTCCTTGCGCTGTATGAACATTTCCCTGCCTATTTCAACACGCTCCAGTGGAACATTCCTGCCGAAGCAAACCTCCCGGATCTGCTTGCCGAAATCAAGTACAATCTGGATTGGATGCTTACCATGCAGGATACCGATGGCGGCGTTTTCCACAAGCTTACCACGCTCGAATTCCCGGGTGACGTGATGCCTGCAAGTGACAAGCTCGCCCGTTACATCATCGGTAAGGGAACGGCGGCGACTCTTGACTTTGCCGCAGTGATGGCGGTGGCAGCCCGTGTGTACAAACCGTTTGATGCCACTTTTGCAGAGCAGTGCCTTGCGGCGGCGAAGAGCGCCTACGCCTGGGGAATTGCAAATCCGAAAGTCGCGTTCAGCAATCCGTATGATGTGTCGACCGGGGAATATGGCGATTCCGAATTTAGCGATGAAATGCTTTTTGCCGGAACGGAACTCGCTTTGACGACGGGAGATGCTTCTTATACGCAGGACAGCGCAACGGGAAACGTTCCGAACTGGGGCAATGTCGCAGGCCTTGCCACTTATGAAAAGGCAACGCA
>JAILDK010000062.1 GCA_024689485.1 Fibrobacter sp.
CCGATGTTAATGCCAAAGCCCATTTCCTGCTGGATTGTAGCTGCAGTCGGAAGAGCAGCCCAAGCCTGTGCGGCAAAGGCTGTTGCAGCCATCAAAGGAATCATTTTTTTCATAGACCAACCCTTTATATATAAAACGTCAGCCTAAATCTAAATTCCTAGATATGAAATCACCCGAATGTAAAGTTTTGTTAATTGCAAAAATTTTTGCAATTCCGCAAAACTAACCGATTTTCTTCCATTTCAGCGATTTTCCCGCAAAAAGCGGAACTGCGCCGTCTACATTCTCCGGAACCGTCCACGGATCTTCCACATAGACGACCTTTTTCGTCGGACGCGGAATCTGGTAGAAATCCGCCCCAAAACCGCCGATAAAGTTCGAAAGTTTGTCGAGTTCGCCCGCATCTTCAAAAATCTGGATCAAAGCGGGGACCGCAACCGGAGCCGTATAGACGCCAGCCGCCCCACAGCAGCACTCCTTTTTGCACTTCGCATGAGGAGCCGAATCCGAACCGAAGAAGAACTTCGGATTGCCGCTAAACGCCGCTTGACGGAGCGCTTCACGGTCTTCCGGGCGTTTGGGCGTCGGTTTGCAGAAGTGATGCGGCTGAAGGGAACCGCCGATGATATCGTCCAAGGTGTGCAGCAAATGGTGCACCGTGATCGTTGCAGCCACGTTCTGCGGCAGGCGAAGGACCGCTTCCACGGAAGCCTTGGTCGAAAGATGTTCAAAAACGATGCGCAGTTTCGGGAAATGTTCTGCGAGGTATTCCACGCGGCGGATAAATTCCTTTTCGCGGTCAAGACAGAAGGCGGTCGGTTCTTCGCCGTGGATGCACAGCACCAGTCCGAGCTTTTCCATTTCGGAGACGACGGGGAGAATGGAATCGAAATCCGAGACGCCGTCTTCGCTGTTCGTGGTGACGCCCGCCGGGTAATATTTACCGGCAACGGCTCCCGCTTCTTTCATCTGTTTTAAGTCTTCCGGGGTGAATTTCGCATTCAGTTTGAACGTCAAAAGCAGATCGAGGCCCGGAGCAGCCGTCTGAATCTGGGAGCGGTAATCCTGAATTTGTGCAGCACTTGCGATCGGCGGAACCGTATTCGGCATCACGAGAATGCGGCCAAATTCCTTGGCAACGGTCTTTGCATAGTTTTCGAGCAATGCGCCCTGGCGAAGGTGCACATGGAAATCATCGGGTAACGGAAGTTCTAACTTTTTCATCACAAAAGAAAATAGCATTTTTAATATATATTAGGGTCATGACTCCCCTCCGCAAACTTCTCGTTTCCCTTTCTTCCGTCGCCGTTCTCTGTTCTTGCGGCGTAGAATTTGATACCCGCGGAGCCGAACGCCTGCAGTTCAGCTACACAAATCCGCCCAACATCAAAACGGACTACGAGGTTCTCCTCGGAAATCTCGAAGCGAAGAAGTACCAAGACATCCACGGGCCAGTCAAACACATTTCCCAAAAGAACTACGTCATCGCCAAAGACGCCGACGGCAATCTCCTAGATCCGCATTTTTCGGGAACCGTCGAAATTCACCACCTGCCGACAGGTGAAATGGCAGACTACGCAAGCTTTGACAGCACCGGAAGCTTAACAAGCTTAGCCCAGGTGATCCACAAGGCGAACCGTCGCGAAATCTACGTTCACGTTTTTGATTCCAACCGCGACTACGTTTACTTCCTCGGAAACGACAACCGCATTATCGAAGAATCGGGAACGCCTTTCTACCGTCAAAGCCCGGTCGACCATTCCTGGAATTCCGCAGACGGGCACCTCTCTTGGGAAGAAAACGCCAAGCATCAAATCATAGCCGCCTCGGGAAATACGCCGAGCGTTCAGTTCCGCCACTTGTACGAATACGGTGAAAACGATTCTCTTGTCCGCATTTCCGCGATGGACTTGAGCGGAAAAAAGATCGGTTCGATCGAACGCGAATTTGAAGGTTCCACGTTAAAAAAGGTTGAATTCCGCTTTGACGAACGCCTGTTCTACCCGGACCTTTTGAATTATACCGAAACCTACCAGTACGATTCCAAAGGCCGTTTAACGCACATCATCACCAAACATTCCAAGGCGTGGTCGCCCAAGAACGATACCGTTCTTTACGTTTATCGCGACAGCGCCGACATTTCGGAGTGCACCGTTTACCGCCACGGTGAAAAGGAATCCCGCACCGTTTACGATGCACACGGAAACGCGATCTTGATTGAAACGCACGGATCCTTTGTATATGAAGGCGCAGACGGCACCGCCGAATCCTACGACGTAGAACGCCTTGTCCGTGAAATCGAATACTACGAAGACCCCGTCAAAAAGGATTCCGCAGCCATGGATTCCACCAAAGCGGACACCCTTCCACAGGCGCCCGAAGAAAAGCAGGAGTTCATTTCGCTTTCCGCCGACGAATTCTTCCGCGAAACCAAAGACTCTTCCGTTTACTACTGCGTTCCTTCCCAGGGTCGCGTTTTCTGCCGCACCTTGAACAAGGTTCCGGGAACGCTCTTCTTGAACTTTATCGAAAGCATCACCTACAAGAATGCGAGCGAAGTCTTCCTGGAAAAGAACGCGGCCAAGCCGACGAGTCCGCGCCTTGTTTCGGGCGGCAAATGCGCTTTAATTTTGAATACAAGCGTGGAAGACAACGGGATTCTCTTTACCAATTCCCTGGTGAAGATGAAGCGGAATCCCTATGCGCAATTCTTCGGAGATACGCTTTCGTTCTCCGCCAAAGAATTCCCCTGCAAATTGAAGTAAGAAGTCCGAAAATCAGTCGTCGATTTCGACGACCTTTCGGCTGTTGGTAGAACCCATGGCGACGCGAACCGCGCTTTTGGGCTTTTTAAAAAATTCTGCGATGACTTTGCAGACGGCTTCGTTCGCTTTGCCTTCTACGGGAGGCGCTTTGACGTCGACTTTGTAAGAGCCGTCGGGCTGCGGAACAACGCCTTCGCGTTTGCTCCGAGCGTGGACTTTAATCTGGATCTTCATTCCGGGAATTCCGGAGCCTGTTCCTTTTCCATCGCGGCAAGCAGGTCGGACTGGCTCTTGATCATGGCGCGGATACGGATGAAGTAGTTCGTGCGGAGCTGCTTCAGCTGTTCGATTTCGGAGCGAAGGTCTTCGGCTTCACGCTTCGTGTTTTCCACTTCGTGCTGGGCGCGGGTCTTTGCTTCGGCAACGATCAGTTCACCTTCCTTTTCGGCGTTGCGCTTGACTTCGTCCAAAGTCTTCTGCAT
>JAILDK010000128.1 GCA_024689485.1 Fibrobacter sp.
GCCTTCTTGGACGGATCGTTTGCCCAGCCTTCCTTCAGCTTTTCGGTGCTCTTGTCAAGCGTCTGGACAGTGGCCTTGCCCTTGAAGCCCGGAATGTTCAACTTGAGTTCGTAGTCGCTGTACGGGCTCTTGTTGATCACGAGCAGGCTCTTCTTCTTGCCGTTTTCGGTGTAGTAAGTCGTGATCAAGGATTCCTTGTCGCCGGTGATTTCGGTCTTCAGGAGCTTGCCGCGGAGAGCGTCGGAAGCCATCTGGAATGCCCAGTAGCTCGGACGCGGGCAGTTCATACATTCTTCTGCAGAACGGGTCAGGTAACCGTAGTCACCGCCTTCCGGAGTCATGTCGTTGTGGATATCCCAGTACTGTGCGTTGTCCACGTTTTCGGTGGCGAGCATAGCGAGGTAGTCAGCAACGAACAGACCGTTTTCGAGAGCGATGGTCTGCGGACCCGGGTTGAAGTCCACGGAGTTCCATTCGGTGAGCCACAGTTCAATCTTCTTGTTCTTCTTGAAGTGGCTGGTCCACTTGTCAACCACCTTGTGGAGGCGGCTGTAGATAGGAACGAGATCCTGCGGAGCAGAGAGCATGGCGAAGTCATTTTCTTCACCGAAGTGCTGCGGATAGTGGTGAACAATGAGACCGTCGGCAATGTCGCCGGTTTCCTTGAGCACGTTGTCATTCCACTGGCCATCGAGCACGCCGAGAACAGCGACCTTAATCGTCGGGTCGACCTTCTTCATGGCTTCGATGAACTTACGAGCGCGCTTACCATAAATGGTACCGCCGTCCTTACCATACTTTTCATAGTACGGGTGCCAGTTACCATAGACTTCGTTACCGATTTCCCAGTAAACGATGCCGGCCTTCTTGTCGATGTTCGTGTGCTTCACCCATGCGGCTGCTTCCTGTTCCGTGCCGGAACCGAAGTTCACCGTGAACATAGCGTTAGAACCGGTCTTCTTGAGCCAGGCGAGGAATTCGTCGGTATCGACCATCCAGTCCTTATTGTCAAGAATTTCCTTCCAGTGGTCGTCATCAGCGCGGAGACCACCCGGGTAACGGATGATGCCGTGGTTGATGCGCTTTGCGTATTCAGCAGTCTGGACCTTGAACTTCTTGTTGTCGAGCATGTCGCCGTCCCAGAGGGCTGCGTTGATGCCGAAGAGGCCGCCAGAGATGTTCGGGTTCAGAACGTCGCTCGTACCCTTCACGTTGACCTTCACGATAGCCGGACGAACGGCTGCCTTGACTTCACGCTGGTTGGTGAGCTTGATGTTATCGATTTCGAAGCTACCGTTAGAGCCTTCTCCACCCGGTTTGAAGTCGAGAGAAGAAACTCCCTTGAGATCGAACACGCCGTTTTCCTTTGCGTTAGGCGGCTGATAGTACGGGAACTTGGAGAAGTTGCGGAACGGAACGATCACCGTGGTGCGACCGCGAGGTACACCGGTGTTCGCCACGAAGAGTTCGTTGCCAGCGTCGCCGATCTGGACCGTGATGGACTGCCATGCGCGTTCCGAGTAGACGTCGAACATGATGCCCCAGTGCTGAGTCCAGTCGCGGAGCTTTGCACCGTGGTTGGCCTGGTTGTTGTTGAAGTCGAGAACGACGTCAACCCAGTCAGACATTTCGAAGTGCTTCACGTTCAAGCTGTTGCCGTCGAGCTTCGAGGACTTGTACGGCATTTCCACTTCGACCTTGGACTTCGGGCCCTTAGACGGTTCCCACTTGTCCTGAGCGAACTTGCCTTCGAAGTCGGAGATCACGAGATCCGGAGTCTTGTTCTTCCAGTTGTCCCACTTGATATCCGGGTCAACCCAGTCGATCGTTTCCGTGAAGGTGATCTGGTCCACAAAGATCGTCACAGGAGCCGGCTTGCCCGGTTCGCCCTGGTTTTCGCCCTTGCCGACAGAGAAGCGGACTTCCTGGATCTTGTTCCACTGGACGTCCTTTGCGACTTCGGCCTGCTTGTTAGCGTCCCAAGCCTTACCCTTGTCGTTGAACTTCTTGAGAGGAATCTTCACGAGCTTCCAGTCCGTGCCGACCTTGGAGCCTTCGATCCAGTCGTTCAGGCTGATCTTCGTCTGGCTCTTGATGTCGTTGCCCTGGTTGTCGAGGATACCGACGTACACCTTTTCGCCGCCGAGTTTACCCTTGATCCAGAAGTAGAGACCGCCCTTGTTGCGGACCTTGGAAAGGTCAATGTACTTGCCTTCACCGAGCGAGTAGGTCACACCGGACCAGTCGTTGTTGTCGATGTACATGGCGAGCACATTCGGGTTGCCCTTGGTCTTCGAGTCTGCTTCACGCTGAGCGGTGAGGCCACCGTAAACGTAAGAGAAGCCCTTGAGCTGGTTGTCATAGAAGGTACCGCCAGAAACCGGCTTGACCTTGCCGTCAAGCTTTTCTGGATTCTTCGGACCGTCGATCACGTCGCTGTTTTCGTCCCAGTAAACAATCTTCGGCTTTGGCTTTGCCTTCTTGTTGCCCTTGACGATTTCGATATTGTCGATGAGGACTTCAAACTTCGGGTTCACACCCTTGTCGATCGAGAAACGGATTTCTGCGATCTTGTCCCAGTCGATACGAGCCGGGAATTCGGACTTACGGGTGTTATCCCAGTAAAGACCACGATCCGGGAAGTCGACGAGAGGAATGGAAACCTTCTTCCAGTCCTTCGTAACGGCACCGCCCTGGATGTACTTAGCCATCGGGAGAGCAACCTGGGTCTTCTTGCCGTCGGAAACTTCTTCGTCGAGAAGACCGATCTTGAGCTGTTCACCGCCGTTCTTGCCCTTGATCATGAATTCGAGCTTGGAGTCAAGGATGTACTTGCTCAAGTCGAAGACTTCGTTGTAAAGGCAGATCGATGCGCCGGAGTAGTCCGTCGGGTCGAGCTTGATGTCGAGCGCAGACTTGGACTTGTAGCCGCCGTCCTTTGTGACGGTGACTGTTCCGCCCTTACCACCGTAGGTGTAGTCGAAACCACCCTGGCGATACTGGTCATCGAACATCTTATATACGACGATGCGCGGAGGTCTCTGCGCCATCGCAGCTGTCGTCGCAAGCCCCAAGAAGAGCATGGACGAAGCTTTCAAGAATTGATGCTTCATTCGGTATTCCCTCTGTTTAGTTAGATGTTAGTCAATTCAATTAATCGATTACTTCTTTTCCTTAGCTTCTTTCAACAGCTTTTCGACGAGATCCGGGCTAAAGCGGTCTTGACGCTTACCGTTGATATAGAAGTTCGGTGTGCCCTGGACGCCGACCTTGGCGCCGAGCTGGAAGTCTTCATTGATACGTGCCTGCTTGGCGGAGTCGAGAGCCATGCTCTTTTCGAACTTTGCCATATCGAGGCCGATTTCCTTTGCGACTTTCTTAAACGTTTCCGGATTGAGCTCGCGGTTCTTGTCGGCGAGCGCGTAACGGTATTCCCAGAACTTGCCCTGTTCTTGAGCGGCCATCGTGGCGGCTGCGGCACCCGGAGCGTCCTTGTGGAAGCTGAGCGGGAAGTGCTTGAACACGAACTTGATTTCGTCCTTGTGCTTGTTCATCAAGTCGTGGATCGCCGGAGCGATACGGGCGCAGTACGGGCACTGGAATTCAGAGAATTCGACGATCGTGAGGATAGGATCCTTGGTGTTGCCGAAGACCGGGCTTGTGCCGACCGGGATATCCCAGACCTTGTTGTCCGCTTCCATTTCGGCCTTCATCTGTTCAATGGAAAGACCGCGCTTTTCGAGACCGTACTTGAGAATTTCGAATTCTTCGTGCATGGTCTTGACTTCGGCGGAAAGACTGTCGAGCTTTGCACCCGTGGAACCGTCTGTTTTACCACTTGCCGAAGCTTCGTTGCATGCGGAAAGGGAAATAAGAAGGGCAGCACTGAGTGCCAACGAGAAAGATTTCATGAAATGGTCCTTTTTGAAATTTCGTTTTGAAAATATATAAAAGGCGGTCTTTCGGTACCCGATTTTTTGCATAATCGGTTGCCGAAAGAACCGCCTTTAGAAAAGAAAAATTTACACAACGATTCGGATTACTTTGCGCTTGCCACGTAAGCCTTGATTGCGTCGCGAATCTTCGTGAATACGAGACGGAGTTCGTCTTCGTCTTCTTCGAGGAGCGTGATGCGGAAGCCTTCGAGTTCGCTGCAGAAACTGCTGATCGGAACGACGCAGACGCCGGTCGTCGCAAGCAGGTAGTACACGAAGCGGTAGTCTTCGCTCTTGACGTTTGCCGTCCACTGTTCCACGAGCGACTTGATCTTCGGATCTTCGATCGGGAGGGACTGGCGAGGGTTCAAGACGCCCGGCTTAAAGACGATCGTATTATAGAATGCGCCGTAGGTCGGGTTGAAGTAAAGTTCCGGAACGTCGGAAAGGATTTCGTTGATGACCGCGCTGCGGCGTCCGATGCGTTCGTTCAAAGCTTCGCGGTGCACCGGATAGCGGGCGTCGCCGAGGATCTTCGGAATCGTGAGCTGCGGAATTGTCGTCGAGCAGACTTCGATCATCTTTGCATTATCGATTGCACGGCAGAACGCGTCGAACTCAGGGTCCTTGTCGCGGTTGTAGTATTCGACCCAGCCGCAACGAGCGCCCGGCCACGGATACTGCTTGGAAATGCCGTTCATGGAAATGCCCGGGACGTCGCCGATGTAAGTGGCGAGCGGATACGCGTGGGCTCCGTTGTACGTAATCTTGTTATAGATTTCATCGCAGATGATGCAGAGCTTGTAGTCCTTCGCAATCTTCACCATCTTTTCGAGGTATTCGAGCGGATAGACCATGCCGGTTGGATTGTCCGGGTTCAAAATCAAGATGCCGGCCACGTTCGGGTTGTACTTGACCTTGTTCTCGAGTTCTTCGAGGTCCGGGAGCCAGTGATTTTCCGGGCGGAGGTGGTACACGAGCGGGGAAGAGTGCGCATGGGCTGCTTCCGCGGAACTGTGGGTGCTGTAGGCCGGGGACGGTCCAATGATGCGGGTCGTCATCGACAGCTGGCTGTAGATGGTCGAGATGGCGTCGCCGAGGCCGTTGAAGAAGAGGATGTCTTCCGGCGTGATCTGCACGCCGCCGAGCTTGTTTGTTTCGTTCGCAATGAATTCGCGGGTAGAAAGGAGACCCTTGGACGGGCAGTAGCTGTAGCTGTCGTTTTTCTTGGCGAGGTCGCTGACGATTTCCTTGATCCATTCCGGGACCTGGCAATGCTTTTGAATCGGGTCGCCGATGTTTTCCCAGTGGATCTTGAGACCGAGTGCCTTTAACTGATTGGCCTTCTTGACGATCTCACGGATTTCGTATGAGAGCTCTTTTGCACCTTCAGTTAAAAGTCGTTTACGCATAATTTTGTCTCCGATAAATTTCGAATTGAATAGACGATTGTAAATCTAATTAAATGAGTTTTTGACGAAAGGCTTTTTCCATTGGCATGGAGGCTTTTCCGTGGCACGGGCGGCTCGCCTGCCCGGCGGGGGGGCAAGGTAGGGGGCCCGCTCAGAGTTGCGAAGGCCGAGGGCCCCCTTCCTTGCATCCACCCCCGTGGCCACGCTGGACTCTGCGCGTTTGGGCTATGTGCCTTTGGCGAGGGCTCGCTCACTCCGTTCGCTTCGCGTGTGGGGTGGGGAAAGCCTTTTGCGGGGAAAATGTTAGGGTTTTGCTGCGGCGGAAATCATGGGAACCTCGGTTGGTTAAAATGTTTAAAAAGAAAAAGGACAGCCGAAATCGACTGTCCTCAAAACTTGGATTCTAAATTCGCACTAGGCGGATTGGAGTCTCATTTCTGTGGACAGTCGAACACTAGCTCGGGCTGCTGCCGCGCTTGCTGCAATTGCTGCTGCGATGATGTTCTGTCCAAAGGAATGATTCATACGTTTATGAATTTAGTACAAGTTCCTACGGATTGCAAGGGCTTTCTTCGCCGAAAATTTCGACGCGCTTGTACTGCTTGATCTTTTTGTCTTCGGTGATGCCGTTCTCGGCGAGGTACTTGTTCAGCGCCTGCAAAATCAGATCCTGCGTGTGTTTGGGCACGGGCTTCTTGCCGAGGCGAGCCTTCTGCACCATCTTGTGGTTCAGGTTGAGGGGAAGCATTTCGACCAGGGCGTGGTTCGATGCGTTCAGGGATTGGAGAATTTCGTCAAGTTTTGTCATGGTTCACTTGCTCGTTGTGCGTTTTTGACTGGCCGTAAAATTTAGCTTATCTTGGCTCGTTTAGGGGAGCTTTCTATATTTGGAACATGCAAAAATTGGACTGTCTTTTTGAACGTTATCCGCTCTTCCGTTACATTCCGGGCATTCTTTTGCTCGCGATGATTTTTCGCACGTCCTCGATCGATGGCGAAGGAATGAGCTGGCTTGTTCCGCCTTTTGACAAGTTTATCCATTGCGGTACGTTCGCCACTTTGACCGTCTTTTTTGGGCTCTGGTTTTCGAATGCCCGTTGGGAAAAGAATCGTTTTGTCGTTGCGCTATACTGCGTCGGGCTTTGCCTTTTGGCGGGTGTCCTTGACGAGTATCATCAGAGCTTTGTGCCGGGACGGAGCGTTTCTGTGGGCGATATTTTGGCGGATGTGATCGGCGGTGTTTGCGGCATTACCGTTTACGCACTTGCAAAACCGTGGAAACGTTTTCGCATTTTTTGGGAAGGTTCCAAAAAGCCCGAATAAATTAACCGTGGCAGAAAAGAATCATCCCGACGGCGCCGATTAAAAGGATGGCGGGGAGAATCTTCAAGAGCAACGTGATTGCGCAGGCGTCCTCGATTTTTCCGGATCCGAAAATCAGGACGAGGGCGAGCACAAACAAAAACGTAGCGAGCATGGATTAATAATGCTCCGGCTTCATAACGATGAGGATTGCGTCCACGACGATTCCGACTCCGAGAAGTCCGCCGGTGCAAAGCCAAAGAATGCCGGTCCAGATTTTACCTTCGTAAAAACGGTGCAGTCCCAGATAGCCGAGCAGAATGCAGAGGGCGAGGGCTATCCACTTATTATGTTCTCCTTCACGAGGCATAGAATCTCCTTTTGGTTTAAATCTACAAAGTTTTGAGCGCTTTGCCTTTTGAGGATTGCTCTGTATAAATTTTAGATTTGATTCTAGAATGATAAAAGATGAGATCTATTGGTATCTGACGAGGATTCCCCACGGCAAAGTGGTGACGTATGGTCAAATCGCGGAGCATTTGGGAAATAAAAATCTCGCGCGAGCCGTGGGGAACATTCTGCACAAGAATCCGGATCCGGTGAAATTTCCTTGCTACAAAGTTGTAAATGCAACAGGAAAACTTTCGAGACATTTTGCATTCGGCGGAATCGAAGGCCAAAAGGCGCGCCTCAAAGAAGACGGCGTTGAAGTCATCGGTGACCGCGTCGATCTTTTGAAGTTTCTGTTCCGAGAATAAAAAAATAAAGCCCTTCATGGCGAAGGACTTTATTTTTGTCTCCTATAATAAAAATGATTAAGGTGCGATCTTTCCAAGCATCACGACTTCGCGTTCCAGCTTGAACTTGTGACCGCTGTTTTCGTAAACGCGATTGATCACGAGTTCGGTCAATTCGTAAACGTCCTTGGCCGTTGCGTTGCCCGTGTTCACGATAAAGCCGGCATGCTTGGTCGAAACCTGTGCACCGCCGACGCTCGTGCCCTTGAGGCCAGCTTCTGCGATGAGGGTGCCAGCGTATCCGCCGACCGGACGCTTGAACATAGAACCTGCGTTCGGGAGGTCAAGCGGCTGCTTCGTCTTGCGGGATTCCATCACCTTCTTCTGGGCTTCGACGAGTTCGTCTGCGTTAGCCGGAGTGAGCTTGAAGGTGGCTTCGAGAATGATCTTCTTCGTGTTCTGGAACACGGACTTGCGGTAGCCAAACTGGCATTCTTCGAAGGAGTAATCCTTGATGGAACCGTCTTCTTCAAGAACCTTGACGGAGACGACGCGCTGACCGGTTTCCTGGTCATAGGCGCCTGCGTTCATGTAAAGAGCACCGCCGAGGGTGGCCGGGATGCCGGCGAGCAGGTGGATGCCTGCAAGTCCGAGCGCTGCGCTCTTGCGTGCGACGAGAGTCAGCGGGGCGCCAGCCTTGGCAACCAATGTGTCATTTTCAAACTTGTAGTCGCTAAAACCCTTGCCGAGCTTGATGATGAGTCCGTCGAAACCTTCGTCGGAGGCGAGGATGTTCGATCCGCAACCGATGACAAAGTACGGAAGATTCTTTTCGGCGGCGAACTGTTTCGCTGCAACGAGATCTTCGAAGGTGTCCGGTTTGTAGAAATAACGGGCTGTACCACCGATTCGGAAGGTAGTCAGCTTCTTCAAGTCAACATTTTCGAGTATATTGTTTAGTAATTCCATGCTTAAAACATATATAATATGACGTCGGAACGGATCGACATAGAGGCTTTAAAAAGCACAATTTCCATCACTCAGGTGGCTGAACGCCTGGGTCATAGGGTCATACGGGGTAAAATTCGCTGTCCGTATGCCATGCGACATGCTCATGGGGACCGTACCCCCAGTGTTTCGATCTCGGAATCCAAGGGTCTTTTTAACTGCTGGGTGTGCCCGGATGTGCGTGGCGATGTAATCAAATTGGTGGAAATTTCCAAAAATTTGGACTTTAAGGGCGCGGTCAGCTGGTTGCAGAACGAGTTTCGCTTGTCGGCGGGGGAGGGAAACGAGTCTTTTCCTGCTCCGATGATCAAAGTGGTGCACAAGGCGCCCGAGCCCGAAATCGACCCGATCCTCAGGGCAAAGATCATCCTCGCATTTTTTGAAATGCTCTCGCCGGTGGAAGGTTCTCCGGCTGCACCTTGGCTTGTGAAGCGCCGAATTTTCAAAAAGACCTGGGAAAAGATGCGCCTGCGCGTGATCACCGACTACGACCGGGTGAACCGTTCCTTGCTCGATCAGTTTGGGCTTGAAGTTTTGCAGAAGGCGGGTCTTTTTAACGACAAGGGTAACTTGCGTTATTATAAGCATCGCTTACTTTTCCCGTATCTCGACAAAAAAGTCATTCCGCGGTATTTTCAGGCGCGGTCCATTGAACCGGATACGCAGCCGAAGGAATTGAACTTGCGCGGTCAGGTGCCGTTCCCGTTCCACGTTTCGCTGCTCGACGGCGAACCTGGGTGGATCTACCTGTGCGAAGGCTGCGTGGATACGCTGACGCTGATCGACCGCGGATTTCCGGCGGTGGGAATTCCGGGCGTCAAATCTTTTAAGCCGGAGTGGGCTAACCTCTTTAAAAACAAGAATGTTATCGTGTGCTTGGACCAGGACGAGGCCGGCAGGGCCGGTGCTCGTGTGGTGGTAGATCTTTTGCAGAAGGCGGGCGTCAAGGCGTCTCCGCTCGGCGAAGGAATCACGGTCGAGAGTTTTAAAATGGCGGAAGGACAGGACATCAATTCCTGGTTCGGCGGAAAAAAGTAATCTGCCCTTTTCTATATTCGTGGCTGTGAAGCCTTCTCAACTGAAACAGAAAATAGTCGACTTCTGGAATTCGCTTCCGCAGGGTTTGCGGAAGACCCTTTCGGTTATCGCTTGTACGTTCAAGTGGATCTACCGCGTGTTGGACCGTCTGGTGCGGATCGTGCTGCTCGGTTTGATGTTGTATGCGATTGCGTTTACGGTGGTGGTTTCCGTTCTTCTGTACAAAGGCTTCGTATACTGCTACGATATTTACGATAATGTAAAGCAACTCGAATTTACGAATCCGGAAATGAGCCGTTACATGGAGGCTCTGGTCGATTCGAATCCGGCGACGCAGATCAAGCATCGCTTTGTACCGCTCGACAGCATCAGTCCGTATTTGCGGAAGGCGGTGATCGCAAGCGAAGACGCAGGCTTCTATTATCATCCGGGCTTTGACGTGCGCGCGATTGCGGAAGCTCTCGATGCGAACCGTTATTATGGCAAGACCAAGTTCGGCGGTAGTACGATTACCCAGCAGCTTGCAAAGAACCTTTTCCTTTCGAGCGAACGTTCGTGGGAACGCAAGTTCAAGGAACTCGCCTATGCGCTTTTGATGGAAAAGATGCTCGGCAAGGATCGCATCCTCGAACTGTACTTGAATTACGCCCAGTGGGGCCAGAACATTTTCGGCTGCGAAATGGCGAGCCAGACCTACTTTAAAAAGAGCGCTTACAAGTTGAACCTCGACCAGTCGATCAATATGGCGGCGGTCCTTGCAAGCCCCGGAAAGCATAATCCCAACGGTCGCTACAGCCGCTTTATGGCGAGCCGCCGCTCGGTGATTTACCAGAATATGTTCCCCAAGCGCGACAGCTTGAAGGTGGACAGTCTCAAGGCTTTGAACGCTCCGCCCGATACGTCGGCGGCAAGCTCCGCATCGAATGCTTCGATGGCAGGTTCTGCGGAATAAATTTTCAAACTCAACAAGGAAAAGAAAAACATGCGTGATCAATTCGAAAGTCCTCTGATTCAGCGTTATTCCTCCAAGGAAATGAGCTACATCTTCAGCCCGCAGTACAAGTTCCAGACTTGGCGTAAGCTGTGGATCTACCTCGCCGAATCCGAAATGGAACTCGGCCTTCCGATTACCCAGGAACAGGTGGACGAACTCAAGGCTCACGCAACGGACATCAACTTTGACGTGGCAGAAGCCGAAGAAAAGCGTCGCCGTCATGACGTGATGAGCCACGTTTACGCTTACGGTGTCCAGTGCCCGAAGGCTAAGGGCATTATTCACCTCGGTGCGACTTCCGCATTCGTCGGTGACAATACCGATTTGATTCAGATGAAGCAGGGCCTTATCCTTGTGCGCAAGCGCCTTTGCCGCGTGATGGACAAGCTTTCCAAGTTTGCGATGGAATACAAGGATATGCCGCAGCTCGGTGCAACGCACTTCCAGGCTGCACAGCTCACGACCGTGGGCAAGCGCGCTTGCCTTTGGCTGCAAGACATGCTCATTGACCTTGAAGAATTGAACTTCCTCATCAAGGTTCTTCCGTTCCGCGGCGTGAAGGGAACGACCGGTACGCAGGCAAGCTTCATGGACCTCTTCAACGGCGACGAAGAAAAGATCATGGAACTCGACCGTCGCGTGACCGCCAAGGCTGGCTTCGAACGCGTTCTTACGATCACCGGTCAGACTTACACGCGTAAGTGGGACAACCGCGTGAACCAGACTCTCTGCTCGATCGCTCAGAGCCTGCACAAGTTCGCCACGGATATGCGCCTGATGCAGGGCAACAAGGAAGTGGAAGAACCGTTCGAAAAGACTCAGATCGGTTCCTCTGCCATGGCTTACAAGCGTAACCCGATGAGGAGCGAACGCATTTGCTCTCTCGCCCGTTTCGTGATGGCTCAGGTGAATAGCACCGCCTTCACCCAGGCAACGCAGTGGTTTGAACGTACCTTGGACGATAGCGCAAACAAGCGCCTCGCCATTCCGGAAGCCTTCCTCGCAATGGATGCCATGCTCATCATTGCTGAAAACGTGACGAACGGCCTTGTCGTTTACCCGAAGGTGATCGAAAAGCGCATCATGGCGGAACTCCCGTTCATGGCTACCGAAAACATCATCATGGAAGGCGTGAAAAACGGCGGCGACCGTCAGGAACTCCACGAAGAAATCCGCGTTATGAGCATGGAAGCGGGCAAGGTCGTGAAGGAACAGGGCAAGGATAACGATCTCCTCGAACGCGTTCTCAAGAACGAAAAGTTCCAGAAGCTCGGCATTACCGAAGCGAAGCTCAAGGAAATTCTCGACCTTCGCAAGTTCGTCGGCCGCGCTCCGGGCCAGGTGGTGAAGTTTGTCGGCGACGAAGTTCGCCCGGCGATTGAAGCCGTTCCGGATTGGAATGTTTTGGACGCTGGTGAGCTTAAGGTGTAACTCTTGCGCGGTTCTAGAAAAATTGGAAACGGTGGAATGCGAATTCCACCGTTTTTTTTGTTTGGGGAAATCAGCGTTTGCCGAGTTCGCGCGGGTGGAAGGTGCGGTGTTCTTCCTGGATCATTCGGTCGCTGATGTGCGTGTAGATTTGCGTGGTGGTCACGTTTGCGTGGCCGAGCAGTTCCTGTAAAACGCGCAGGTCCATTCCGGCTTCGAGGCAGTGCGTGGCGAAGCTGTGGCGGAACGTGTGCGGTGTGACGTGCTTGCTCAAATGCGCGGTGTATTTTTGAATCAGCTTCCACGCTCCCATGCGGGTCATTTTGCCGCCGCGGGAATTCAGAATGATTGTGTCGAATTTGGGGGAAAGCGCAAGGCGCGGTCCCTGAATCCAAGCTTTTAAATTCTCTTTCGCCTTTCCGCCGAGCGGTACGAGCCTTTGCTTGTTGCCCTTGCCGATCGGGGTGATCCATTCGTTGTCGAAGTCGACGTCTTGAAGGCGAATGGAAAGCGCTTCTGCGATGCGGAGTCCTTCCGTATAAAGTAATTCGAGAAGAGCCGTGTCGCGTTCCGGAGTCTTGGAAAGTTCTTGAATTTTTTCAAAGATGCTGTCGACTTCTTCGCGGGTCAGGCACTGCGGCAGGTAATGCCCGATGCGCGGTGTTGCGAGCAGGCTGTCGGTGGAGTAGGGGAAAACTTTTTCCCGTAAAAGGAACTTGAGAAATCCGCGGAGGCTTGAAAAGTGCCTTGCCACGGAAGTCGGACTGTAGTCTTCGCTGCCGGCGATTTCCGTCAAAAATTCGTCGAGGTCTTCGGGCTTGAGATCGCTGATTTGGGACCCGCGCTCGTCGGCCCAGTACACGAAATGGCGCAGATCTTCTTCATAGCTCTGGATAGTCGCCTGGGACAGATTGCGTTCCACGCCCAAGAACGAGAGATAAGAATCTAACCATTCACCGTTTTCCATGATTTTCAAAATATATTTAACTCTGCCGCATGAAAAAAATTGATTTTTCTTGCGAATTCCCCTTGCCACTCGTTTTCGCTTTTTTTATAATTGAGCGCGTCGATGACGACATGGATGATTAGCTCAGTTGGTAGAGCAGCTGACTCTTAATCAGCGGGTCGCAGGTTCGACCCCTGCATCATCCACGAAAAATAAATACCAACGTCTCGCGTAAGCATCGTTCTTTGGAACCCTGGCTGCAGCGGACACGGATGATTAGCTCAGTTGGTAGAGCAGCTGACTCTTAATCAGCGGGTCGCAGGTTCGACCCCTGCATCATCCAC
>JAILDK010000038.1 GCA_024689485.1 Fibrobacter sp.
ACCAGGGCAAGCGTCGCCGTCGTATCGGAAAGAGACGTCAGGTAATACTTGGCAAAAGAACCTGCCGCATTTTCAAAGTTCCAGTAGCCTGCGCCCAAGTATCCGGCGTGATCCGTTTCCACATAGCCCGTGCTTGCGGTATCCGGCGTAGAGGCTTCAAAGACCTTCACAAATTCAATCGAAGCAGGAGCTTCTTCGAGATTCGTCACATAAGAAATATCCGGTTTTTTCAAATTGTCGCCGACATTGTCCGGCAGGTAATAGCTCAAATGCGGCGGCTGATTATAGCCCACATTCTGCCAAGCGATACTTTCGCGGTACTGGCGATCGTGCATCAGCGTGTACACGCGATACGGCGTCGTATAGTTCGAACTGATAATGGTAATCACGCTCGAATCCGTGGTGCTACGCGTAATGATTTCTTCGCGCCAGTCGCCAAAGATATCGGCAGAAAGGCAAGGATTTGCCTTGGTGTAGTTGTTCAAAGTAGTATTGTTGATGCCGTAAAGGTTCAAGAAGCGGTCCACGCTCTTCGAAGTGGAATTCCACTTTTCAATTTTACCGCCACTGCCGCCGCTGCCCGTTGCATCGAGCAGCTCATCCTGCAAGTCACCGCTAAAATACACGCGGAAGTTCACAGACGGCTTGTTTTCCGAAAGAAGTTCGCCCTTCACCGTGCGAACGCCACCGCTCGTTCCAGACCACATTTCAAAACCGCGGTTCGTGGAATCGATATCCGCCGCGAGACCGCGACCGTTATCCACACCCGTGCCGTCACCATAGGTCGCCTGCAAGGTCCCCCAAATAACATTGCCGTTCAAATCGCGGAGTTCTTCCGTATAAGTCGCGGCAAGACCATCTTCATGCACATCGTAAGTTTCAAGCCCATCCCGATCCGGATCCATATCGGAAACGTGCATCGCATCGCCATGACCAAATCCCGTGCGATAGCGCAACGATCCGTCATGATCCAAAGCGGCAGAACCGTAAACGATTTCATCATAGCCATCGCCGTCCAAATCCGCAATCGACAAATTGTGGTTTCCCTGTCCATAAAGGCCCTGGCCTGCTGTCGGGTTTTCGCTGTACCAGCGACGGGTCAAGTTCTTGCCGTCAAAATCGAAAGCGGCAATAAAGACTTCCGTGTAATAACCACGGCAAAAGATCATGCTCGGATGCACGCCATCGAGATACGCAACCGCAGCAAGCATACGGTTGTCGCGGTTCCCGTAGGTATCGCCCGAAATCAAGCCTCGACCCGGCAGATAATCGATCGTCGTAATTGCCGCGCCGGTTTTTCCGTTGAACACGGTCAGGAACTCATTCCCGCTCATAATGGTACCGCTCGTGGTTCGGTAATCCGCATTCGCGTCCCCGATCACATTTCCAACACCGTCGACCGTAGCGTCACTCGTCTTCATCGCGATTTCCGCAATGCCCTCGCCATCATAATCATAAACGAGGTACTGCGTATAATGCGCACCCGCACGAATGTTACGTCCCAGATCGATACGCCAAAGCTTGGTACCGTCAATCTTGTAAGCGTCGATGTAAACGTTACCCGTATAATTGCCGGTCTTTGCGGCGGAATTATCCTTGGAATTCGTCGGATCCCATTTCACAATGAGTTCGTATTCGCCGTCGCCGTCCAAATCGCCCACGCTCATATCGTTCGGCGTATAGGAATAGCTTTCATTGGCCGGCGTTACACCTGCAGGAGGACGGTCTAGCTGTATCTGAGTCCAAGCAGCATGTCCATAATTGTCTTTGTAATATTCGGGGAAGGTAATGACTGTCGAAGAGACATTCCCCTTTTCATCTTTTAACGTATAAACGTCCGTCACCAAACCGGAAACATCGACGTAAGAAGTCGGATCGCTGCCCGAGATTTTCGCAATTTCAGATCCATTGCGCAAAAGCGTAAACGTCGCCGTCGTCTCATCGGTACCGAGCAAACGCCAAGAAACAAAAGTTCCTGTTCCGTTGTTCGCCACAGAAAGACCGCGACCGAGTTTTTCCATCTGCGACGTCGCCGCCAAAGAATCCACCGCTAAACCGCCTAGAAGCACACTTCCGCATACACCGAGGGTCACCTTTTTCATCCAATCCGTCCGCATAAAGTATCTCCTTTATGTGTAAAAATATCCCTCTTTTTAATTTATGCAAAAAACAACCAAATTAACCGAAGTCTATAGACAACGGCCATTGACTATTTTTAAATAAGGTTAACGAAAGTTTACGGTAAGTTTTTACTGAATTGCTTTAGGAACCGGCCACCGTGTCGCTGGATTCTGGTTCGCATAAGAAGCCTTGATCCACGCTTCCGAACGCGAAACACGGCTCACGTGCAATTCGTCAATGACGCCGTTAAAGAAATGCGTCACACTGTTCGTTTCCGAATCTCTCGGATAGGTCAATTTTCCAATCATGAACAGACTATCCGTCACCACGGAGTCCGAACTTGTCCCGATCGCCGCCGTCGAAGAAATCAGCGAATCGTTCACATAAAGCTTTGCCCCAGCCGTATCCTGGACAACGGTCAAGAAGGTCCAAACATCTGCCACAGCCGAAGAATCCCTGTACCAGTAACGCGCCGACTGCGTCGTGGAATCCGTTCCAAAGATTTCATCGGTATAGGCTTCATATAGCCAAAGCTTTGTATCGGAGCCAGCCAAATACATCAAATGGTACTGGGTCGCGCCCTTGCCATAAACCACGCGGGAGCGTTCGCTCCCTTCCATCTTGACCCAAACGGAGAACGTCATCGAATCCTTCACGGAAACGTCAAATTCGCCATTCGCAGTTCCCGGAATCGTGACAGAACCGAAAGTTCCGCCGTAATGCAAAGCGCTGCCGGCAACCGCCTCTTCCGCCACCGTCAAAGATTCCGGAATGCCGTTGTACAGGTTTCCCGTCGCATCGGTCACCGTATCCGCACCTTCATCAAAATGCCAGGCCGCAATAAATTCATTTTCAAAGACAGCCGACGCCGAATCCGCATAAGAGCTCACAGCCCCTTCCGCAAACGAAAGGAACAAAGTATCCTCGGAAGCCACGCGCAATTTAGGAATGCGAGCCCAGAACGTAAATTTCCCCGCCGCCGGATCTGCATACGAAACATCAAGCGGAATCGTATCACCGCAAAGCACAGCAGTCCAAATTCCGGTCAAACGTTCCATTCCGCTAAAATCGTAATCCGCCGAATCCAAATAGAACGTGAGCGGAAAGTGCACCAGGTCTTCCGAAAGGCCGATTTCCGCCGTATTCAGCGGCACCTTGAAGCCAAACGAAACCTTTTCCGCATCCACTTGGACCGTCGAATCGGAAATCACTTCAACGCCCTTTTCAAGCGAAAGCGAATAACCGTCATCCGAAACAAACACAAACGGGTACAGGGAATCCGCCGGGAGAGAATCCACAAAGATATTCCCCATCTTGACCGTCACCGGGCGTAAAATCGTCGTTCCCGGAACATAAACGTAGCCCGTCGTCCCATCTTCAAAGCCATGCGCGCCCAAGCGCACACCGCCCAAATCTTCCAAAACGGCATCCAAATCGAGAGTCGTCGTATCCGGAGTCGCAAAAAGGCCAAGCTTCAAGAACTGGCGGCCCGAAAGCTCATCCACCGCTTCTAAAGAATATCCCCCTTCCGGGACCGAATCAAAGGAATAATGGCCGAGGGAATCGGTCACAGCGACAAAAACAGAATCCAGTTCACCGCCTTCAATTGCAGAATAAGAGGCCGGTACCACCGCCACACGGGCATGCGCCGCAAGCGAACCGTCTTCAAACTGAATCGTACCGGCGATTTCCGGATTTCCCGATTCCGCGCTATTTCCAAGAGAAGTTCTGCCGTCCGAACACGCCAAAACACATAAAGAAACGAGTGCAATCCACGCGATTACACCATATTTTGTCAAAATTTTGGCGTTTTTACACATATATCCCATACAACCTTGTAGACAATATATATTTCACAGCCAAAAATGCGGACAAAAAAGAATTCGCAGTGTTGTCCATAGACAATCCCCCTCCCTCGATTTTTAAAATTTAATGATTTTCAACCCAATGGGTGAGAACCATGATGTCGGAAGGGCGAATTCCCGGAATGCGGGAGGCACTGCCCACGGTCAAGGGGCGCGCTTCGGCCAAACGTTGGCGGCTTTCGATCGAAAGTGCCGAAATTTGACTAAAATCGGTATCCGGGGCGAGCTTGATGCGGTCCATCTTCTTTTCATGCTCGATTTCCTTCGCCTGGCGGGCAAAGAATCCGGCATAAGCCTCTTCGGCAAAAAGATTCCACACGTCGCGACGGATGAGCTTGGAATTCGGGACGAACTTTTGGAAGAACGCTTCGGGGTCAATGCCCGGGCGGCGGAGAACCGTATTCAAACGGATCGATTCGCGGGTCGGAGCCTGCCCAGCCGCTTCGAGGAACGGGTTGATTTCCGCGGCGGTCACAGGGGTTTCGGCGAGGTACTTTTGAACGCGAGCCATTTCCGCCTTGCGAGCTTCCCAATCGGCGTACTGAGCGTCGTCGATCATGCCGATTTTGCGGGCGCGGTCCTTTAAGCGGGAGTCCGCATTGTCCGAGCGCAAAAAGAGGCGGTACTCGGCGCGGCTCGTGAACATGCGGTACGGTTCGTCGAGCAAAAAGTGCGAAAGGTCGTCTGCCATGACGCCGATGTAACTTTCGGAACGTCCGAGCATAAACGGTTCCGCGTTCTGGGTCTTGAGCGCCGCGTTGATGCCCGCGATCAGTCCCTGCCCCGCGGCTTCTTCGTAACCGCTCGTGCCGCAGACCTGGCCTGCAAAATAAAGGCCCGGAATCGTCTTGCATTCAAAAGTTGGGTACAGCTGCGTCGCATCGATGCTGTCATATTCGACCGCATAACCGATCTGCATCACACGCACCTTTTCAAGGCCCTGAATCGTGTGCAAAGCGGCGAGCTGGATTTCTGCCGGAAGGCTCGAACTAAAACCGTTCAAGTAAACGCGTTCCACGTCCTTCGTTTCCGGTTCCAAAAAGAGCTGGTGACCGTCCTTGTCGCCAAAGCGGTTGATTTTATCTTCAATGCTCGGGCAGTAGCGCGGGCCTTTACCCTTGATGCGGCCAGAGAACATTGGGCTGTCTTTAAAGCCCGAACGCAGAATGTCATGCGTTTTGAGGTTCGTGCGGGTAATCCAGCAGCAGTTGCCGTTGTCGATCGGTCCCGTGGAACGGTCGCTCATCGGCCAAGGATTTTCGTCGCCCGGCTGAACCTGTAAAATATCGAAATTGATCGTCGAAGGATCGAGACGGCTCGGGGTGCCGGTCTTTAAGCGGCGAAGACGCAGCCCGTTCGAAAGGATGGACTTCGAGAGCGCATCCGCGCTCGGTTCGCCGACGCGTCCGCCGATGCTCGTTTCGAGACCGGTGAACATTTTGGAAGCGAGGAACGTACCGCTTGTGATGACGAGAGTCTTGGTTTCAAAGCGTTCGCCCGAGAGCAGCGTGAGTTCCATTTTGCCGTTCGGCATGCGGTCAAAGGCGGCGAGTTCACCCTGGATCAGGTGCAAGCCTTTGCAATTTTCAAGCGTTTCGCGGGCAACACGGCTGTAAGCCTTCAAATCGCACTGCGCACGCGGTCCCCAAACGGCGGGTCCCTTGCTCAAATTCAACATGCGGAACTGAATGCCCGCCTTGTCCGTCAAAAGTCCCATAAGGCCGCCCATCGCATCGATATCGCGCACGATCTGGCCCTTGCTCACCCCGCCCACAGCCGGGTTGCAAGACATTCTGCCGATTGCATCCAATTCCATCGTAATCATCGCCGTTTTCACGCCGATCTTCCACGCCGCATGGGCCGCTTCAATACCTGCGTGACCGCCGCCGATTACTACTACGTCAAAAGAATCTTGGATTGCACTCATAGACAGCCTTCTTTTTTTGCATCCCAAATTTAGAAAATCCCTTGCCAATGAAAAGAGCATTGTCTATTTTTACGGCGATGAAAAACGTAAAGAACAACAATCGCTGGTGGCGTCGGGCTTAACATAAAGTCCGGTTTTTTGCGTTATTATTAGGAGTTTTAGATAACCTTCCGGACAATTCCGGAAGGTTTTTTTGTTTTTAATCATAAGGAAAACACCATGTACAGTGACAACGGCTTCTTTGACAACTTCGGCGGCAAATATGTTGCAGAAGTTCTCCGCCGCCCGCTCGATGAACTCGAAACGGCTTTCCACCACTATATGCAGGATCCGCAGTTCCTCGCGGAACTCGCCGAAATCCAGCGCGATTACATCGGCCGCGAAACGCCTCTGCTTTACGCTCCGCGCGCAACGGAACTCCTCGGCGGTGCCAAGATCTACATCAAGCTCGAAGGCCTTGCCAATACCGGCGCCCACAAAATCAACAACGCGATCGGCCAGGTACTGCTCGCGAAACACATGGGCAAAAAGCGCATTATCGCCGAAACAGGCGCAGGCCAGCACGGTGTCGCAACAGCAGCCGCCTGTGCAAAGCTCGGCATGGATTGCACGGTTTACATGGGTGAAGTCGATGTGCGCCGTCAGCAGCCGAACGTTGCCTCCATGGAACTTTACGGTGCAAAGGTCGTCGCAGTCACCAGCGGCGCGCGCACGTTAAAGGACGCCGTAAACGAAGCGATGCGCGACTGGGCAGCCCACCCGGATACGACGCACTACGTGCTCGGTTCCGCCCTCGGCCCTGCCCCGTTCCCGGATATCGTTCACCATTTCCAGTCGGTCATCGGTAACGAAGTGAAGCGCCAATGCGCAGAACGCGGCATCGATATCGGCGCGATGGTCGCCTGCGTCGGCGGTGGTTCGAACTCGATCGGTTTCTTTAGCCCGTTCATCGACGAAGATTCTCCGCGTTTGATTGGCGCCGAAGCGGGTGGCGTTGGCCCGAACATCGGTGAAAACGCAAGCCGCATGACCGGCAACGCAAGCCGCGAAGGCATTGTGCAGGGTTACAAGAGCCGCTTCCTTTTGGATGACGACGGACAGTCCCTGCCGACGCGCTCGATTTCCGCAGGTCTCGACTACATGGGAATCGGTCCGCAGCTCGCCGCCCTCGGCATGAAGGGCCGCATTGAATTCACGAGCATTCTCGACAAGGAAGCTCTCGCCGCTCTGAACTTCTTTGCAAAGAACGAAGGTGTTCTCTTTGCCCTCGAAAGCGCTCACGCCGGTGCGGCCGCCATGAAGATTGCGAAGGAAATTCCAAAGGACAAGGCGATCATCATCAACATGAGCGGCCGTGGCGACAAGGACGTCTTTATTTCGAGCCCGGTATTCCGTCCGAATGAATGGAAGAACTTCCTCGAAAGCGAACTTGAACGCTTGAACGAAAACAAGGATATTCACAACGCGAAGATCATGGGAGAAAGCAAGTAATGTCTAAGATCAAATTGATGAGCCATCTTGTCGCAGGCTACCCGACAGAAGAGCTTTCCTTTGCGGCAGCATCTGCCATGGTCCGCGGTGGCGCCAGCATTCTCGAAATCCAGCTCGCCTTTAGCGATCCTTCCGCAGACGGTCCCGCCATTCAGGGCGCTTGCACCGAAGTGCTTTCCCACAATTACAAGGTCAAAGACGGCCTCGCCTTTATTGAACGCGTTCACAAGGCTTTCCCGGAAGTCTCGATTTACCTGATGAGTTACGGCTCCCTGATTTACACGCCGGGCGTCGAAAACTTCTGCAAGCGCGCCAGCGAAGCGGGCGTTACCGGCATGATCATTCCGGACCTTCCTTTTGACCACGACGAAGGCTTGACCGCCGCCTGCAAAAAGTACGGCATGGACAACATCCCGGTTGCAAGCCCGAGCATGAGCGAAGAACGCCTTTCGAAACTCGCCCACGCGGGATTCAAGTACATCTACGCGGCTCTCCGCGTCGGCATTACCGGTACGCAGACCGTGATTGACCAGGCGACTCTCGATTTCCTTTCGAAGGTCGGCGCTGGCGGATCCAAGGTGTACGGCGGTTTCGGTATTTCGAACGGCGAACAGTCCAAGGCCATCGCGAGTTCCGTGGAAGCGGTCATCGCAGGCTCTGTCTTTGTGCGCCTGATCAAGGAAAACGCCGGCGACAAGGAAGCCCTTTCGAAGGCAGTCGAAGCAAAGGCCCGCGAACTCTGCGGACTGTAAGCGTTCACTTTTCGCTAGCAACCATTGAAAAAACGCTCGGGTAAACCGGGCGTTTTTTATATTTCTTTTACCCCATGTTCCCCACCCCCATTGACAACATCCTCGTCGAAAAAGCGAAGCGGCAAATGTACCTGCGCCACGGCGAAACGATTATCAAAACCTACAGAATTTCCCTGGGCAAGAATCCGGTCGGGGCAAAGCTAAAATCCGGCGACAATAAAACGCCCGAAGGCGAATACAAAATCATCCTTCACAATCCCAAAAGTAAATTTCATCTATCGCTCCGAATCTCATACCCGAACGAAGCGCAAATTCAAGCCGCGCAAAAGGGCAACTACAATCCCGGCGGTGACATCATGATTCACGGCACACCGAATCGTTATCCCGCTTTCCTATTTAA
>JAILDK010000056.1 GCA_024689485.1 Fibrobacter sp.
ACAGACGGTTCTTTGCGCTCCCTTTTCTTGGACTTGGGCGCGGATCAAGGAATTCAATTTTCGGGAGAGTCCTACCTTGCGCATCACCGCATATTGGTCATGGATTCTACAGGAAATTTAATCCAATCGATTCCTTCTCCAGAAGGATATTCCTTTGATCATCCAGAATGGATTTACGGCTCCGACCGTTACATTTCTTTTACATTGACATCGGATTATCATGAAAAAATCGCCGTTTTGGACATTCAGGATTCTTCCGTTCATGTTTTGGTTTCTGGGAACGAAATTTGGCACCCCGATTTGTGGATAAACGAATAAAATAAGTTTTTTTAACATGGCAAAGGCACCTGCAAATTCTAATTTGTATGGGATGATTTTGCGCCTTGTTTTAATTCTCGCCGTATGTCTTGCGGGCATGATTTCTTGTACAGATGAAGCTTCGACAGCGGACTCTTTGACAGCGTCTTATGACGACATGCAGCGCATTGTTTCGCAGGGGGATTCGGTTCAAATTCCTGCGGTGAATATCATATCCCGTTTTTCGTACAACTTTTATATCGACGTGCATGAAGTCACGGTGGGTGAATATGCGAAAATTCTGAACGCATCTTTTGATTCTGACGAAAAAGATTATCCGGTTACCGACGTCTCTTTTTACGACGCAGTCTTCTTTGCAAACGAAAAGTCCAAGGCGATGGAACTCGATACCGTTTACAGCTATGAAGGACTTTCCCGATCCTCAGACGGGCACATCATTTACCTCGAAAATTTCACCACCAACTTCCAATCGAACGGCTACCGCTTACCGACAGAAGCCGAATGGATTTACGCCGCTCAAAAAGGTTGGAATCCTTCGAAAAACGCTTGGACTTCTGAAAATTCCGATTTTGAAAAGCACAAGGTTTGTGAACTTTCCAAAGACAAGAACGATCTCTGCGACATGGCCGGCAACGTTCTCGAATGGACTAACGACTGGCTCTCGAACACTCAGAACGCAACGGTCGAAAATTTCGCCGGAGCATCTGCTCCCAATTCTTTGAGCGAAGTGGTGGTCAAAGGCGGAAGTTACCGAAATGCGGCCAAAAACATCAACTTAAAGAATCGTGGAGACGTTTACACGGTTTCCCCTCCGATGCACGCTGCTTATGTCGGATTCCGTTTAGTCCGTGGCGTTGTGGATTTTGTTCAGCAACTGGAAGAAGAGAACAGAGCTTCTCAGGCATGGAACATTCAAGCTTTGACTTCTGCAACGGAACTGAAGAATAAGTTGGGAGTCTTGAATTCCGTTTTGGCTTTCCGCGATGATGAAACGGGAAACCTTGGATATATCCGTTTTGCATCTTCCAATCCGACTGTTGTCGAAATCGTGGATACATTGGATGTTTACCATCCGACGATTTCTCCGGACGGCTCTAAAATTGCCTTCTGCACCAAGCCAGAAGGGATTTCGGGAAATTCCAGCTTGTACGTGCGCGACTTGAACGAAACAGGCTCGAATTTGGTGAGGCTCGATGTGGAAAGCGCGGCAATTCCGCGTTGGCGTGTACTCGGCGCGGATACACAGATTGTTTATGTGACAAGCGCCGCGAATAATTCGAATGAAGCGGAATGGAAACTTGCTTCGACATGGAGCGTCCCTTTTGCGAACGGAACTTTTGGAACGCCGACAAAAATTTTGGACGGTTCTTACAACGGCGGTGTTTTGAACGACGGAACCTTGGCGGTCAGCGGAGCGAGACTGCTCCGTGCCAAGGTGAATGACCGTGAAGAAGTTTGGTTAAATGGGGAACAGGCTTGCAACGCCTCTCTTTCCGAAATTTCGCATCAGGTTTTGTTCCTCGATTTTGGAAGTTCTACCGGGGAAAATTTTTCGGGAGAATCTTATTCGCCGCATAAGCAGCTCCTGGTAGCAGACACGAGTGGAAATTTGACCGCGATGATTCCTGCTCCGGAACATTACACGTTTGATCATACGGAATGGGTGGAAAACAGTCCGAATTATGCCGTGGCAACACTCACCGATGACGACGGAGCGCATTCGAAAATCGTTTTGATTCACACAGCGGATTCTTCTGTCACGGAGATCGCTTCTGGCAATGAACTGTGGCATCCGAATTTGTGGACAGACGCTTTGGAAGCCAATCAGCAGATGGATATCGACTTGGACAGTGCTGGGGTCTATGTCTTTAGGGGAGATGAATTTGTCTATCAATTCTTGCGAGTCAAGATGGAACTTTTTTGGAACCGAGCGGATTCTTTAGAAGTGGTCTGCTTGGGAAGTTCACGTGTGGAAGATGGAATTATCGCTCAAAAATTAGACTCGTCCTATGCTACAGTGAATTTGGGACATCCCGACAATACGCTTTCCTTTACTTTATTCATTGCGGAAAATTACGTCTTGAATCATGCCCACAAGTTGAAAGCGATTGTCATCGCATTGGATATCGATATTTGGCAGGCTTATGAAAACGTCCATCTCGATCAATTCCAAAAATACCCAGGCACGGTCTATGATCGAAACCATTACTATTGGAAAAATGGAACTCCGTCCTATTTCCCACAAATGGTTCAATCCTCCTACGCAGAACCCAATATTCGAAATACCTATCTAAGCACATTAGGTTATAGCGCTTTGGAACCTCAAGGTTGGGGTGAAGTCGCCGAAGTCAATGTGGATTCTATGTGGGCTTCTATCCATCCGGAAATTATCGACGCGCAATGGTTGCTGTTGGAAAATTTCTTGTCTCTTACAAAAAACCAGGGAATTCCTGTCGTCGGCATCATTTTCCCGCAGTCTCCATTGTACAAAGAAACGGGTTCTTTTGGCCGTTACGGTCCACAGCGTTCGGTGGCCGCTTCCATCATCGAGCGCTTAAATGCACTGCAAAAAAACTATCCGAATTTCGTTCTGATGGACGAAAACAAAATGGGCAATCATGATTATTCCGATGCCATGGCGTATGGTCTTGATCACTTGGCGACTCCTGGTGCAGAGCAATTGACGGACCGTTTGGATTCTGTTTTGAGAACTTTGGAGACTTTCCAGTGAGAATTTGGAACGCTATCTTCTTCGCTTTCTTTAGCCTCTTTTTAGCAGGCTGTTTGGAATCGTCTCCCAACACATCCAGTGAAAATAAAAGCGACGAAGAACCGACTTATTCGAACAATACCGACCCGACTCTTGACGGAATGATGTTTGTGTTTGCGGAAAATTCCCAGGCGATCCTCGGTACAAAAGATTCATCAGCCCGCGCCAATGAACGCCCGCAGATGACCGTGGATTTTGATTACAGCTTTTCCATCGGCAAGCATGAAGTCACTTGCGAAGAATTCAATGCATACAGCAAAATGCAAATGGAATGTGCGGGAGATTCGCTACCGGTTACCAACGTCAACTATTATGACGCAATCCTTTTTGCAAACGAAAGAAGTAAGGCAGAAGGCTTCGATACCGCATACGTTTACAGCTCCGCATTATTTGACGCAGATCATCGCTGTCTTTCGCTTGGAAATTTGAGCTTTCGCGCAGATGTCGAAGCTTATCGTCTTCCCACCGAAGCGGAATGGGTCCTTGTCGCTTCTCAAAATTGGAATCCTTCCCTAGGTTGGAATTCCGATAATTCCAAGTACAAAATTCACAAGGTTTGTACCGCTGACACGAGCGCTTCCGTCTGCGATATGGCAGGAAACGTCAGCGAATGGGTGAACGATTGGCTGGGAAAATTCAAGGACACGACCTTGAGCAATTTTGCAGGTGCGCCGGATGGCGGAAACCTGGGCGAACGCATCATTAAAGGCGGCAGCTACCGCGACGCTCCAAGCTCTATGACCCTTTACAGCCGCGGGGATGTTTATACGGTTACCTCTTCGACGGCTGCAGAATACGTCGGCTTCCGTTTGGCAATCGGAAAAATTTCTAGTCCGACGTGGATGAGTTCTACGGGAAACGTTTCTTCTTCTGTCATCACTTCGCTTGCGAGTGCTGGGGAAATTCGCTCCTATACAGGCTCTTACCAGAGTAAGCTTGCTTTTCGAAACGGGGAAACAGGAAATCTGGTTTACATCGATTATTCCAACGCGATTATTTCTGCAGTCGAAATCGCAGATACGATAGACAGCTACCATCCGGATATTTCTCCCGACGGAAACCGTGTTGCATTCTGCACCAAGCCTGAAGGCATTTCGGGGACGTCAGAACTTTACGTGCGCAATCTGGATGAAACCGGTTCTAGTTTAGTGAAGCTGGATGTGGAAAGCGCAGCGATTCCGCGTTGGGCTGTTCTTGCCTCGGGTGATACCGTCATCCGCTACGTGGACGATGCGGGCAACAATACCGATGACGCCACCTTCCAATCGCATGCGCTGTGGCAAGTTCCCTTTAGCAATGGAAAATTTGGAACGCCCGAAAAGCTTCTCGCCGGAAATTACCATGACGGCTATGACGCAGGTTCGGAATTTGCCGTTTCCGGTTCACGCCTTCTCCGCGCTTATCGAAATGGAAAAGACACCGTCTGGTATGGTGGGGAACAGGCTTGCAACGCTTCGCTTGCAAACGACGGATCCAAGCGAACGCTCTTCCTCGATTTCGGAGGCTCGATTGGCCAAAGCTTTGCAGAAACCTCTTACAACGCGCACAAAGCCCTTTTGATCGCCGACAGTACCGGAAACTTGACACAGGTAATTTCAGCTCCAGACGGCTATACTTTTGACCACACCGAATGGATTTCTGGTTCTACGTCAAACGTCGCCATCGCTTCGCTCACCAATGATGCGGGCGCCCATCAAAAGATTGCCGTCGTCGGTTTAAGCCGCGCTAAAGTTTTTGAAATCGTCGAAGGAGAAGATCTGTGGCATCCCTGCCTGTGGGCAAAAAAGACCGAAAAAATTTCGGAATCCTTAAACAGCGACAGCGCAGGCGTTTACTTTACTTCTGCAGGCGGAGAAGTGGATGTCATTCTGCGTTACAAGATGGAATTGCTTTGGGAATATCGCAATACTGCGAACGTATTGATTCTCGGATCATCCCGTTCCAACGCAGGCATTGCACCCAAAGAATTGGACTCCGCCTATTTTGCCATCAACGCGTCAAACGTTCCCAATTCTCTGTATGAAACCCGTTATCTGTTCGAAAATTACGCATTGAATCACATGCCCAATCTCAAGTATTTGGTCGTCTCTTTAGACATCGACATGTGGTGGAAAAAGAAGACCGATGAAATCGAAAATTATTTCTATAAAACCTACAAGAAATCTCCCGGATTTGTCTACGATGAAAATCATGAATTTTGGAAATCCGGATATCCGGCAGGTCTTGCAGAACGCACTGAAAATTCACCGGGTAATTCTATCTACCGCGAATGGTTGATTCCGACCCGTGGCTACAAGAACGAAGAATGCCACGGTTGGGAAGAAGAACCTTCTATCGACAGAAGCGTAACCTGGTACGAAGAAAATCCGGCGCTTTTCCAGGCAAATGTGGACGAACTCAAGGAAATTCTCACTCTTGCTTCCGAAAAGAGCATTACCGTTATCGGCGTGATTTTCCCGATGAGCCCAGGCTTTGCCCAAACGGAATCCTTTGGCCGTTATGGACTCAGCCGTTCCAAAGCTCCGGAACTCATCGATAGCCTTCAGAGCCTTTCGAAAACCTATACGAATTTTGTGCTGATGGATGAAAATAAAATGGGGAATCACGACTACACCGATGCTGCGGCCCAAAACCGCGACCATCTCTGTACCGTCGGAGCTATTCAAATGACAGGACGCTTAAATAGCCTGCTCGACTCTTTGGAACAAATCGGCGCGTCCACTCTTTAGTATTTTATATTCCATATTCGAAATGGATTTGAGGAATTCTAAAATGAAACTTTTGAAACTCGCAGCAGCAACGCTTGCCCTTTCTACATTCGCCTTTGCAGACGAAGCTCCGACAGGCGCTCCGGTCGCCCCAACTTCCGAAGAACAGGCCGCGTTGAATGCAGTCAAGGGAAAACTCAACGGTAAAATCGTCTGGTCCACCTCCCGCGCCCATTCGACGCACGACCTTTGGATCATGAACGCAGACGGAAGTGACCCCAAGGCTCTCACCAATTCCTCTACCGTGGACTGGTTCCCGCGCTTCTCCCCGGACGGTCAAAAGATTATCTTCACCCGTTCCAAAGGTGGCTGGACCCCGGAAAACGATGCGAACTATCCGGAAAAATGGGACCTCTGGATGATCGACGTAAACGGTGAAAACGAAAAGAAAGTCGCCGACAACGCCACCTGGGGCACCTTCCGCCCAGACGGTAAAAACATCGTCTTCTCCCGCGGTGCAAAGGTTTTCCAGAAGAACCTCGAATCGGGTGAAGAAAAACTTCTTTTGGACGGCGAAAAAGCCTTTGACGAAAAAGGCGTCATTCTGCAGGAACCGAACCTTTCCCCGGACGGCAAGTACATCGCCATCACCCTTCGCGGCTCTATGCGCGAAACGGGCATCTGGGACATTGCAAATAAAAAGTGGAACAAGTCCGGCGACGGTTGCCAAATCGACTTCTTTGCCGATGGCAGCAAGGTTTACCGTGTGAATCCGACGGGCAACGGCGGCACCGCCGCTCCGAGCGAAATTCTTTGGTTCAACGTCAAGAACGGTGAACAGCAAGAAAAGGTCGGCTTCTTCGGCGTTCCGAAAGCGGCCAAGCTCATGGACCTTCCGGGCCGTCGCTCGCATGAATACTTCCCGCGCGTTTCCGCAAACGGCAAATGGCTCGTCTGGGGCGCAACGGCAAAGGGTCACGACCACGACATTTACGACTACGAACTTTACCTGTGGGAAATCGGCAAGGATCCGAAGACCGCAGCTCGTATCACGTATCACTCCGGCAACGACCGCTGGCCGGACATCTGGCTTGCGAAGTAATGCTTCCTGAACTCCTCTGTGCCGCAGCGCTCGGCTCGTTTACCGTTTTGGATTCCGCAGAACATTCTGTGGACCATTACACGCAGGGCCTGTTTTTTGACGGGGGAGTCCTTTACGAAACTACAGGCCATTACGGCGAATCTCGCCTGTTCCGTTACCCGGCTCCGGGCAAAGCGCCGACGGATTCCGTTTCTTTGGAATCGCGCTTCTTTGGCGAAGGCTCCATTAAACTGGGGAACGATATCTTTTGGCTCACCTGGCGCGAGGGAACCGCTTTCGTTTACGACTCTCAAACGTTCGCCCGTAAAAGCGCCTTTCCGATTCCGACAGAAGGCTGGGGGCTCGCTTTTTATAAAGGCTCCCTGTTGATGTCCGACGGCAGTAACCGCCTGTACTTTCTTTCTCCTGGAGAAAAGAACGTTTTCCAGAGCGTTTCCGTCACGGACGATTCGAAGCCTGTCCGCAACTTGAACGAACTGGAAGTGGTAGGGGACGTCGTGTACGCCAACGTTTGGCAGTCCGACTCCATCGCCGCGATCGATCCGAAATCGGGCAAGGTTCTCAAGTGGTATGATTTTTCAAAGATCGCCCGTGAGATCCGCAAAAAGATTCCCGGAGCCGAAGTCTTGAACGGCATCGCCTTTGACGGAAAAGCTTTTTGGATCACCGGCAAGAACTGGCCCGTGATGTACAAGGTTCAAATCAAACCTTAGTTGTCAAAGCTCCATGTAATTCCGTAGAGGAATCGCACGCCTTCGGGGCGGTAACCTGCAGCCGGTTCATAAAGGCTGTGATTCAAGTTGTCAATGCGCGTGTACAGCGAGAACGAAAGAATTCGCATACGCGCTTCAAAGTTCAAAGCAAGATAATGCTTGAGCTCGACGACTTCCAGCACTTCTTCTTCCGTTTCCTCGTCTTCAGTCACTTGTAGATCGTAACGGTTGCCGAACCAGGTGAAATTGAACGCTACGCTCACACCTAAGCGGTTCTTCACAAATTTATCCGACCAGCGGATGTAGCCTTTGTAATAAAGGTCCGTGACATCAATCGGACGGTTCTGCTTTGCCAAGGACTGCTCACGTTCCAAATAGAGCTGCCAATTTCCAATCGAAAATCCGGCCGCCACATACCAGTCAAGTGCTTCCGCATAATCCAAATTGACCCACTGCGAAGCCGTTTCAATGGACTCCAAGCCTTCTCCCGTCACCCAGCGCTGCTTGATCGGATTGTCTACGTATTCGTAGCGCAAGCCGACACCGTAAAAGATTCCGCCCGGATTCCATTCCAAATCTCCGGTCATGCGCACGCGTTCTTCTTCCTTCAAATCTTGATTCGGATAAGCATAACGGGCGCGGTTGTAAACCTTAAGCTCATCCACATCGGGGAAGCGCACATCGTTTCTAAAAGATCCCTTGAGGTCCACGTGGTACGGCAAGTGCAACGTCGCATAGGCAGAAGTCATCTTCGCCACTTCGACGGAATCAAAGATGTTCGAATTGCGCAGCGCGCCCGCTTGGACTCTAAAGTCGAGGAACGCGAGTTCATCTTTCAATTCCAAATAGTAAAGTTCTCGGTCCTGCTTGTAACGGGAATTGAGTTCGGTAAATTCGTACTGCATGCGAAGCGCTGGATTCAGCGGAAGCTTTAACGCAATTCCACCTTCGCCATTGACCGTCTCATATTTCAAGGCATTGGTCACGCCATACCAGGTTGTATCCTGAATCGTTTCGCCGTCTTCATCCAGAGTATCCTGAACGCTCTTCACCAAATCCGGTAGACTGTCGTAATTGATCTCATGTTCGCCGCTGTAAATGCTCGCGTAAATTTCTAAAGGCTTGATCGGGTACAGCGATCCGCGAATGCCATACGTAAACGAACGCAGCTCCGTGTTCAACGGATCTTTCAAATAGGTTACGCTACTGTAATCAGTCGTATCCTGTGTGTACGCATACGGCGGTACGTCGTCGTTTTCCACCACGAGATAGCTCATGCTCGCTACAACCGTCCCCTTAGGAAGGTACCAGGCAATCGCAGGCTTAAAGTGCGTCGTATTCATTTGTACGTTGCGCCCGGTAAACGGAATCTGCGAAGAGTCTCGACCCAAAGCAAAGAACGGCTGATGGGTTACGTCCTGATAGCGAAAGACCTTTGAACTGTCGTTTGAATAGCTCGCCCAACCGATGTCCAATTCAATGCTGTCGAGAAGGAGACGTCTAAAGTCCAAACCGAACGCGTTTCCGTTAAACGAATAACGTTCCCAAAGGATATGCGTTTCAGGCGTGTCCACTGGAATTCCGCGGGCAAAATTTTCTTTCATCACGCCATTTTCGCCGTACATCGAAAGCTGAGTTTCATCGTATTCGAGCGGGAACGTAAAAATGCCAGCAATCTTAGAGGGGAGTCTGCGCGTAGGGCTACCGATTCCTGCAGAACGGAAATCCAAATCCGGATTACCGAGGATCGAGGTTCCCAAAATCCATTCCGCCTTCTGACCTTCCAAGTCGTAGGTGCGTTCTGCAATCTCCGGAGTTTCCGCTCCCTTCCGCGCCGTGCTCAATTCATCGACAGCAGCGAGTGCTGGCGAAAGGAACAGGCAAAGCGTGATGAGAATCGCAAAAAAAGGCATATCTATACTCTCGGGGTAGAAAAATAGCTATTTTATAGCAAAAATTTAGAGAGGTGAAGCATGTCCGTTCTCAATGTGACAGAAAAAGATTTTGACCAGGTGATTAATTCTGGTAAACTCGTCTTGGTGGACTTCTGGGCCGTATGGTGCAGACCGTGCCAGATGATGGGTCCTGTGATGGAAGAACTCGCTCAAGAATTCGACGAAAAGATTGTCGTTGCCAAGGTGGACGTGGATTCAAACGAAGCTCTTTGCACCCGTTTCGGCATCACGAACATCCCGAACATGAAGCTTTTTAAGAATGGTTTGGAAGTCGCAAACATCGTGGGTGCAGTTCCCAAGAATACGCTTGTCGCCGCCATCACCAAGAACCTCTAATTTTTATCTCGTTTAAACAGGGAACCCATTCCAACTTGGAATGGGTTCGTTTTTTTGTGTGGGAAACGTCACAATTCCGGAAAGAATAGGGGACTTGTAGCGTATTCGTTGCAAAATTTTTGCAACAATTTCTCGTTTCTTATATAATTTTTAAGTAAAGGAATGTTTACGGGAGGCGTTTTATGAACTTTTCGCAAAAATTGGGAAAGATTCTCGTTGGATCTTGCCTGGCTTTGATGGGTCAGGCTTTTGCTATGGATGCCTGGGTCGATGCGGCGAGCAGCAAAGCTCCGGCAGATACCACCATCGAAAAAAAGACTTACTATAAAATCGGTACAGCTGCAGAACTCGCTTGGTTCATGAAGCAAACGGACTTGGACAACCAAGATACAACCGTTTCAATCAATGCCATTCTCACGGCCGACATCGATTTGGGCGGAAAGCTCTGGACTCCGATTGCTCCGGGTACAGGATTGACCATATATAGCGGAACATTCGATGGAAACGGACATTCCATCAGCAATCTGTACATCAAGGGATCGGAACTCTCCGCACTCTATGAAGCCAAAGGCTATGAAAATTACAAGACCTATCTTCAAAATTTAGGTCTTTTTGGAACCATCAACGCCACCGTAAAAAATCTAGCCTTGTTGGATGTGAGTATCGAAACCTCTCAGGACCAAGGAATTATCGCGGGTGATAGATATCAGATTTCTACAGGAGCTCTTGTCGCCTATAGCATTTCTGGAACGTTGGACCATATCTATACAACAGGAACTATTACCGTCAGCGGTTATGGACAGGGTGTCGGCGGCATTGTGGGAACTGCCAAAAGCGTGAAACTCACCAATAGCTTGAGTCGTGTCCAATTGATTGCGAGCGGCAATAAATCGTATCTCGGCGGTCTTATTGGCGTTACTGAATCGTATTCCACTATTCAATTCTGCGTTTACGATGGACCTGCCATTGTGAATACGGGAGACAGCTGCATTTCTGCAGCTCTGATCGGCTATTACAAATCGGGCTCTGCAAACGTTACATCCGCTTTCTATGACGAAGATATTTTAACAGACAGCTTGGGAATTGCGGTTTCCGAATTGAATACGAGTGAAGTCGTTTGTCAGTTGAACGGCGGAACTTGGGAAAATGAAGTCTGCTCCAACGAAACTTCCAATGTTTGGTCCGAAGGCTTTTCTCAGGTTTCCTTGTTCGGTGCAGATGGTTACTGGGTAACCTTTGATGCGAATGGGGGAGCTTTCTCGGAATTCGCAAAGACAAGCAAGACCGTCGTCGCGAATGCTGCGATTACCGCCGATGAAATCGAAACCCCAACTCGTGACGACTACTTCTTTGTGGGCTGGGCTTTGAACGCAGAGGCTACCGAAGCCGAAGATTTAGGAATGGCAACCGCCAAAACGACCGTCTATGCGGTTTGGGACGCAGGTTACACCGTCGCCTTCAATTCCACTTCCGGAATGTTCTCTGACAGTGATGACGTCAAGACCGTGAAAGTTGCGACCGACGGAGCCATTTCCGTGGACGGTTTCGATCCTTTGACAGCCTATGAAGACGCAGAAAGTGTCAAGCATTACTTCACCGGTTGGGCTTATACGGAAAACGCCACCGTGGATGATACTTTGAATTTGGCAAGCATCGCTTTGAACGAATCGAATACGGCGATTGATGCCAATACCAAAACGCTCAATCTGTATGCGGTCTGGACTTCGGAACCGACTTACACGGTGACGTTCAACGCAAACGGTCATGCGACGCCGAACGTTCAGTCTGTGGTAGTGACATCGAGCAAGGAAATCGTTGCTCCGACCGTAACCGTCGCAAACGGCTATGAACTTGTCGGCTGGTACACCGATGCGGATTGCTCCGAAGGAAAAGAATACACCTTTGGCGCTACCACTGAAGAAAATATTACGTTGTACGCCAAGTGGAAAGCTACAAGCTACAGCATCACGTATAACTTGAACGGCGGCACAAACGGCAATAATCCGGCCTCCTACACCGTGGAAAGCTTTACGATTACCCTCAAGAACGCCAAGCGTGACGGTTACACCTTCGTTGGCTGGTTCTACGACAAGGATCTGACGAATGCCGCATCGCAGATTACGGCGGGCAGCACCGGGGACGTCACGCTCTACGCAAAGTGGAAAGCTCTGACTTACTCGATCTACTACCTCGCCGGTAAGGATGCCTATGGAACCGTTGCCGCCGACACCAAGGCTTATGGGGAATCCATCAAGCTCAAGGATTCGACGGGAGCCTTTGTCCGTGAAGGATACCTGCTCGCAGGCTGGGCAACATCGGATGGTGGCGAAAAGGTTTATGACTTTGGCGCGACCTACGACAAGAATGCGAACCTGATCCTTTACGCCGTCTGGGTGGATGATCCGAACAGCATTCCTGTGCTGAAGTCGCAGAAGGTGAACCTGCGCCGTAGCCAGTCGAATGTTTGGTATGATCTGCGCGGTCGAAAGCTCGGTCAAAAGCCGACCGTCCAGGGCACTTACTTCTACAACGGCAAACGCATTGTTGTGAAGTAAAAATTCCAAGAATGACACCAAAAAAGACCCGCAGTAATGCGGGTCTTTTCATTTTCCAAAGTGGGGAAGTTTAGAACTGCTGAGTGGCGTACTTCACTTCTTCGATCTTCTTCAGAACGGAGCCGTCTTCCATCGCCTTCATTGCCATGTCGTAGCCTTCCTTCACCGTCTTCGCCTTGTTGCTAATATAAAGGGCTGCACCCGCATTCAAAGCGCAGGCATACTTGATGCCCGGGCGACCCTTGCCATTCAACAGATCCATGGCGAGCGCAAAGTTGTCTGCGCCTGTACCCCCGGCGAGATCTTCCGGGTCCACAGACGGAACGCCGAATTCCTTCGGATCCAAGCGGTATTCGCGGTAAACGCCATCTTCAAGAATTTCTGCAATCGTCGACGGAACGCACGGAGAAATTTCGTCATAGCCGTCATCGCTGATGGCGACCATCACACGCTTTGCACCGAGAGCCTTCGCCGCCTTGGTAAACGGTTCAAGCACCGATTTGCTGTAAACACCGAGCATCAAGTACTTCGCTTCAGCCGGGTTCGTGAGAGGTCCAAGCAGGTTCATAATGGTCTTCACGCCCAGGGCTGCACGCACCGGCGCCGCAAAGCGCATGGCACTGTGGTAAACCGGAGCCATGAGGAACACAAAGTTCGTCTTGTCGATGACCGTTGCAGCCTGTGCCGGCGTCATATCAAGCTTAAAGCCAGCCGCTGTATAGAAGTCCGCAGCACCCGACTTACTCGAAACAGCGCGGTTACCATGCTTTGCCACCTTTGCACCGCAAGTTGCGGCGATCAGGCCCGAAAGGGAACTCACGTTAAAGCTTCCCTTTCCGTCGCCACCCGTACCCACGATATCCGTGAGTTCGGCCCCGCTGTACGGGAAACGGCGCTTCTTCTTGTTCAGCACGTAAGCGCAGCCGGCGATTTCGTCTGCCACAGGGCCCTTGGCAAAGAGAGCGGTCAAGATGCCCGCCATCTGACGTTCATCCATAATGCCGTCTGTCAGATCTTCCATAAAGAGTTCTGCCGTTTTACGGGTCAGATCCTTACCGTCCATGAGCGTATTCAAAATACCACGCACATCGAGCGGTTCGCGACGGTAGTTGAGGAAAGCCTTGAAGAATTCATCAGCACGGCCGCTTGCAATGGATTCCGGATGGAACTGCACGCCTTCAATCGGCATCGTCTTGTGGCGAATGCCCATAATGTCGCCGTCCGTCGCACGTGCGGTGATTTCAAAATCCGAAGGAAGCGTCGATTCATCAATCACAAGACTGTGGTAACGCGTAAAGATGTTCTTCTTGCCGATGGTGCGGAAAAGGCCCTTGCCGTCCAAGTCAATTTCTTCTGCAATGCCATGCTTAATGAACTTCGCCTGCACAATCTTTGCGCCAAAGGCGTAGCCGATTGCCTGGTGACCGAGGCACACGCCGAGAATCGGAAGCTTTCCTGCAAAGTGCTTGATCGCTTCCACGGAAATGCCTGCATCTTCCGGACGACCCGGACCCGGGCTCACGATCAAACGGCTCGGATTCAATGCTTCAATTTCCTGGACGGTGCATTCACGGCTGCGGAGCACGCGAATTTCTTCCGGGGTGATTTTTGCCAGCGCCTGATAGACGTTGTAAGTAAAGGAATCGTAGTTGTCGATAATGACGATCATTTTAATTTTCTCCTTCCAGCACGGCGCGGATGGCACCCAATTTCTCGTTCGTTTCTTCGAATTCACGTTCGGCGTTAGAAGCTGCGACAATGCCGCCGCCAGCCTGCAAGCTGATCGTCTTGCCCTGCTTCAAGCAGCAACGAATAGCAATGCAAAAGTCCAAATCGCCGTCGGATTCCATGTAGCCCACAGCACCCGCGTAGAAGCGACGCTTGACTTTTTCAAGGCCAGAAAGAATTTCGATAGCGCTGATTTTCGGAGCGCCGCTCACCGTTCCCGCCGGGAAGCTCGAACGCAAGACTTCAATCGCCTTCTTGCCCTTCGAAACCTTACCCTGCACATCGGAAACAAGGTGAATCACATGGCTGAACTTTTCGCAATCCATGTACTTGGTCGTTTCCACGGTACCCGCTTCGCAAACGCGGCCGAGATCGTTGCGGGCAAGATCCACGAGCATCAAATGTTCTGCGCGTTCCTTCGGATCGCCCTTCAAATTCTTGATGAGTGCTTCATCTTCCGCTTCATCCTTACCGCGGCGACGTGTACCGGCAATCGGGTGAATCGTAGCAACGCCTTCGCGCACACGCACAAGGCTTTCCGGCGAAGCACCGATAAACTGATGCGTACCATAGTCGAGGTAGAACATGTACGGCGACGGGTTCACCGTGCGGAGTCGGCGGTAAACGTCCAACGCTTCGATGTCGCTTGCAAACTGGACGCGACGAGAAGGAACCGCCTGCACAATGTCGCCTGCGATAATGTGCTTCTGCAATTCCGCAACCTTTGCCACGTATTCCTTGCGAGACTTTTCGATGTCCGTCATCGTGATGCCCTTGCTGTATTTGGCTTCCGGGGCGAGATAGCTGAAGTCCAGATCCGCGAGGCGCTTCTTGATGTTTTCAATCGCAGACGGCAAATCGATCTGGTGTTCTTCGTAGTTCAAAGCGAACAGGTGAAGCTTTTCGGTAAAGTGGTCAAAGACAATGTAAATGTGACCGATCAAGAATTCCGCTTCCGGAATGTTCAATTCGTCGACCTGCGGGGCAAGGCGAATCGTATCGCAGCGGGCGCAGAATTCATAACCGAGGTATCCCACGCCCGAAGAGGGAATTGGGATCTGGTTAGGCGGAACCGTATTTTCCGCAGAAATCTTCAGGAGGGCGTCGAGAATGTCGCCTTCGCCTTCCTTCAAAAAGACGCTTTCCTTGCCGTCTACGACAATGCTCACATCCTTTTCATTCTGACGCAAGCGGAAGCCTTCGTCCACCATCAAAGTGGAATAACGGCTGCGTCCATGCGCAAAGCTCGCCGATTCAAAGATTGCCTTAGCGCCGAGCTTCTTCGCCAGGGAGAATGGGGTGTAACGTTCACCGGGGAGCGCTACATAGATGCTGTCTGTTCTTTCGGTCATGATTTCTTCCTTGTTGAAAATTCCTTGTGGCATAAAAAAAGGCCCCGATTTAATATCGGAGCCGCATCTGCCTTCTTTTATGATTTTTGATCAAATGATCAACACGCGTACTCCGATTTCGAAGTGCGCCACCACCAGTTGTTGCCGTTGAGTGTGATGATCGTATTATTCATACGCAAAGAAAATAAAAAAGCTTTTTCGCTATGGCAATGGGAAAGTTTAAAATTTTCTCAGGAAATATACGAATTCCGTACAAATTTGAAATTTAGAATGATATATTATCAAAGAAATTCAATTCCAGGATATGCTATGATACAAGAACTTCCGCAAATTGCCCCCAAGATTCTCCGTTCCCTTGAAAGCAAAGGCTTTACCGCCTCCGCCGACTGGAGCCTCGCCGGTTCCGCAGGCTCGGGCCGCAAATATTACCGCGTCACCGAAGGCGAAAAAACTGCGATTCTGCAAACGAACGCTTCTGCGAACGAAGACTTTGAACACTTTGTCTCTTACGGAAAATCCTTCAACGACTTCGATTTGCCGACTCCCGAAATCTGGGCTGTCGACGAATCTGCCGCACAGATTTTGATGCAGGACATGGGCGAACATACGCTCCTTTCTGTTGTCGTCAAAGACGGTCAGACCCTCGCGGGCAGCGCGCGTGTCCTTTACCCGGCTGTGATCGACGCTTTGATCCGCTGGCAGGAATCCAGTCCCAAGTTCTTCCTTTCCCGTGCAGACATCGCCGCTCGCCGTTTTGACTACAGCGCTCTCAAGTGGGAAACCGATTATTTCCGTACAAATTATCTGCAAAAGAAAAAGGGAATCTCTGAAATTCCGCAGGCGGTCGAAAACTTCTTCTCGACCCTCGCTTGCATGGTCGATACGCATCCAAAGGTTTTGATGCATCGCGATTTCCAGTCCCAGAACGTCATGGTCCGCAACGATTCCGAAGTCGGTTTTGTGGACTTCCAAGGCGCTCGCCGCGGCACGATGTTCTATGACATCGCTTCGCTTCTCTGGGATCCGTACGTTTCGCTCCCGGAAGAAATGGTGAAGGACTTCTTTGAAGATTGGTACAGCGGTTATACGCTTTGCCACGAATCGTTCGACAAGGAAGAAGCCTGGACGCTCTTCTTACAAGCAAGCCTGCAACGTTTGATGCAGGCGATGGGAGCGTTCTGTTTCTTATCGATGGAAAAGAAGATTGAAAGCTTTGAGCAGTATATCGAACCGGGCAAAAAGCGATTGCTCCGCGTGCTCGAACTTTACGAGCCGCTGAGCCCTTCTCGCCACGAAGCGATTACTTTCCTCAAGAATTCGCTATCGTAGATTTCAGCTGCCATTCGATATGCTTGTCCATTTCGGCGCCGGCGTCAAAGCTTAAGCCGAAAGTGGCAGCGATCTTTTCCACAGAAAAGAGCATCGGATGGTCAGACCAGCCCAAATCTTGCTCCACGATTTTCGCGGAGCTTTTTTTGTGGGTCAATTTTTCGTAGAGTTCGAGCATGCGATCGGCAATGTCATGCCAGGAAATCCAGTTGCGGCTAAGTCCCAAGTAAATTTCTTCATTGCAATCGCTGTCAAGTACGCGGTGGAAAAGCTTTGCCTGGTCTGCGGCAGAAATGAACTGCGTGCCGTCATTCTTGATCAGGTGAATGTCGCCGCCGTTCACCACGGCCTGCGCCATCAAAGCAAAACGTCTATCCGGCTGAGTCACACCGTCCTCGCCAAAAGCGGGGTTTCCAAAGGTATAGCCCGGACGGATGATGTTGCGCTTCATCGAAGTTCCGCGGAAGCCGAGCACATAAGCTTCGCCCGCCGCCTTCGTCGCACCGTAAAGGTCCACCGGAAGATTGATGACGTTTTCATTCATCACCGAGCGGAATTTACCCATCGCCGCGGTACTCGAGGTATAAATAAACTTCTTGCAGCCAGCCTTGCTTGCGGCTTGCAAAATCAGCACCGTGGCGCGCGTATCATTTTCAAGCATCGAAAGGGGAGTTTCGCCCCAGCCGAGCGCAATATGAATGCACGCGTCGCAGCCGACAAGACCCTTGGAAATGGTTGCAGCGTCGTAAATCGTGCCCACAAGGATCGTCACCTTGGGATGGTTTGCTAATGTGGGGATCTTATCCGGGTGTCTTGTCAAAATGACAACTTCATGGCCGCATTCCAAAAGTTCGCGAGCCACATAATGACCGATAAAGCCGGTACCACCAGTAATAAAAATACGCATAGCAAAATCCTCTTTTTGCTGACAGACATTTACCAAACTAGCATTCTTTAGGGAAATGGAGATGTAAATTTTCGTTCTTAATTGGCGAAAAAGTGTAGTAAAGAGGGTTTATACCGCTTTGGACTGCCTTTTCTGAATGGCAAAGACCACGGCACCCTGACACACTTGAAACAAGAGAAGGATATAACCCAAAAGTCCCGCCGAAAGAACAATGTCCGCCGGAATTCCGAGGAGACCCGTATACAGGCTCACCTGAACGCCTTCTCGAATTCCGATGCCGTTAATCGAAATCGGAATCATCGAAACGATAATGATGATCCCCGAAAAAACGGTGACCGCCGCCCAGGAAACCGGATGCCCAATCGCCATAAAGTACAGGCAGTTCGTCGCAATCGTAATCAGCTGCAACCAAATGGAATCCGTCACCGCAAAAAAGAGAACGCCTTTATGCTTGCGGTAAATGGCAAGGCTGTTCTGCAACTTCGCCACGAACGGCACACGCTTTGAAATAAAGTCCAAATGGAACTTGTCCGAAAAAAGGCATAACACGGTTGCCGCAACACAAAGCCCGCACACGACGATCATCGTCACATGGTAAACCGCAGGAACTTCTTTTTGAAGGCTCAAAAACGGGAGCGCACAAAAGAAGCACACAAATAAAGCGAGCAAGCCTAGAATACGTGAAATAAAGATCGACGCCACCGACTGCGAAGTTTGGCCGTAGCGCTTTCCAAAAGCGACAGACTTCACGACGTCTCCGCCAAAGCCTCCCGGCAAAAGGTTGTTAAAGAAATAACCGAGAGCGATATAGGCGTAATAACTGCGGTAGGGGATTTCCGGGCCTTCGATGGACATTTTCTTCCAACGGTTCGCCTGAATCAACATTCCCAGTTCCGTGAGCACAAGCATCGGAATCAGCCAGGGGATGACGGATAAGTTCCAGTTCTTGGAAATTTCAGCAAAAGGCACACGCGAAAAGACAAAGATCAAGCCGCCGACGCTGACCAGCAATTTGAGAATTGTCTTTAACTTTTGCATAGCCGAAAAATAGTATTTTTTAACCATGAACCAAATGGAAGTCGGAATCATCAATTACAACGGCGGCGAAGAACTCGTCCGCTGCGTCAAAAGTTTGACTGCGCAATCGGTCCCGGTCCGCGTTCTCGTTTACGACAACGCTTCCGCCGACCATTCCCTGGAACTGTTGGAACAGTCCGGAGAGCCTTGCGAAATCATCCGTTCCACAAAGAACCGCGGTTACGCAGGGGCTTGCAACGGGCTCCGTGAGCACATGACCTCCGACATTCAGGTTCTTTGCAACATGGACTTGGATTTTGACAAGGATTGGGCAAAGAACCTTCTTGCCTGCTTTGAAGCGCATCCCGAAGCCGCATCCGTAGCAAGCCTTGTCATGGAACGTTCCGGCTTTGTCAACGCGATCGGCGTCCTTTTTGGAGAAGATCTTTTTGCCGAAAACGAAGGCTCCGGCAAAGACGCCAAAGATACGGACATCCGCGAAAAAGAAGTTTTTGGCTGCTACGGCGCCGTGATGGCGTTCCGCAAGGAATGTGCAGACAAAGTCGGCGAACTCGACGAGTCCTTCTTCCTCTTCTTTGAAGAATCCGAATGGTACTTCCGTTTTAATCTCTGCGGCTTCAAAACGTTCTTCTGCCCAAGCGCCAAGGTTTTCCACGAACGTTCCCTCACCACGGTCCGCTATTCGCCCCGAAAGCTCTATTATTCGGAACGAAACCGTTTGCGTTCCGCGGTCCGCTTGCTGCCCGTTTCAAGCCTTGTCCGCTTACCGGTCGTCGCTTTCAAACGTTACCTTCGCATGGCCAAAGGCGGCGTTCCCAAGCAGTCGAGCGACGGCAAAAAGCTTTCCAAGGTTTCGATTTGCAACGCGCTTCTCAAAGCCTGGATCGAAGCGATCTTCGCCATTCCGCGGGAAATCGGAAAGCGGATCTCTTATGAAAAGCGCTACGGCAATGTGCCAAACAAGATGCGCGAAATCTTAAAGCGCTATCCGTTGCAAATAAACTAAAAAAAAGAGGTGTTCCAATCGGAACACCTCTTTTTCAATTTGTCTTTGCGATTGCCACGTCATTTCATTCCTCGCAACGACAGTTCTCTTCAAGTGTCATTGCGAGCTACGCGGTAGCGAAGCAATCTATTTCAGCTCTTCGAGAGCCTTTTCACTCTTCGCAATAATGTCCATCTGCGTTGCGAGCTTGGTACGTTCCGCGTTCACAACCGCTTCCGGTGCGCCGTTCACAAACTTTTCGTTCGAAAGCTTGCGTTCGATGCTTGCGGCAAAGCTCTTCGCCTTCTCGATTTCCTTTTCGAGGCGTTCGATTTCTGCCTTCGGATCCAGAATGCCTTCGAGCGGAATGTAAAGTTCGCCACCCGGAACCACAGCGCTTGCGCTGAACTTCGGCTTGGCAGCCTTCACGCCCACGGTAAAGGATTCGAGACCGCCGAGTTCGGTGATGATCGCTTCGCAATCCTTCACAGACTTTTCGGTAGCGGCATCGTCCACAGAAACGACCGCGTTGAGCTTCTTCGACGGAGCGACCTTGTAACGACCGCGCACGCCACGCACGCTTTCGACCACGGCGAACGCCTGCACAAATGCCTTTTCAATATCGGCATTGATGAGCGATTCGTCTGCCTTCGGCCACGGACTGTTGATCACGCGTTCGGAACCCGGGAAGAGCGTTGCGTTCAATTCTTCCGTAATGAACGGCATCACCGGGTGCAGCAAGTCGATCACGCCGCGGAGCACATGAGAAAGAATCGCCATGGCGTTCTTCTTTTCGGCATCGAGCGTTTCACGGTTGATGACAGCCTTCTTGATTTCCAAGTACTGGCTGCAGACATCGTCCCAAACGAAGCGGTACAGGAAGCCGGCGAGTTCTGCGAAGTGATATTCTTCGAGCATGCGGGTTGCATCCTGGATCGTCGTCTGCAAGCGGGAAAGAATCCAGCGGTCTTCGAGAGTGAAGAGGCTCGAATCCATCGGGAGCAGATCCTTCGAAAGGGCGCCGGCCTGTTCCAAGTGCGGATACAGGAAGCGGCAAGCGTTCCAAATCTTGTTCGAGAAGTTACGGCCGATTTCAAACTTTTCAGAAGTATTGATTTCGCGACCGTCCGGCTGCTTTTCCTTTTTCACCGGCAGGCGCACGTCCTGGTTATCGGTGCAAAGGCTTGCCATCACGTAACGGAGAGCATCGGTGCCGTACTTTTCTTCAATGTCCATCGGGTCCACGCCGTTACCCTTGGACTTGCTCATGGTCATGCCATTGCCGTCGAGGATCTTCGGGTGAATGTACACCGTGTGGAACGGAACTGTGCCCATGTTTTCTTGGCTAAAGAGCACCATACGGGCAACCCAGAGCGTGATGATATCGCGGCTCGTCACGAGCACAGAAGTGGGGTAGTACTTCTTCAGCGTATCGGTCTGTTCCGGCCAGCCCATCGTGGAATGCGGCCAAAGACCACTAGAGAACCACGTGTCGAGCACGTCTTCTTCCTGAACGATCTTGTGACCCGCAACCGCATCTTCCTTCAGGTTTTCTTCTTCGGAGCAGATGAGCCAGATGCCGTTCTGAGCCTTGTAGTAGTAAATATCTTCACGGCCTTCGAAAGCCTTCTTCAGGTCTTCTTCAGTCGTCGTTTCGTCGGCGTGCCAAATAGGAATGCGGTGACCCCACCACAGCTGACGGCTAATGCACCAGTCGCGCTTTTCCTTGAGCCAGTCGAGATACTTGTTTGCGTAACGTTCCGGGATGATCTTGATTTCACCGCTCGTGACTGCGTTCATCGCATTTTCGGCGAGCACGTCCATCTTCACGAACCACTGGTCGCTCAAGTACGGTTCAATCACCGTCTTGGAACGGTCGGAATGTCCCACGTCCATTTCGTGATCTTCGACCTTGATCAGAAGACCCTGGTCTTCGAGACCTTTGACCACAGCATCACGTGCGGCCTGACCCTTCATGCCCTGGAACGGACCGGCGTTTTCATTCAACGTACCGTCGTCATTCAAGATGTTGATCATCGGGAGCTTGTGGCGAAGGCCCGTCGCATAGTCGTTCGGGTCATGCGCCGGAGTCACCTTCACGGAACCCGTACCGAATTCCATGTCGACGAGGATCGCGTCTGCGATCACCGGAATTTCACGGTTCACAAACGGAACCTTGAGCATCTTGCCGATGAACTGCTTGTAACGTTCGTCGTTCGGGTGCACAGCAAGAGCCGTATCGCCCATGATCGTTTCCGGACGGGTCGTGGAAACGGGAATAAAGCCCGAACCGTCGGCGAGCGGATACTTGAAGGTCCAGAAGTGACCCTTCACATGTTCGTAATAGATTTCGTCATCGGCGACTGCGGTCTGGAGCTTCGTGTCCCAGTTCACAAGACGCTTGCCGCGATAGATGAGGCCCTTCTTGAAAAGGTTGAAGAAGGCGTGGCGAACAGCCTTCGCGCAGACCGGGTCGAGCGTAAAGCGCTGACGGCTCCAGTCACAGCTCACGCCGAGGCTCTTGAGCTGCTTCGTAATGCGGGCTTCGTATTCATCTTTCCACTTCCAAATGCGTTCCACCAAAGCTTCACGACCGATGTCATGACGCGTCTTGTGTTCGTCCTGGAAGAGTCTCTTTTCGACAACTGCCTGCGTCGCAATGCCCGCATGGTCCGTACCCGGAATCCAAAGGGTGTCGCGGCCCGTCTTACGGCGGTAACGTACCAAAATATCCTGGAGCGTATCGTTCAAAGCGTGACCCAAGTGGAGCGCGCCGGTAACGTTCGGAGGAGGAATCACGACGGAGAAGGGTTCACCCTTTCCGCTCGGAGAAAAATCATTGTTTTTATTCCATTGGTCGTGCCAACGGGCTTCAATCGCTTTCGAATTATAACGTGTTTCCATTTCCATAATGCCGCAAATTTAGCAAACAAAAAAGCTCCCGAAGAAGGGGAGCTTTTGATTTTACGATTTTATCGCAGACTTATCTTTCGACGCCCGTGAAAATTTCGTACAGGGCGTAGCCCGCAATCGGAGCATCTTTGTAAAGATAAGAGCCGCCGAGGTTCAAAGCGGTAGAGCCGTTGATGTCGACGATCGACGGAGTCGAAGTGAAGCTGTAGCCGACAGAACCGAGCATGCAGCCCATGGTGAAGTTCATCGTCAGCTGGCCGCCAGAAACAGACCAGGTACCCGCTTCTTCTTCTCCCAAGCAAGTGCCTTCACTGTTCAAATAAAGGGACTTCGAATTGATCAAGGTAAAAGAGCCGTCTTCTTCAAAAGTCAAGGTCGACGGGGAAGCGACACCGCCCGACTTCAAATCCTGAACGGAAACGTAGCTGCCATCTTCAGAAAGCGTGTAGAAGGCGTTCATCGACCAGGTAGCGCCTTCGAGGCAGCTTTCAGAAACGCCCTTTTCGCACTTTTCTGCCAAAGACTTGGAACCACTGTTGCTGTCCGAAGAGCACGCGCCCAAGAACATGGCGAGAGACATCATCCCAGCAAGAACAAAAGATTTTTTCATAGAGAATTCCTCACATTTTTGGGAAGAAATATAAATAAAAAAGCATTCCCGCGTTAGAAAAGCTTTGAATACAAAAAACCTCCCCAGTAGGGGAGGCTTTTTCAAAGGTTTTCAAGACCGATTAACGGCGACGCTTGTTGCCCTTCTTCGCATCCGAAGAAGAAGAAGACTTCGGCGTTTCGTTACCGGAATTGCGGATGTCCTTCATCTTGAAGTTCACGTTGATTTCAGCGGTTTCCACCTTGGAGGAAGCGCCTTCCTTATCCGTGAGCTTGAAGCCGAATTCGTCGAGGCCGTAGAAGCCCTTATTCGGCTTGTACACGAAGGAACCATCCTTTTCATTGATTTCGACCTTACCGTTCTGCGGGCGACGAACGAGCGAGACGCGAGCGTCCAGCTTGCCATCCGGGTCGAAAGCACCTTCGAGGAGGCCTTCCTTCGCATTCACGTTCAGCGTTTCGCCTTCCTTCGTCTGGTAAGACTTGGACATAGCGACCGGAGGATCGTTCACCGGAATAACGGTAAACTTCGCAGAGGTCTTGGCGGAAGCGCCTTCCGGGTCCGTCACCGTGAAGGTGATCGTTTCCGGAGCACCATTCCAGTGTTCATACGGCTGCTTGATCGTCACAATGTTACGAGCCTTGTCGTGATCGACAACGAGCTTCTTGTTGCCCGTAATCGTCCACTTGAGTTCGTTAAAGCTGTTGTCGCGGTCACGCACGTACTGGTCGAGCTTGAGCGTTGCGAGAACGCCCTTGTTCGCATCTTCGCGCATCGTCACGTCGTGGATCGGACGGATTTCCGGAACCGCATTCACATGCTTCACTTCGAAATTCACCGGAACCTTTGCCACTGCACCAGCCGGATCCTTCACGATGAACGTGATGGTTTCCTTGCCGAACCAGTCTGCACGGCTCGGGCGAACGATCGCTTCGCGACCGCCGTTGATCATCACTTCGAGGTGACGGTTGCCAGAGATAGACCAGCGAAGTTCATTCGGCTTGTGGTCCGGATCCTTCACATACTTGTCGAGCTTGATCGGAGCAAACTTCTTGCCTTCATTCGTCACCATGTCCGGAATCTTGGAGAGTACCGGAGGATCGTTCACCGGAATCACCACGAACTGGATGTCGAGAGAAGCCTTTTCGCCAGACGGATCATAAGCGTTGACCTTCACCTGGTCCTTACCGTTCCAATACTTATTCGGGATCGTCACGGTCAAGACACCAGCGTCAGAGATATCGTAAGAGAGCGGATGCTTCACGGTCGGGCGCTTTGCCTTACCCATGCGGCCACGCTTATCCTTCTTAGCCGGTTCACCGTCATCGATAGACCAGCTGAGGTCGGAAGCGTCATTATCCGGATCCACAACGAGCTTCGAGAGATCGATCGGGGAGAACTGATTCTTTTCCTTGATCTGCTGAACCGGGAGCTTGTTGAAGTGCGGCGGGTCGTTCACCGGGGTCACCTTGAACGTGCTCTTCACACTTGCACCAGCACCAGCCGGATCCTTCGCCGTGAAGACGACAGTTTCCGTACCGTTCCAGTATTCATCCGGAGTCGTGATGTTCACACGAGAACCGCGGATATCGAACTTGAGAGCCTTGTTACCAGAAACAACCCAAGTGATTTCATTCGGACGGTTATCCGGGTCGCTCACATACTTCGAAAGATCGATCGGAGCGAAGCGTTCCTTTTCCTTAATGGTCTGGCCCGGGATAGCCTTGAGCACCGGAGCATCATTCACCGGAGTCACGGTGAAGACGAGCTGCTGAACATCACGGCCACCTTCCGGATCGCGGACGGTCACATTGATCTTTTCAGAACCGTTCCAGTACTTGTCCGGAGTCGTCACAACGAGCTGGTTCTTCTTATTGATAGAAGCCTTGAGGCCGCGCGGCTGAGAGACTTCGAAGGTCAGAGCGGACTTCGAATGATCCGGATCCTTCACGTAGTCGAGGAGGTTGATCGGAGCGAAGTGTTCCTTTTCCTTGATCGTCTGGTTCGGAATCTTGTCGAATGTCGGAGGATCGTTCACCGAGAGGACTTCGAGATTGATCGTCTTGGAATCCTTCGCGCCTTCCGGGTCAGCCACGGTGAAGGTCACCGAGCGCTTGCCGTTCCAGTACTTGTTCGGGACAGCGATGTGAGCGACATGCTTGTCGTCAATCGTCACGGTCAAATCGTCAGCCTTCTTTTCTTCAGCCTTCGGTTCTTCCTTCGCCTTCTTGCCCTTCTTCGCCTTCTTCTTCGGAGCCGGAGCAGGAGCGTCAGCGTTCTTCACAACTGCAGTCCAGGTCAGCTGACTGTTACGATGGTCAGCATCATGCACAAAGTTGTCGAGCGGAATATCCTTGAACTGAGCCTTTTCCTTGATGGTCTGGCTCGGAATGTCCTTCAGAACCGGAGCGTCGTTCACCGAGGTGATTTCGAAGGTCACCATCGTCGAAGCAGAAGCACCCTTCGGATCCGAGACCGTGAGAGTCAAGGTTTCCGGCTTGCACCAGAAGTACTTGTTCGGAGCAGAGACAACGAGCTTTCTTGCAGAAGTGATTTCTGCCTTCAAGTTCTTGTTGCCAGAGACATTCCACTTCATTTCGGACGGCTTGTTGTCCGGATCCTTCACGAATTCATCGAGAGCGACCGGCTTGAAGGTTTCCTTTTCCTTGATCTTCTGGCTCGGAATCTTGGAGAGCACAGGAGGATCGTTCACTTCCGTCACGACGAAGTCCATCTTATGAGATGCCTTGCCGCCTTCCGGATCGGTTACCGTGAAGGTAATCGTTTCCTTACCGTGCCACTGAGCATCCGGGACCTTCACCTGAACAGTGTTGTCCTTGTTCAAAGTCACCTTGAGCTGACGATTGCCCTGGAAGCTCCACTTGAGCTGCTTTGCAGAGTGGTCTGCATCCGTAGCGAGAGTAGAGAGGTCGATCGTCTTGAACGTGCCGCCTTCGCGGATCGTTTCGCCCTTCGGAGCGTTAGCCGAAATCACCGGAATATCGTTAATGGACTTCACCGTGAAGGTAGCAGAAGAGCTAGCCTTTGCACCTTCCGGGTCCGTTGCCGTGAAGGTAATCTTCGCAGCACCGTTCCAGTACTTGTTCGGAATCACGATCTTGGCAACGTGATTATTATCGATATTCACCGTCAGGCCATCTGCAGAAGAGGATTCTTCTTCATCAGCAGCCTTCTTACCCTTCTTACCCTTCTTCGGAGCCGGGTTTGCATTCACCTTAGAGACCTTGTAGGTCCACTGGATCGCGTTCAGCTTGTGGTCCGGATCCTTGATCATATCGTCAAGCTTGATCGGAGCAAACTGCTTCTTTTCATCGATCGTCTGATCCTTGAGTTCGCGCACAAAGACCGGCGGATCGTTCACAGAGATCACTTCGAAGGTTACCGTGCGGGAATCCTTCGCGCCTTCCGGATCCATCACCGTGAAGGTCACGGTTTCCTTACCGTACCAGTACTTGTTCGGAGTCTTGATCGAAACCTTGTGGCTCGGGGTCATGGCAAACTTGAGAACCTTGTTACCCTGAATATCCCACTTGAGCTTGTTCTTCGGATGGTCGAGATCGGAAACGTAATCATCCAATTCGATATCCTTGAATTCCTGCTTTTCCTTGATGGTCTGGCCCGGAATATCCTTCATCACCGGAGGATCGTTCACAGACTTTGCCGTGAGCTGAACCGTCTGGCGAGACGATGCGCCGGCCGGGTCGGTCACCATGAAGGTCACCTTTTCAGAGCCGTTCCAGAGCTTATTCGGGGTCTTGATCGAAGCCACGCCATCCTTCGAGATGGAGATCTTCAAATCCTTATTGCCGGTAATCGTCCACTTGAGAGACTTGAACGAATCATCCGGATCCTTCACAAGTTCTGCAAGGTTGATGTCCTTGAATTCTTCCTTTTCGACAATGATCTGGTCATTGATCTTTGCAAGAACCGGAGCATCGTTGATGGACTTCACCGTGAAGGTAGCCGTCTGGGAAGCCTTGCCGCCTTCCGGATCCGTCACGACGAATTCGATTTCATTCGAACCATTCCAATACTTATCCGGAGCGACAACCGTAGCGACGAGAGTCTTCGGATCGACCTTCACCGTCAAACCGTTCTTTGCACCCTTGACATTGAATGCCCAGGTGAGGTCCTGAATCTTGTGATCCGGATCCTTCACGATTTCAGCGAGCTTGATCGGAGCGAACTGCTTCTTTTCATCGATCGTCTGGTCGTTGATCTTCTTCACGAATTCCGGAGCGTCGTTCACCGATTCCACGGTGAAGGTCACCTTGCGAGAATCCTTTGCACCTTCCGGGTCCACGACTTCGAAGACGAAGGTTTCAGAACCGTGCCAGTACTTGTCCGGGATAATCACAGAGAATTCATGCTGCGGATCAATCTTGAACTTGAGATCCTTATTGCCCGTGATATTCCACTTGAGCTTGCTATTCGGATGGTCGAGATCCTTGACGTAGTCGTCCAACTTGATCGCCTTGAACTGACCCTTTTCCTTGATCGTCTGAGACGGGATGTCCTTCATGACCGGAGCGTCGTTGATGGACTTCACCGTAAAGACAGCGGTCTGCTTTGCGGAAGCACCTTCCGGGTCCGTCACCGTGAAGGTGATCTTTTCAGAACCGTTCCAGAGCTGATTCGGAATCACGATGGTTGCCGTACCGGCCTTGTCGATATTGACCTTGAGATCCTTGTTGCCAGAGATCGTCCACTTGAGCTGATCGAAGGAGTGGTCTGCATCGGAAACGAGTTCGGCGAGGTTGATCGGGGCGAACTGAGCCTTTTCATCAATCGTCTGAGACTTGATTTCCTTGAGTTCCGGAGCGTCATTCACCGACTGCACCGTGAAGGTTGCCGATTCAGAGGTCTTAGCACCTTCCGGGTCCGTCACCGTAAAGGTCACGACGTTTGCACCGTTCCAGAACTTGTTCGGAATTGCAATCGTTGCCACGAGCTTTGCATCGAGATTCACCTGGAGATCGCCCTGGGTGTTCTTCACGCCCGGAGCCGGCTTCACATCGACAGCAACAGTGAGGTCAGAAAGCTTGTGGTCCGCATCCTTGACCATTTCACCCAAGTTGATAGTCTTGAACTGAGACTTTTCCTTGATTGTCTGATCCTGAATCTTCTTGACAAATTCCGGAGCGTCGTTCACCGATTCCACGGTGAAGTTAACGGTACGTTCGTCAGAAGCGCCTTCCGGGTCCGTGACCTTGAAGGTAATCGCTTCAGAACCGTGCCAGTACTTGCTCGGGAGCTTGAAGGAAGCCTTGCGGTTTGCATCGAGGGAAACCTTGATGTCCTTGTTGCCCGTGATCGTCCACTTCAGCTGATTTGCGGCGTGGTCGAGATCGCTCACGAACTTATCGAGTTCAACCGGCTTGAATTCTTCCTTTTCCTTGATCGTCTGAGACGGGATGTCCTTCATGACCGGAGCGTCGTTGATGGACTTCACCGTGAACTTGACCGTTGCAGAAGCCTTGCCGTTATCCGGGTCGGTAGCGGTGAAGGTCACCGTTTCGGAACCGTTCCAGTTGATGTCCGGAGTCTGGATGGAGACCATGCGGTTGTTGTCCACATTGACCTTCAATTCCTTGTTGCCAGAAACGGAAATCTTCAACTGAGAAAGATCGTGGTCTGCATCAGAGAGATAATCGTCGAGAGCAAAGCCATCGAACATCGCCTTTTCTTCAATCGTCTGATCCGGAATCTTCTTGAAGACCGGGAGATCGTTGATCGAGCGGACGGTGAGCTTCACTTCCTGCTTGGCTTCAGCGCCTTCCGGGTCAATCACCTTGAACGTTGCGACAGCGGCGCCGTTCCAATAGGTGTCCGGAATTTCAACCTTAGCGACATGCTTTTCGTCGATGTTCACAAAGAGCGGGCCAGTCGGATGTTCCTTGCCAACGCTCTTCACTTCGACTTCCCAAGAAAGTTCTTCCTTCTTGTGGTCGTCATCCTTCACAAATTCATCGAGGTTAATTTGTGCGAACTGCTTCTTTTCATCAATCGTCTGAGCCGGGATCTGCTTCACGAACTGCGGAACGTCGTTCACAGATTCGACAGTGAAGTTTGCCTGAGCCTCAGCACTTGCACCTTCCGGATCCGTGACCTTGAAGTTGATCGTTTCGGAGCCATTCCAAAGAGCGTTCGGAATCAAAATCTTTGCCGTCTTACCCGCAAGCTGGACCTTGAGATCCTTGTTGCCAGAGAATTCCCACTTCAGTTGTTCGAACTTGTGGTCAATATCCTTGACATACTTGCTGAGATCGATCGGCTGGAACTGCTGCTTTTCCTGGATTGTCTGATCCGGAATCATTTCAACAAATTCCGGAGCGTCGTTCACAGACTTCACCGTGAAAGAAGTCTTGAAGCTTGCAGAAGCGCCCTTCGGATCGGTTGCCTTGAATTCAAACGTTTCGGTCGGGCCATTCCAGTTTTCGTTCGGAATGACGACTTCGGCAACGCCGTACTTGTCGATCTTGACCTTCAGGTCCTTTCCGCCAGAAACAGACCACTTGATCTTCGAAACGTCATCATCGACGTCGCTGACGAGGTCAGAAAGGTTGATCGGTTCAAACTGTTCCTTTTCATTGATCGTCTGATCCGGAGCCTTCTGAACGATCGGAGCGTCATTGATCGGATTGACCGTGAAGTTTGCATCGGTCTTAGCGGAAGCGTATTCGCCATCCGTCGCAATGAACGTAATCTTATATGCGCCGTACCAGTTCGTATCCGGAACGACGACGTTAGCGATGCGGTCCTTCGAAATTTCGACGGAGAGTTCGCCTTCTGCCTGATCCTTTGCAATCGGGGTCAGTTCATATTCCCAAGCGATCTGATCCTTCGGATGATCGACGTCTTCAACATAGTTGTCGAGCTTAATCGGGGCAAACTTCTTGCCTTCATCGATCGTCTGGTCAGGGATCTTCGAAACGACCGGCGGGTTGTTCACCGATTCGACTGTGAAATTCACGGTTTCAGAGCTCGAAGCACCCTTTGTATCTGTAACAGTAAACGTGATGTCTTCAGAACCGTTCCAATATTGGTTCGGGGCCTGAATGGTCACCACGTGTTTGTCTTCTTTCACTACCAGATTCTTATTACCGGTAATCTTCCACTTAAGAGCTTCAGGAGCATCTTCAGGATCACTGACAAATTCATCCAATTTAATGGGGGCGAATTTACCACCTTCTTGAATCGATTCTCCCGGAATGCCATTCAGGGATGGGGGATTATTTTCAGAAGCCGGCTGAGCTTCCTGCGGGGCATCTTGTGCAAATGCACCACTAGCAAGCACTGCCGCTGTTAAAAACAATGCAGATACTGATTTCTTTTGACTCATTTACGATCTCCAATAAGATCAATCCATGACGAAATCCAACCACAGGGTGAGGTCCGACCCGTCATAACCACTACACATCCGATTCACCACTTTTAGACCCCAAAAGCCAAAGGTGATGGACGTCACCAAATATAAAGTTTTTATTACGAAACATGGACCGTTTTCTTTGAAGAAAATCCACAATTTCTAGACAAAAATATGACACAAAAACGGCGAAATTTTAAAAATTTCGCACATTTTAGAAGATAAGTCCTTGACTCGCAACAAGTTACGAAAGGGGAGTCGCACTGCTGAATTTCTTTTCAGCAAAAAAGCGGATTATTCAAAAACCGGTGAATATTGTCCCAAAATCGCTTTTCAATGACAAAAAAGCGATTTTTAACTATTTTAAGCTAAAATTTGTTCAACAACGGGACTTCTATGAAATTTGTTTTCCTTTGCGACGACATTTACCTCAAGGGTGATTATGCCGCTTTCGTCAATAACTTTCCCACAAATCACGAACTGGTGACCATGTCTGGTGAAGCTTTCCTGCAAGCAAAGGGCTTCCCGGAGAACACCTTCGGTCTTCTCGTTGAACGCTTCACCTGGCAGAAGAACTTCAGCTTGTTCCGTTATTTCGGACTGATCCCGGTTCTCGAAACCGTTCCGCTCGCCGTCGTGAGCCGTGCTCGTCGTTTTGAACCGCTTAAGGGTCGCAGCGCTCTCCGCGGTCAGGAAATGATCGTGACGCCGAACGCTTCCTCTGAAGAACTCTACACGATGATCGACAAGTTCGTCGCTGCTCCTCCTCAGATGCACAGCTATCCGCGCTGCGCCTGCAAGGTTCCGGCTAAGAAAACGGCTGCTATCTAATTTTTCGGGTACATGCAACGCAAGGTTCTCGATTCGCTGATCGCCCGAGGTTCTTTTGTCGGAATCATCGCGTCGAAGTCTTGCAACGCCCAAAAATCATTAGAAGAATTTGCGCATTCCCTGTGCGGGGATGCGCCTTTTCTTTTTGTCGAATATTCTTCGATTGAAGGCCCGGCTCGGGATTTTCTGCTCAAGCTTCGAGAAAAGCAGGCCGCTGGCGTTAAAACGATTTTCGTCCTCTTCAAAAAAGGCCTCGATGAAGAAGCGGGGAAGCTTCTTTGCTCCATGCGCATGGCGATTCTTTTATCTGCAAACGGGGAAAAACTCGATTCCGATCTCCTTGCGGACTTGGATGCGCTCGGACCTTTCGACCCGAACTTTTTCTGGTGGGTCGCGCCCAAGCCTCCACAGAAGAATTTCCGCCACTTGAAGGATCACATTTCGAAATCCATCTTCAAGCCTTTCCTTACGGCAGAAGATGTGGAAGCAAGTCCGGAAGCGGCGGCTTCGACTTTCCGAGCTCTTTTAGAGATTCGCATTTTGCGCGAAAACAAGCTTGTCGGATTCCCGAAATATTTTCGCAAATTCTTCATTCCTTTGTGCGTCATCGCAGCGATCATTCCATTTGTGATTCCGTCCAAGCTGGTTTCGCCTCCGTCGATGATGCGCAATATGAAGTCTGAAATGGCGATGTATTCGGACGCGCCTTATTTCGATTACACCTTCAACGGCGCGGAATCCTTTGAACGCATCGCCCGTTATGCCGTGGGCCGTTTTACCGCCGTCGTTACAAACGAATCCGTCTTAAGCTCTTACGTAACCGAGACTTTGGACAAGAACGGATTTTCCAAGGATTCCTGGAAAAAAGATCGTTTGCATATTCCTCCGCAGGGAACTTCGATCCGTTTTTCCATTCCTGACAACATCACGAATCCGTCTTACGATTCCATCGCTCCGGCGTGGAAATATTTTACCCGAATTATCGCCGACTCGATCGCTTACGTGACGGAACTTTACCACCCGAAAGCGGCACCGGGCGTGCGTCTGCATCCGGCGTGGGACGTCGCAAGCCGTTCGGGCGCACGTATTCTCGCTCCTTTCAGCGGAAAAGCGTGGACCTTCCAAGATGAACGCGGTGGTATCGTCATCGGCATCGCCGACAAGAAGCACGTGGTGCTCTTTATGCACTGCGACCAGCTCTTATACTTGGACGGACAAAATGTGATGCAAGGGGATCCTGTGGCAACAGTCGGCACAACAGGACATACGACAGGACCGCACGTTCACCTTGTTACAGGCCTTGTCGACAAGAATGGCAAGAAGCGTTTAGGAAACATTCGATATACAGTTGTGAACCCTGTCACTTGGTACTTCTCCATTCAAAAGGAGTAAGTGAAATATTACAAATTTACCCTTACTTTCTGCGGTGAATTTGGTAACTTTACACTCGGCTGGGTTAGGATTACAAGAGGAGTATTCATGACAATTCGTTCGCTCGCTATTGCAGGTTTGGCAATCTTCGCAGCTGCCTGCTCGTCTACCCGTGTTCCTACTGCAGAAGTGGCAACACACAACGACACTAGCCGGAACATCCCAAAAATTGACAACATGATCGTGGACCTGAAGAAGTCCTACATCTCCCAGTGCTACGAACCGATCCTCGAAAAGAATCCTCCAGAAAATCAGTGCCAAACGGAATTGTTCCAGATGCTCGAACGCCGTTACCACTTGAACTACAATCAGCAGAATATCGACCAGGCTTCGAACGACCTTTTCTTCCGCGACGTGGATTCCCGTCTTCGCAAGATGGTCCGCACCGATCCTGAAGTGCGCAGCGCCGTTCGCAGTGGAGCTTTCCGCAATGCAGACGAAATGCTCAGCTATTACAAGGAAAAGTACGCTTTCGACACCCGTTCGCAGAACTAAGCGAATCCGAGGCTAAGTTTTACACAAAAGGCAAGGTGATTTTACCTTGCCTTTTGTTTATTTTCTTATTTTGAAAGAGAAATCATTTCTTTTTGAAGGTTACCAATGGAACAGGTCAGCAATTCGAAACCGGGATTTTTTGTTCAAGGACGTTTTCTTTATACGAAGGATAATGAAAAGGTTATTCTGCGCGGCATCAACCACATGTTTATTTGGACGGACCGCGAAGGGAAATCCATTCCTGAAATCGCAAAGACAGGTGCGAACTGCGTCCGTATCGTTTGGAACATGCACGGCCGTATCGCGGATCTTTACCGCTTGGTCGATGAAAGCATCACCAACGGCATGATTCCGATTGTTGAACTTCACGATGCCACGGGCCACTGGAACCGCTTGCCGGAACTTGTCAATTACTGGACCCGCGAAGAATCCCTGCAGCTGATCCACGACCATCAGGAATACCTCTTGGTGAATATCGGCAACGAAGTCGGTGGCGAAATCGAAAGCGGTGAAGAATTCTTCGAAGCCTATTCCTCGGCCATTACCCGTATGCGCGCCGCAGGCATTCGCGTTCCGCTGATCATCGACGCCGATGATTGGGGAAAGAATCCGAACAACATTTTGGGCCAAGGCGAAAAGCTCCTTTCCATTGACCCGGAACACAATTTGATTTTTGACCTCCACATGTGGTGGCCCTCTGAACTGCACGATCCAAAGGCGACGGGATACGAAACCGTCCAGGACCGCGTCAAAGGCGTTCTCGAAGAATCCGTCGAGAAGAACATTCCGCTGATCATCGGCGAATTTGCACCGGTCGCTGTCAACGGCGCTCGCGAAATTCCGTACAAATTCATTATGGCGGAAGCGGAACGTTTGGACATCGGCTGGCTCGCTTGGAGCTGGGGACCGGGTAACTTCGACAGTCCGGAAATGGACATGACGACCCACAGTTCCTACAACACTCTCGTCAGCTGGGGCAAGGAAGTTTGCATTGACAGTCCGCTCGGCATTCAAAATACGAGCGTGATTCCGAACTTTATCCAGAACGAAGATTTCAGCACGGGCATTTTGGACCGCGGTCGCAATCTCGTTACCAACAGCGACTTCTCGGATGGCCTTGAAAACTGGACCGCAGACTTCTGGGGCGGAAAAGCAAAGACCGACATCAAGGACGGTATGCTGCATTTCTCGATTCAGGAAGCCGGCAAGGAAACCTGGAATTTGCAGTTCAAGCAGTCTTTGCCGCTGCGCAACGGCATCACCTATGTGTTCAGCATGCGCGCCAAGGCAGACAAGCCGCGTACTTTGAACGTGGACATCAAGCGTGCGACTTCGGAATATGTGCCGTACGCAAATGGACGTTTCCTCGACCTTTCTACAAGCTGGCAGGACTTTAGCTGGAAATTCACCATGAAGGAACCGACGGATGAAAATGCGGTCCTGATTTTCGACATGGGTGGAAGCCCGGTCGGCTGGACTCTTTCGGATGTTTCCCTGGTGCAGGCGCGCAGTGTGACCGACCGTCTCAACTGTAGCTTCCAGCGTAACGTGCAGAAGAACTCCGGTTACTTCAACGCTCCGGCTGGTCCGTGGGAACTCCATCTTTACTCTTCGTCAGGTGAACTTTTGGAAATTCTCGACAAGGGTAAGGGAGGCGAAGGCATGCAGCCGTTCCCGAAGATCGAACGCAGCGGCATCATGGTCATTAAAGACCTTTAGTCCAAAACTTACATATTCCATATTAGAATAAACTTTTCTGCCTTTTTTGTTCAAATCGGATAAAACAGAATAGATTATTCTTATATGGAAGAACGGAAGCCTCAAATTCTAGTTATCGACGATACGAAGCCAAATATCGAGGTGTTGGAAGGGGCTCTCGCACAGGAAAACTACAGCATCCACGTCGCGCTCAGCGGAAAAAGAGCGTTGGAACTTGTCAAACGCAGTGTTCCCGATTTGATTTTGCTCGACGTGATGATGCCCGAAATGGACGGTTACGAAACCTTCCGTCGTTTACGGGAAATTCCGAGTTGCAAAGATGTCCCCGTGATTTTCTTGACCGCCCAAGCCGAAAGCGAAAGCGAAATGAAGGGTCTTTCCCTCGGTGCGGACGATTATATCGCAAAGCCTTTCAATCAAGGCCTTTTAAAATTGCGCATTCGCAATCAGCTGGAGCGTAAATTTTACCGCGATCATCTTTCGGATCTTGTCGCAGAACGCACAAGTGAACTTTCTCAAAAGACCAAAGACTTGCAAAAGACATTGCAGGTGATGCTCACTAGTCTGGGAGCCCTTGCAGAATTCCGTGACAATGAAACGGGAACGCATTTGCGCAGAACTCAGCTTGTGGTGCGAAAGCTCGCCCAGGCGATGAGTCAAATGGAAGAATTCAAGGCGGAACTTCCGAGCGAAGAAATCGTCGAAGAATATGCGATTGCAGCTCCGCTGCATGACATCGGCAAGGTCGGCATTACAGATGGCATTCTTCGTAAACCCGGTCCGCTGACCGATGCAGAACGCGAACAAATGAAAAAGCATACCATTCTCGGCTATCAGGTGCTGCTTTCTGCAACGCAGGAATTGCACAACAATCCGATGGTCGTGATTGCGGCAAACATTGCGAAGTTCCACCATGAAAAGTGGGATGGTTCGGGTTACCCGACGGGAATTTCCGGAAAAGAGATTCCTCTGTGCGCTCGCATTATGGCGGTTGCCGATGTTTACGATGCCCTCGTTTCCCAGCGTGTTTATAAAGATGCGATTCCTCACGAAGAATCCCTGCGTATTATTCACGAAGGAAGCGGAAAACATTTTGATCCCGAAGTCGTCAAAGCCTTTGACACCTTTGCGGATGAACTGCCAGAAATTTATAAGTCGTTTGGAGAGTGATGGGTCAAGGAAAGAGAAAGCGGGAGCTCAGTTCTCGCATCATTTGGGTTTATACACTGCCGACGTTGATAGCGATGATCCTCTGCTTCATCGCTTTTACTTCCTACATGCGGTCTTTTTTATTCGAAACCGCTTACAAGGAATCGAGCAAAACCCTGCAGCAGATTTCTCAGTCCTTTGAACAAAAGATCAACAATTATACAGCCCCATTCAAAAAATTCCACGGGCGCATTTCTCACCGGCTTCCGTCCAATTTAAGATCGACACTTCTTGCCGAGCTCAAAAAGCAGAATAACGTTGACATCTATTACGGTGGCGCGGACGGTTCTTTTGTCAGCGCACGCAATCTAAAGCGCGATCCAAACCATTTTGAATTCCGTACCAAGTCTTGGTACTTGGAACCTAGCCGCAACAAAGGTCTCGCCGTTTCCGGCCCAACGATCAACTATGGTGCAGAACGCCGCGTTTTAACGATTTCACTTCCTATATGGAAAAATCGAAACCGCATTCAGGGTGTTATCGCAGAAGATATTGACGTCAACAACTTCCGTTCGACCCTTTCTCTGCTGTCCAAGGAAAGCGGGGGAATCACGATGCTCGTGAACAGCGAAAGCGATAGCGTCTATACCTATTTCCCATACCAGACGAGCCTTGGAGAAATTACTCTCGACAGTATCTACACGCTTTTTACGCCGGCAAAAGAGCATTACAACATCGACTCGCTTGCGACTTCCGCGGTTTCCAGTTTTCAGTTTGAAGATGAACGCGGACGCAAGTACACAGCAATGGTCGCGCCGCTGAATAAACTTCCGCTGCACCTGGTTTACATCATCCCGCAGAGCAAAACCGAAGCGCTTTTGAGCAAAAAAAGTTGGAACTTCATGGTGTTTGCAGGCGGCTGCATTCTGTTCCTTTTGATCATTACTTCGATCGCAAGTAAAATTCTTTTCCGTCGAATGATTTCGAAGGATCTTACCGACAGCGTGAATTCGAGTACGCTTTTCGACGCGATTCTCAGCAGTAAATATTTCTCTTTGATTCTCACTGATAACCAGTTCCAAGTTCTGCGGGCGAGTTCAAGCATTGCAACGGTAACCGGCGATACGGATTGGCAAAGCCTTCAGGGCAAAAATCTTTGGGACATCATTCCGAATCCGGAATTCAAAGACTTTGTTTTGAACTCTCAAAAGTCGGCCGCGCCGCAGACAAGTGAAATTGGGCAGACACAGATCGTGGTGCAGCAAAAGGACGGTCGCATCGTTTGGCTGAATATTTCGTTTAACCTTTTGATTGAAGACGACGCCTCTGTCCGCTATCTGTTCCTCGTATCCGATGAAACTTCGGCGGTGCGCAAGGATTCCATTTTGGATTCCATTATGGCGTCGTCGCAGAATACGATCATCATTTTTGACAGCGAACTGAAAATTTCCTATGTGTCCAAGCGGATTGAAGATGTCTTAGGCGTGAACTCGTCGGAACTGATCGGCAAGCCTTATGATGAGCTGACGAATGTCGGCATTCCGCAGAAAATTTTGGAAATGCCTCTCGCCGCTCTTGAAAATGGAACAGGTTGGAGTGCGAACTTTGAACTTCCGACGCGCAGTGGGGCGCAGATCTGGTGTCGCGGACAAGGATCCGTTTTGCTTTCCAAGGATTCGAGCAGCATCGGTTACCTGTTCTTTATCACGGACATCACACCGATTATCAAAGCGGAACAGGAAGCCAAGGATGCGACGAAGGCAAAGAGCGAATTCCTCGCCAACATGAGTCACGAAATCCGCACACCGATGAATGCGATTATCGGCATGTCGGACCTTGCCCTTTCTACCGATCTTTCTCCGCGGCAGGAGCATTACCTAGACCGTATTTCTTATGCGGCAAAATCGCTTTTGGGCATTATCAACAACATTCTGGACTATTCGAAGATCGAAGCGAAGAAGCAAGACATGGAGCATATTCCGTTTGCCATTCGTGAAACGGTTTCGAACGTGCTCTCGATTGCGGTGGTGCGCATTGCCGGTAAGCCGATTGAGCTTTTAGCCGATATCGATTCTCGAATTCCAGAACGTATTTTCGGCGACCCGCTGCACCTTTCACAGATTTTGACGAACCTGATCAACAATGCGGAAAAATTCACGGAGAAGGGACAGGTCGTGCTGAAGATGGAGCTGAAGAAGCTCGAAAATTCCAAGGTAACGATTTACACCTGCGTCAGCGACTCGGGCATCGGTATGACTCCGGAGCAGTCTGGAAAGCTTTTCCACATGTTCTCGCAAGCCGATGGTTCCACGACCCGCAAATACGGCGGAACAGGCTTAGGCCTTGCCATTTCCCATTCTCTCGTGGAACTGATGGGCGGCGAATTGCAGGTGAAGAGCGAAGCGGGGAAGGGAAGCGACTTCTTCTTTACAGCTACTTTTGATGTGGTGGACCGCCCTGCCTCCAAGGGAATTTCACCTCTCCAGGATAAGCGCATTTTAATTGCAGAAAGCAATGAAGCCTCTCGTTCGATTCTCGAAAAGATGGCGCAGACGATGCATGTACAAGCAGACTTCGCAAACTCTGCAGAAAAAGCCTTTGAACTTTTCAAGTCCAGCGCGGAAAAGCCTTATGACGCAATCGTTCTCGCCTGGACGCTGTCCGAAATCGGTGCCGTTTCCCTGGTGAAGCAGATGCAAAATTCCGGAATGACCGTTCCGCCTCTAATCGCGATTTCCAAACTGAACGACGAAGCGCACTTGAAAGAAGCGATCGAAACGGGCTTCAAGCGTTACCTGCCAAAGCCTTTCCTCGTCGAAGATCTGCAAAAGACTTTGGAAGAGGCCCTCGGACTCCGCGTTGTCGAAGAAAGCAAGGTTCACAAGGCAAAGGCTCAAAAGAATTTCCACTTTAAGCCGGCAAAGATTTTGCTCGTCGAAGACAACGCTCTGAACCAAGAACTCGCGATTGAACTTTTGAACCGCGTCGGGCTCACAACCGACATCGCTAACAACGGCGAAGAAGGCGTCGCCGCTGTGCAAAAGAACGACTATTCCTTGATTCTGATGGACCTGCAAATGCCCGTGATGGACGGTTTTGAAGCCACCAAGCAGATCCGCGCCTTGCAAGACTCTGCAAAGAATTCTCTGCCGATTATCGCCATGAGCGCACGCGCTTTACGCGGCGATAAGGAAAAGAGCCTCGCCGCAGGCCTAAACGCCCATGTTACAAAGCCGATTGACCCCGAAGAATTCTACGGGGAACTTTCGAATTGGCTTGAGCAGGTGAGCGACAAAAACTCCTTGGAAACGTCCAAAGAAGAAGTCAGCATTACCAAAGATCCGTTCCTTGTCGCCTTTGACAAGATTCCGAATTTTGACGCGGAACTCGGGCTGTACCGCTCCGCAGGCAGTAAGACGATTTATTTGAAAGTGATCCGTCGCTTTGTCGATGACTTTGACGGCTATATTTCCAAAATTCAGGAGACCATCCAAGCAGAAGACCTGACTTCCGCAGCCCGCATGGCCCATACCTTAAAAGGCATCGCCGGGACCATTGGCTGTACGCAGCTGCAGGAACAGTCCGCAAAACTGGAATACAAGATTACCTCGAAAAAAGAGGAGCTTCCGCTTACCCCATGGATGAAGCTCACCGAACTGCTTCAAAAGCTGATCGAGCGTTTGCGCAAAGCGATTCCGCTCGCCGCCGAAGCCCTAGGCGAACACGAAGAAAAACTGGTGGAAGATCCAGAAGCGATGACGAAGCTTCAGAAAATGCTCGAAACCATCGAACCGTCGATTCACGACGCCATTCCAGCGGGCTGTCGAGCCGCTTTACAGCTAATTGAGCACATCCGCTATGACGAAGAACGGATGAACCTTATTAAACAGCTTAAAACCGCGGTAGAAGACTTTGATTTTGAAACGGCGGAATCTGTTGTCGCCGAACTCAAAAAGCTCTA
>JAILDK010000002.1 GCA_024689485.1 Fibrobacter sp.
TCGAAGAAAAAGCGCTTTTGCGCACATTCAAATAAAAAAACTCGGCCCAAACGATTGGATGGACCGAGCTTTTTGATGTGTGGTGAGATGTTAATGCTTGACCGTTTTGAATACGCCGAGGGTTTCCTTGCCTTGGGTCACTTTCACAAGGTAAGTGCCTTTGCGGAGCGAAACTTCGAGTTCGTTTCCGCTGAAGTTGTGGAAGGCGGCAAGGCGGTTGCCCTGCAAATCAAAGACGCTGATATTGCAAACGCCCAAGGGCATGCCTTTTAGACTCAACACGTTTCCGTGGAGATCGCCTGTAACGGTTGCAGCCTTGAATTGTTGCTTTGCCGTGATGCCGCTGTAGGTGGAATCCGCTTTGTTGCTTTCGTTTACCGTACTGTCTGTAGACGAGGTATCTGTTGCGACGGAATCATTGGAAGAAATGTCTTTGGCGGTGAGCGAGATTTGGTCCAAATTCGGGCCGTCTCCGTTTTCCGTTGCGATGACAAGGTTGCTAGAGCCTTCAGGAAGTTCAAGGCTCATTTCGATGGTCTTCCATTCTGCCCAGTCGCCTGTATTGGGGAAGGTGAGATTTTGCGGCGTCGTTTTAACGCTTGAAATGGCGAGGCTTCGGCTGGCGTCGTTTCCGCCTAAGGCGTAGCGCAGTACGACCGTGTAAATGCCGGAAGCGGGAACGGTGACAGGCAGGGTAATGGCAGAGCCTTGGATGGCAGCAAAATTCACATAACCGCTGCTGTTAAAGCCTGTGTGCTTGTCTTCAAAAACGGCGTCGCGACTCAGCGTTCCGTCTTCTGCCTGGAGCGTGTTGATGTCTTGCAGGGCCGCACTCGAACTTTCGGCGGAACTGCTGGATTCTTCTGCAGAAGAGCTGCTTGATTCGGCGGAAATGAGGCCGCCTTCGGTAATCGGAGCTTTGGCCTCGTTTAGAACTTCAAGGGCGTCCGGCTTCTTGGAGTCAAAGGCTTCGTGATCGTCGCGAAGATGCTTGGCGAGTTCGGGAACCTTTGCCTTCATTTCTTCGATGATCGAACGGGCGAGTTCATAAGCGCCGTATTCGCAAAAGTGGGTTTTGTCTTTTGCGGTGTACATGTACATCTTTTCTTTGTTGTTCCCAAGGGCGTTTTGCAGGTTGATGCTGTGCTGGTTTAAGTCAAGGACCGTGACACCGAGCTTTTTACCGAGAGCGCGCATGCGTTCCGGGAGCCCGCCGACTGCGGTTTTGGGGTCGAGTTCGCCCTGGCGCGCGGTCGATGTGATGAGCAGCGGAATAGCGCCTTTGCTCTGGATGTCGTTCACGTATTTGGTAAGGGTCGCTTCGTAATTATTGACGTCGTTCTGGTTCTTTTGATCGTTATGGGCGAATTGCACGGTGACGTAGTCGCCTTTTTTGACTTCGGCGAGAATCTTGGCGAGGCGTTTCATGCTGTAGAAGCCACTTGCGGTGAGTCCGGATTCCGCGTAGTTTGCAATGGCGAGGCTCGACTTGAAGAAGGATGGAGCCATTTGCCCCCAGCCGGCCCACGGCCCGTAAAGCTGATCGACGACAGTCGAATTTCCGCAGAGCCAAAGGGTTTGCACATCATCGTTGCGGGTAATTTCAATGCCCGCCACGGCAGGAGCTTTGCCGCGGATTACAAAGGTGAGCTTCTGATCCCAGGTGCGGTAATCCTTTTCGCGGTCCTTGATGTTCATGGTGACGGAACCGTCTAAGCTTTTTGTTTCCATGCGGCGGAGCGAGACCGTTTGACGGCTAAAAACGCCTCCGGCGAGAGTGACGCGGTCGAGCATCAGTTTGCGGTTTTCCGCCCAGACGGTGGTTTCGCTTTCGTTTTCGCCGTCGCCTAAAATAAAGGTGACGTTATAATTGCCCTGCGGAACGACGACGGAAAAGATCATGTCTGCATCGGAGGTCAAAAAGTCCGTGGTGAGTTCATCATCCCAAAGGCGGTCTACGGAGTAGATGTTCGCGCTTTCAAAACCATAGCCTTGGGATTCGTTAAACTGGGTCGTCGGCTTGATTTGCGTGTAACCGCTAGCGACAGGGCCTTCTCCAAAGTCGAACTTGTAACTTTCGGCTCCGTAGGCGGCTGTTATGGCGCTGACGAATGCAGCGAAGCTAAGGCCTGTCAGATAATTCATTGCATTCATGGATACCGTCCTTCTAAAAAGTTTTCTGTACTACAAAGTGTACTATAAAATGTACTATGAAACAGAGAGAAATGCAAACGAAAAATGCAAGCGCTCCAAAAAAGCGGGAGAAAAGTTTACTTTTGGAGCCTAGAAGACTGATTTATGTCACATTGGATGGAACCTTTTCGTGTTTACTACTCACTGTACTATGATTTTTTGATATATTTGAGTGTATGAGTGCTTTCGCCAACATTTATGAGTTTACGAAGTTTCGCAAATTCCTTGCCGAGTATCAGGAGAGTCGGCAGGCTGTGGAACCGTCTTTTTCGCGTACTGAATTTTGCAATCTTTTAGGGCTTCCCAATACCCGCAGTTACTTTAACGACGTCGTCCACGGAAAGCGGGTGACCGATAATATGCGGGAACGCTTTATTCATGTGATTGGCTTAAAGGGAAACGAGGCGAAGTATTTTGAGGCGATGGTCGATTTTGACCAGGGCAAAACGGCTCCAGTCCGAGAACAGGCTTTTGATGCGATGATGCGACTGAATAAAAATCCCCAGGCGCTCGTCGATCCGGACAGCTACACGTTTTTTGGAAATTGGTACAACAGCACTGTTTATGCGATTCTTGAAGTGATGGATGTGTCGGATGACGTTTCGGAACTCGCCCAAAAAATTTTCCCGCCGGTTTCGGAAAAGCGTTTGCGCGAAAGTCTCGCGCTGATGCAGAAGATGTCCTTGATTCGCAAGGACGATCGTGGCTTTTGGAAGCCGACGAAGGAAAGTCTCGCCACGGTGCAGCAGAGCAAGAGCCGTATGGTCTTGCAGTATCAAAAACAGTGCCTGGAACTTTCCAAACAGGCTCTGGAATCCGAGGGTGTGGAATCTCGCGATATGACAACGTTTACGTTTGCGGTTTCTCCCAAGGCGCGTCTTTTGGTGGAAAAAGCGGCGGAAAAGTTCAAAGATCAGGTGCGTAAGATTGTTTCTGCGGATCAGGAATCCCCAACAGAAGTAGAACATATTAATTTACATGTGTTCAGTAATCTTCATGCCGAAGAAAACAAGGGTGCGGTTTAAGGGGGACTTATGTTTCAGGGATGCTTTGGTAAATGGGTGCATGCCGCCATTTTAGCGGTGACTTTCTGTCTTGGCCTCGTGGGCTGTGGCTCGTCTTCCGGCGATTCCGCTGGAATCTTGATTGAAACGAATACGGGCAACAAGGGACTCGCTCGCGTGTATGTTTCGACGGAAGTATGGGATCTTTCGACGGGG
>JAILDK010000008.1 GCA_024689485.1 Fibrobacter sp.
GGCGATCTCGTTTTAACGCACATGTCCAACATCATCCGCAAAGCCATGAGATCCTGCGACGTCGTGGGACGCTGGGGCGGCGAAGAATTTGTGTGCATTCTGCCAAATACAAGGGTCAAGGGTGCGCTGAACCTCGCCGAACGTTTACGAAAAGAAGTGGAAAGCACTCCTCTTCCGCCGCTTCAAAAGTTGACGATCAGCATCGGCGTGACCGAAGTCCTGGCAAACGACACGTACGAAAGTTTGCTTGACCGCATGGACGGGGCCCTTTACGACGCGAAAAAAGGCGGACGCAACCGCTGCTGCGTCCGATAGCGCCTTCCTTTTGACCGAAACCGCCTTTTGATGCGTTCAAAAAATTATATTCTCCCTGTATGAAAATCTCGGACAAAGCCTTAGGCTACATTTCTTTTGCTATTCTCCTTCTAATTATCGTGGGAGTCACATTCGGAATGTGGCAAGCGCATCAAGAAAGCTCTACCCAGGCGACGATTGACTTCCAGGAACTCGGCTCCCTTTCGCCCGAAGACCCGATGACCGAAAACGGCTACCCGATCGGACACGTCGGCGATGTACAATGGCTCGGCGACCGCTCCCGTGTGACCGTCGTCTTTGACGAACCGATTACCCTGCATGAAGGCACCCGATTCCGCAACGCCGCATTCGCCCTCATGGGCCAGCGCCGAATTGAACTCATCCGCGCCCGCGATGGCGAGGTTCTTCCCAAGGATCACGTGTTCCAAGGCGAATTCGTTCCGGGCATCACCGAATCGCTCCGCTTTATTACCGAACTGCACGACCAGGTAATGGTCACCCGCGACGCCATCCTCACCATTCTTTCGGGGAACGACACCTTACCAAGCGTCACCCAAAAGTACCAGGAAGCGATGCAGACTGTCGAAAGCTTGCTCAACGGGCTAGAAAAGACCACGAGTTCAACCGGCAAGAAAATCCAGGAAGTGCTCGATCAAGCAGAAAACGCCTCTGCGACCATCAACAAGACCGCAGACGCAGCCGACTCCACCATCCGCACGATTACCGCCCAAGCCGATTCTTCGATCGCCAAGGCGCACGGTGCACTGCAAGGCTTATCCGAAGGCATCGAAAAGATTGAAGCCATCACCCAGGCCGTCGAAACCGATACCTTGGCACAGAACCTTTTGAATACGAAGGAAACCGTCGAAAAGGTCAACACGCTCGTTGCCCAAATGGAAAAGCTGATCCAGGCGATCAACACCAAGGGCATCGCCATGTACGACGAAAACGGCAACAAGATTCAGCTTTTGAAGTGGAAGAACCTGAATTTGATCGGGGAAACCGCCCGCGAAAAAGCGAAGAAGCGTCAAGAAAGTCAAAAAAATTGAAAAAAGTGAAAAAACTTCACACAACCCCCTTGACAAGAAATTCTCGTTTTTTATATTTGGGTCACCGCGATGCCTCATAGCTCAGTTGGTAGAGCCCCTGACTGTTAATCAGGTTGTCACTGGTTCGAGTCCAGTTGAGGCAGCTTAAAGACCCCGAGAAATCGGGGTCTTTTTTTATGCCCATAAATTTCACATTCCTAAAATGCCGTCAGGTCATTTCTTACCCTAAAGCAAAAGCCCGCCAGAATCTAGCGGGCTTCTTTTTTTGAATCCAACCGATAAGCTTTAGCCGCCGGCGAGTTTCACCGTATAGCCGCGCTTTTCGAGTTCTGCTTTGAGCACATTCCGCTTGTCGCCCTGGATTTCGATCTGGAAGTCCTTGACTGTCCCCCCGGTTCCGCATTTGCGCTTGAGATCGCGTCCGAGGTCCGCGAGGGCATCTGCGTCCAAATCGACGCCCGTGACGACGCTGACCATTTTATTTCCACCGAGACGCTTCAAAAGGATGCGCACGACGCCATCCGTTTTGGGGCGTTCCGCCACAGGCTTCGGCTGTTCAATTTTGCCTTTTCCTGTGACATAGACAAGGGAAGAACGTTCTTCAATCATAAAATCTCCGTGGATGGTTTGCCTTAAATTTAGAAAAATGGACGTCGGGCTTTTTCGTATCATAGATTTTTAGAGTATTTTCATATTTTGCTTTATTTTTGCTGTTTTTGTGGATTTTTCAAAGATTTTGTATCATCATTTTATTGCTTTTTCGATTTTTAGAGTATATATTCTAGATGTATGAAACCGGTGATGCAATATTCGGACTTCCGAGAATTTCTCAAGGACTTCTATCAAGAAAGAAAGCCCTATGGTTTCTCGTTCCGTGAATTTTCGAAGCTCGCCGGTTACAGCTCCCCCGTCTTTTTAAAGCTCGTGATCGAAGGCAAGGCGAACCTTTCCGAAGCCGGAACGGAACGCGTGGCAAACGCCACAGGCCTCGTCGGCGCCGATGTGGAATATTTCCGCATTCTCGTGGCGATGAACCAAAGCAAGGACGCGAAAGAAAAGAAGCTTTTGTTCCAAGAGCTCCGTTCGATTGCGAAGTCGAACAAGGTGAAAATCGTCGGCGAAGACCAGTACGATTATTACGAATCCTGGGTTTCTCCGGTGCTGCGCGAAGCTTTGCCGCACATGGCAAAGTCCAAGGTTTCCGAAGTCGCCGACAAGCTGACCTTCAAAAGTTCCGCTGCAGAAATTCGCAAGTCGATTCAGGTTCTTTTGAACGCGGGCCTTCTTTCTGAAAACGCAGACGGAACCTTTACGCAGACAAATCAAAAGATTTCAACGGGCAACCTGGAAATGCCCTCGCTCGCCGTGCGCGACATGCACCGCCAAATGGGCGAACTCGCCGTTCAAGCTTTGGATACGGTTCCTGTCGAAGACCGCGACATTTCCGGTTTGACGCTCGGCGTTCCCGAAAATATTCTGCCGAGAATCCGTGCAGAAATTGCAGAATTTCGCCGTCGCATTGCCAACATGGTGACGGAATCTCCGGAAACGGACCGCGTTTACCGTTTGAACGTGCAGTTCTTTCCGCTGACGGAAAAGCTTTCTTCCGCCGTCGAAGGAGGTGCCGCATGAAGCCGATGAAGACTCTGTTTGCGACGCTTCCGATTTTAGGCGCAGGCCTTTTCTTCGCCTGTTCTACGCATGTAGCCGGCGGAAGTTCCGAAGAAACAAATACGATCGCCGGGACCATTTCGCTTCCGAGCGG